>JAPLNX010000279.1 GCA_026400935.1 Planctomycetia bacterium | reverse complement strand
GCCGCTCCGTCGCCTCAATCCGCACTGCCTTCCTTGGCATCGCACCACCCTCCGTTAAAGGTGATGCAGTAATGACACAAACTCGCTTTTTATGGAGGATCAATTCTCGGTCGTGGTACTAGCAACACGCCCGCAACTGCGCGATTTGCTCCGCATCGCGATCACGCTCCGCGACACGCTCGCCGCCGATCCGCTCCGTGACACGCTCGAAGCGCATCCGCCCGATCGTCAGCCCCAGCAACTGATCCACCGCGCTGGCTGCCTGCGGAAAGGACTTCAATAACTCGCCGACCAGCGCGACCTTCTCTTGCAAGCTCGGCGACAACTCTTGAT
Source organism: Planctomycetia bacterium (assembly GCA_026400935.1). GTDB lineage: Bacteria > Planctomycetota > Planctomycetia > Planctomycetales > Planctomycetaceae > SXKJ01. The sequence goes on along the minus strand of JAPLNX010000279.1, from coordinate 1,899 downwards.
CCACATCAACGCCCAGCGCCTGGGCCTGAGGGAATCAAGTTCGCCCGCCGACCGATGAGAGAGGATGAAGGGCGAACGCGATAGTCATCCACAACAGCGAGCTTTACTCAAGCGGGGCTTGGGCTGCTTCCACTGAACCTCGCCAGCCGTCGTTTCCAGCACCGACGGCTCCGTCCCAATCACGGCGGCCGGTTCCCCCGAATCCGCCGCCTCCAAAGGGGACGACGGGACTCGCTGGGACTGCTCACCCACCGCCTGCTCCATCATCAACCGCGACAACTCCCGCCCCACTTCCAACGCCTCCGCCTCAATCTGCGAAAACTTCGTCCCCCACTCCGGAACCCCGTCACCCTCATAGACCAGCCGCCTCATCTGCCGAGCCAAATTCACCAGCTCCAACGTCACTTCTGGCGATACCTTGGGATTATTCCGTGACATCTTCGACTTCCTTGCCTGATGAACCACGAGACGATTTCCACCAACCACCAATAACATACATCCAAGCCGCACGCGAACACTGTTCCGCACACCAGGAGACCGGCCATGACGAGCTGCAAGCTGGCAGCTTGCGGCGACGGAGGTGCGAAACTCTGGTTGACGGATGGAGCCATCTTCGGCGATACCTCGCGCTGGTGGACTTTACAAATCGCCATCAGGGTGCAGCAGATGCGATCAATCAATTGGCTGAAACGATTCGCCGACAAAATCCGGCCATAACGAGGTTCATTCAGAATGGCTGGCAAATTTTAGTTGAAGACCGGTATGCGATGGCGCGTTGGACGTGGTGGCGATCGGAGCGATTTAGCCTCGTGCGTCAAAGGAGTGGCGGATGCTGATTCAAAGCTGGTTGTCCAGTTGGCAAGGGAAAAGTCGGCAGCGTTCGGGGCGCAAACCTTCGGCACGACGCATTGAATCACTTGAGATTCGCGCGTTGATGTCCGCTTCCGGCGCGATGGGAAGCACTGGTACGGGAACCTTTGTGGATGGCCGAGTGCTTCCTGCCTCTGCGTCAGTTGTCCTCGGTGATCTCGACGGTAACGGAACGATTGACGCTGTCTCGAATGGGGTTGTGCTGCTCAATGACGGCCAGGGGAATTTCACCGTTGGCCAACCAATCAAATTCAGTCACAGAGTCACACAGGCGAGCTTAGGAGATATTGATGGTGATGGTGACCTCGATTTGATCGTCGCAATGGATGCTCGCAGCGGCCTCGTCAACGGAGGTTTTAACGAAGTCTGGTTGAATGACGGTCACGCGCACTTTGCAAATAGTCACCAAGGCCTCGGATACGGCACTTCGTATGGGATCAAGTTGGGCGACTTGGATGGCGATGGAGATCTCGATGCCTTTGTGACGGAATACGATCAACCGTCTCAAGTGTGGTTCAATGATGGCGATGGGCACTTCACAGACAGCGGTCAACGATTGCCTGGGGAGCTTACAACCGGAGTTGATTTGGGTGATCTGAACGGAGATGGCATCAGTCGATGCCATTGTCGCTGATGTCGATAAATCCACGATTTGGTTCAACGATGGGCACGGGAAATTCGCGAATAGCCTGAAAATATTTCCCGATTTGGAAAACACTCCCGTTACCGTCGATGAGGCCAGAACGGTCGTCTTAGGAGATCTAGACGGAGACGGAGATTTGGATGCCTGCCTCATCTGGCTAATGGACTTTGGAGGTACCAAGATCTTGAAGAATGATGGGACTGGTCACTTTCAATCAGTTCAAACATTGCCGAGTGTTTATTCTGGGACGCTAGTACCACGACCGAGAATTGATCCTCCATAAAAAGCGAGTTTGTGTCATTACTGCATCACCTTTAACGGAGGGTGGTGCGATGCCAAGGAAGGCAGTGCGGATTGAGGCGACGGAGCGGCAACTGGAAATCCTG
>JAPLNX010000061.1 GCA_026400935.1 Planctomycetia bacterium | reverse complement strand
GCCGCTTCGCCATCACGCGACTCAAACACCATCCGCTCAAAGAAAGCCTACGAGGCAAAATGCAAATAGCCGGCTGGAACGACGACTTCCTTGCGGAAGTCCTAACAGGTCAACAACTTTGATACGCGCTGACCGTGGGATTGTACCCACGCTCTGTTGCTTCTGGAGACTTTAATAGTGATGGCCATACTGACCTTGCCGTCGCTAACACGGGTTACAACAGCGTGAGCATACTGTTGAACCAATTGGGCCGCGTTTCGATTTCCGTAAGTAACGCCAATCGCGTGGAAGAAAACTCTGGAACGACGCCTTTCACGTTTTCGGTGACGCGCGACGGTAATGCGAATGGCTTTGTAAGCGTGGACTACGTGGTTCGCGGTTATGCAAATGCTCCGGCGGACGCGAATGACTTTGGTGGGACGCTGCCGTCGGGGACGGTGACGTTTGAGGAGGGAGAGAAAACCAAAACCATCACGATCTATGTTTCGGGTGATGCGACGCTTGAAGCCAACGAACGATTCGCGGTGACTCTTTCGAATCCGATCGGTGGAGTCCCGCTGGCAAAGGCAGTTGCAATTGGCACGATTCGGGATGATGACCATGACTTGGTTTACTCGGGCAGCGGCAACACGATGGTGACGGCGACGGTGTTGAAGAACGGGCATTTGCAGGTGAAGGTTGGGGATGTGATTCAGCCGGACATTGATCCGGCGGTGGTTCATTCACTGACGATCAATGGTGGGTCTCGGAATGATGTGATTGATCTCACGGGGTTGTCGCGGCGATTGTATTCGGCGTTGACGAGCATTGTGTTGAATGGAAATGCGGGGAACGACCGGATCACGGGGTCGGCGGAGTTCAGTGAGGTCATCAGTGGCGGGGCGGGAGATGATGTGCTGAATGGGGGCGTGGGTGGGAACGATCGGCTGGTGGAATCGGCGGCGAGCAATCTGGCGGCGGCGTTCTCGTTGAAGCTGACGGACACAACTCTGTCTGGTGGACTCGGTCGAGACAGGCTGTTGAACTTTGAGGAAGCGGTGCTGACTGGTGGCGAGAGAGGGGATCGGTTGGACGCATCGAAGTTCACCGGCAAAGTGACTCTGTCGGGAACAGGCGGGAACGACACGCTGCTCGGTGGACGCGGTCACGATTCGCTCAACGGTGGCGGCGGTTTGGATTCGCTCATTGGCAACTTCGGCAACGACACGCTGTCTGGTGGTGCGGACAATGATCGTCTCGAAGGAGGCTTCGGCACGAATCAACTGCAAGAAACCGGTGATGTGAGCTTCAAAATCACCAACGCGGCGTTGATCGGCTTAGGATCAGACTCGCTCACTTCGATGGAAACGGCATGGTTGACCGGTGGAACCGGAAGCAATCGGCTCGATGCGGCGAGCTTCACGATTGGCCCGGTGACGCTCGATGGTGGCGAAGGAAACGACTCTTTGCTCGGTGGATCGAAGAACGACTTGCTCAACGGTAGTGATGGACGTGATCTCTTAATCGGCGGCGATGGAACCGATTCGCTGACTGGAGGAAACGATGACGACACTCTAATGGGCAACGCTGGGAACGACATCATTGATGGCGGCTCCGGCAACGATGTGATCGACGGCGGAGACGGCAATGATCATCTGCAAGGCTCTGATGGTGATGACGCCATTCGAGGTGGCAACGGCAACGACACGGTCAGCGGCGGCAAAGGGAGCGACATCCTGGTCGGCTCGTCAGGCAATGACTCGCTGAGCGGAGATACTGGCGATGACACGCTGCTCGGCGACGCAGGCAACGACACCCTCGACGGCGGCTCAGATATCAACATCATCAATCCAGGTTACGGTCGCAATACCATCTCCGATGGCTTCTTAGAGACCTATCACTTGATCGATACCTCTTTCACTTTCGACTTCGATGTGTTGCTGACCAAGTTGCGTTGAGAATCGTAATTGAAGCGGTGACGTCGTCATTCGATGAACGAAGGACCGACGATTTCCCAGGTGAAATCGTCAGTCCAAACGATCAAAGTCTCTCATTGCTTGTAGGCCAACACCGGACGTAGTTCGCTGACGATCGCGGTCAGGTCGCGTTGGGCTCGCATGATGGTTTGGATCTCTTTGTAGGCGGGCGGGGCATCGTTGCAGAGTTGTTTGCTGCGGTGCTCGTCGAACCAGACGTCGTGCATCTCACGCAAAAGTTGGCGCTGTCCGATTTGTTGGCGAGCGATTGATCGAGGCTGTGCTCGACAAGCTCCGTTCTGCTCTGCAAACGCTGAACGTCTTGTTTTTGTGAGAAGATTTTGGAGGTCAGAGAACTTTCTGACTTTGCTCCGAAGGAGTATCGGACTTTCGCAAACAACTTTGAAATCGCTTCAGTTGGGTTGCACGCGAAGCCCGCCTCAAGAGAACTTGAACGCAAAGCGGCCTCGCAGCGCACGAGGTCGCTGCGAGTCCCCATCGAACCGGGGATCATTCCCGGTTGATCGAGCGACGCAGGTTGTGCTCCTTTGCGATGAACCCACCGTTCGCGACCGAGCGTTTGGGTTTCGGTAGCTTCTTCGCCTCAGAGCCCGCGGGGCTGATTTCGATTCTGAATGGATCGTCCGATGCTTCGAAGGGACTGTCACTGCGGGAGCCAGCTGACTCAACGATTTCCGACCTCGATCGACCGGTCGCCGAATCGGTCAACGTCTGTTTGAGGGCGGCGGTCGCTCGCCAAACAGGCTCAAACCTGAAAGCCACAGGAAATGGCAGGCTCATGGTCGGCCATACGGTGGATTTCAAGGCGAACAACACTGCGGCGAGAACCAAGGTCCTGGGAACCAAATAGTTAATGAAGTCTTTCATGCCGTGCCCCGACGATTGGCCCGCCGGTTTTTCTTGCTGCCAACATCACAGAGTGTATTGAACCAGGCGGAGTGACTTTGGTTTCGATGGATTTGCGATGAGTTCCTGCGAAGGTTCACGAAACCCCGGTGAAGCACAACAATCGGAACAACCGGATGCACTGACACATCCGCAACAATCCCGCCGATTGACCGACCTTCGCAAAAAACTCGCAGTAGATGGCCTTGCAGCGCTGCGTTCCGAAAGAACCTCGCTTTAATGAGCCTCTCTCTGACGTCACTCCCAACCCAAGGGTGCCACGCTCTCGAAAGGGCCGCACATGATCGCCCCCAGTGCTTATCATCCGCAGGCCGAACTTGAACAAACCATCGCCGAGCTTGAAGCGCTCGACGATTGGAATACGCTCGTCTTGGCAGAAGCCGAGATCGGTGTTTTCGATTGGCCGCTCCATTCACACGAACTGTACTTGTCGCCGATCTTCAAACGGATGCTCGGCTACAACGCGCATGAACTTCCCGACTCGCTGCAAACCTGGCTGAGCCACATCCACCCGGATGACTATGAACGAGTCACTACCAGCCTCGATCAGGCAGTGAAGAATGGTGCTCGCAAATTCCAGACGCTGCACCGAGCGAAACATCGCGATGGGACGTCGCCACTGTTCCTCGTGAAGGCCAGTATCGTTCGCTCCAATAACGGCACGCCAACTCGTATGTTGGGAGCGGTAATTGATCTGACGAACGTCAGCCCTGAGTTACCGACGATGGCAACCGCTTAAGTAACCGCTGGCTGTTGGACGGGCACTCTTGCCCGTCGCTTTGTGGACGACGGGCACTCTTGCTCGTCCAACAAAATTTCTGTGACTGTCTCGAAGGCTCTAGTCACGGAGTGACTGGACTACTTTGGCTCACTTCTGAGCTTGGCGGGTTGTCACGAATTCCAGCAAGCGAACGATCGTCTGGTCGCGGTTGCCGAACTTTTCCAATTGTTTAGTTTCGATAGCAAACACGAACGCGACTTGCTGGCCGGTTGGCGCGGCACAGAGGTAGTAGTGCCACGTCATGGGGACGCCGTCCGCTTCGCCCTCAATGATCACTCGTAGGAGATATCGTCGATCGGTTGCGTTGCGTGCGGGAAGTTGTTCGGTGCTCTTCACTGCCTTCAGTTTCTTGCCGAGCGACTGCCGAATGTCGGCGAGGAACTGGTCTTCGGGCGTATGACTGCCGACGACCGCTGCGGGGATCGGTGAGACATTGACCTGCGCGACGAGGCTTCCCTGTTCCATCAAGCGGAAGATCGCCGTCTCTTTGGTCTGATGAAACTGATGCCAATTGCGATCGTGATAAAACCGCAGGCCCCATGACTCGAAGCGCAAGAACTGCATTTCCGGAGCGGGTTCGACGGGGATATCGGCGACCGCCGAATCGCTGAGCAACTTGGCATCATTGGTTTCTTCGGCCAGTGACCGTTCAATTACCACGTTCGCGGTCACTTCAAATCCGGGACTCACGGCACCGACGGAACGTTTCTCGGTTTGCTTGATTCGCGCTTTGCTGACAAGCTTCTGTAGGCGATCGAACGTCAGTTCGCCAACGAGTTGAATCCCCGAAGTAGCACCGACTGTCGCTCCTTCGGCTGAACCCGTAAACGTGATTCGCGCGATTGCGTCGGTCGACTCTTCGAGCTTGCAAGTGATCTCACCTTTGAGCATCGCTTCCAATCCAGAGACCATTTGGACGGCCCAGCTTTCAGGCTTCCACGTATCGCCGACGTTGACTGCTTCACGCGGCAAGAATCCGAGCAGCGCAAGGCTGTCTCCGGGAGTGCGAATCAAGTCGAGTTGGTCGAATGTCAGCGTCGCAGTTGCGCTGTATAGAAATGGTCCCTCGCGTCGCCCTTGGGCGACGATCAGATGTTTCGTCTCCGGCAATTTGAGTGTCGATTTCTTCGGCGGTGCTCCGGCAGGTGCATCTGCCGGAGTGACTTCGATCTCCGAGTTCGCGAAGCGATAAAGTCGAACCGATCGCAGCGTCTCGGCGTCTCGGCCAGCACCGCTCAGACGTCGCTCAAGAAACCGATACTGAGCATCCAGACTCAACTTCAGCGGTATGACCTTCCCCCCACCACCTGGAGTCATCTGCTCGCCTGTGACTTGCACGTGACTGCGAATCGATCGAATTCTCGCGTCTGATTCAGGCTCCGAAATTTCAATAGGATCCGCCGCCACAACCGATCGCGTCGCAAGCACGAAAACAAACAGGCATCCGAGCCAAAGTGATCGCATCAGATTTCCTCCCATGAAAGTATCGCGGCGACGCCGTTGGTACTTAGCCGTCATCGCTCCGTGTGACGAGCTGATCGTTTCAATGTGTGCTGGTGAGCAACCGGCTCGTCACGCGGAGCGATGACGGCTACGTAGAGTGACTCACACCCTCAATCAACCCTTCGCATAAAACCCATTCGCTGCCGCCACTCCCGCTCCCGGTGTCAGCTTGAATCCACGATCGGTCAGGCAACGCTCCAGAGCGGCTAAAGACAGCAGCACGTTGCGTGAAGAACTCGCTTCGCCCATCAGGCCAATGCGCCAAGTCTTTCCCTTCATCGGGCCGAGCCCGCCGCCGATCTCGATACCGAATTCATTGAGAAGTTGTCCGCGCACGGCTGCATCATCGATCCCGTCCGGAATCAAGACCGCGTTGAGCATCGGCAGTTGTTGGCCTTCGGCGACTGCGAGTTGCAGTCCCATCGCATTGAGCCCGGCCTTCAGGGCATTGTGGTTCTTCATGTGCCGCGCGTGACGTGCTTCCAAACCTTCTTCGAGCACTAACCGCAGCGCTTCGTGCAGGCCGTAATTCATGTTGATCGGAGCGGTGTGGTGGTACGCACGTGACTGGCCCCAATAGTTGCGAACCATGGTTAGGTCGAGATACCAGCTCGCGACCTTCGTCTTGCGAGCTTCAATCGCGGCGACCGCCTTCGGGCTGAACGTGACCGGAGCCAAACCGGGAGGGCAACTGAGGCACTTTTGCGTGCCGCTATAGACGGCATCCAAACCCCACTGATCGACTTCGAGCGGAACACCACCCAGCGATGTCACACAGTCCACAAGCAGCAACGCCCCGGCCTCGTGAACGATCTTGGAAATCTCTTCCAACGGCTGCCACGCGCCGGTTGATGTTTCGGCATGAACAATTCCGAGGACTTTCGGCTGCACCCGCTTAACGACCTCAGCGATTTCAGCGGCCGAAAATGTTTCACCGAATGGTCGCTCAATGACGGTGACCTGCGCTCCTGCTCGGCCTGCAACGTCGGCCATACGTCCGCCAAAGACGCCGTTCACGCAGACGACCATCTTGTCGCCCGGTTCGATCAAATTGACCACGCAGGTTTCCATTCCCGCGCTGCCGGTGCCGCTGACAGCCAACGTCAATTCATTCGTCGTGCGGAAGACCTGACGCAACATCGACTGCATTTCGGTCATGATTTGCAGAAAGTACGGGTCCAAGTGCCCAACGGTCGGCGCGGCCAACGCGGCCCAAACACGAGGATGAATGTCGCTGGGGCCAGGGCCCATCAGAATGCGTCGAGGAGGATTCACAGCAGCGGGCAGAGTTGCGGTCATGGTGTTTGTAGTCCGACGGTAGGCTGCCGGTTTCCAGGAATAAGTTGGTTGATTTTGCGATCCACACTGGCGGCGTAGGCTACCGGCCTCCATCAATGTTTGCCACAAAAGCCGTTGCGTCGCAGCGCAACCGGAAGATCGCAGCTTTCGTTGAGAGGTACTGTGCTCGCTCAATCGATGGCGAGACTAGCGTTTGCCGTTGTAGTTGCCCTTGTTGCCCTGCATTTTTTGCATGAGTTGTTGCTGCGATTGTAGGTTCGCTTGCTGATTGTGAAGCGCCTGCAATTGCGATTGGATGCGACCGTGCTCATTCTCGGCTTGGTCTAAGTCGGCCTTGGCTTTTTTGAGTGCGTCGCGCGTCCGTTGGAAACCGACTTTCGCAGAAGCGGTCTTCGGATCATTTTCGATGAGATCGTGCTTTTTCTTAGACGCTGCGGCAACTTCAGCGGTGGCCTCCTTGAGTTTTGATGTTAACTCCTTGGCTTCTGAGTTATCGGCCATCGCAACATCTTCAATGGCTTTGCGGCGCAGAGACAAGTCAGAAACTTTTTTTGCAAGGTTCTTCCTGGTTTCGATGGCAATGTCGACTCCGCTTTGAGCTTTTTGTTCCTCAACAGCCTCTTCGTGAGATTTGACGGCTGTTCGATATTCTTCTTTGTCCTTGGTCAGCGACTCGATCACTTTTTTACGAACGGAGGATAATTGGTCGTTAGCCTCCGTCATCTTCTTTTGAGCCGCTTTTAATTCTGGCAGGTTCTTGGAGTCTTCTTCAGCGAGCTTTTTGGCTTGGCTGAGGTCTCTGATGTTCTGCTTGTGCTCCAGTTCCGCTTTTTGAAACGATCGTCGCTCTTCGGCGATTTTGTCGTTCACCTCTTTTAGCGGCTTCTCCGCGTGCTTCAATTGGGTGGCAATGTTTTGAAGCTGCTGTTGAATCTGTTGTGTGTTGAGTCCATTGGCTCCGATTTTGACCGTGCCGTTGGTACGGCCACGCCCTTGAGCCAAAAGCGGGGCGGCGTTCGCAATCAGAACAGCAACGATGATCAACCGCTGAGAAAACGTTGAACCAAACATGTGCGGACCTCATTTTGTATCGAGCAGAGTTCTTCGGCAGGCGTGATACTTCGCCGTAGTTATTCTATTGGTGCTTCTGTTTGTTTCGATCAGCGGTTGATCTTACGAGGTAACTTTTCGGTTACTTTCCTTTGTCCCGAATTTGCTCGTGGCATTTGTTGCAAGCTTCATTGGCAGCGGTGAAGTGCTCGGTCGCCTTTGTGATGTCTTTGGCTCGCACGGCCTTGGCCATTGCGGTCATTTCGGTTCGATACTTCACGGAGAGTTCCTTCCAAAGCGGCAACTGATCTTTGTCGTGGACTTCGTGAGTATCGATTTCCATCGCAAGTGCGAGCACGGCGAGGGTCGTGCAATCACGAGCGGTTTCCTCCGGTTTTTGCAGACGTCGCAGTCCGCGACGAATTGTGGATGAGCGGCTATTGATTTCTTCCATCATGCGGCCCATGCCCGTCAACTTGTTCCATTCAGCGTCAGGCTTCGCCGTTCCAGCGGACTTGCCAGAGTGAGCCTCTTTCAGTGCAACAACGAGCTTCGCGGCTTCGTCAAACGATTTTGCAGGGCGCAGCGCAACAGCCGCGTCACGCAAATCTGCCGCTTTGAAATTGGCCTTCGCGGCATCAGGATGCTCGACGATCGCTTGAGCCATGCAGGCGATCACACCGGCGGCTTGATTGATCTCTTTCTTCTCTTGAGCTTTCGCGAAGGAATCAGCGTTTACCAATTGTTGGTTGAGGAAATCGACCTTGGAATTGATCTCCGCCACCAGATCATCGACTGTTGCAATTTCGACGATCTTTTGGGGAGCTGCACTCCACGCGGGCAGTAAAAACATTGAGCTAGCGCAAATCACGCACAGGTTGAAAACATAACGTCGGGACATGGTCGGCCTCATTGGAAGGTGGGTTACTCGCTGCGAATCAGTGACGAACGGTGTCGCAGGCCGAGTGAGTTTAGCTGGGTTGATTCCTAGTTGCATACGAGCCAGCAAATCTCTCAGACGTCTCAGACCCGCAGTCCAGGGATCGGTTCGTAATCAGAGAAGACACGCGCCAGGTCAAACGGAAGACTGCGCTGCAAGCGGACTTCACCAAGATCAAGCAACGTATGCATGACCGTGCCGATGAGGTTCTTGATTGTCACCTTCTCTGACAACGGCTCGGCCGCATCTCGGCTGGATTGTCCGATGATCCGTCCCATCGGCAGGCCGCCTCCGGATAACAGTAGCGGAGCCAGATTCCCCCAATGGTCTCGACCACCGCGATTGTTAATCCGCGGAGTACGCCCCATCTCGCCGCAACAAACCAGTAAGATTTTTTCGCTCAGGCCGCGAGCTTCCACGTCTTCTAAGAATGCGGAAATCGCATGATCGAACGGCACGCCGCAGTACTTCATCCCTTCTTCGACTCCCGCGTTATTCACATCAGCGTGATTGTCCCACACAAAATTGGTGGTCACCGTGACAAAGCGGCAGCCGGCTTCGCACAAGCGCCGCGACAACAACATCAGCTTGCCCAAGGTCTGCGTGTGATCAACATAGAACTTGTAGTTGTTCAATTTCTTATCGACATCATCGGGCCGAATTAGCGGCGCGGTGTCGTAGCGAGCAACTACTTTCGGATCCTCTTTGCTCAGATCAAATGCATCCGCCACTCCACGCAGAATGGTGTCGAGTGCTTGCTCCTGAAATTTATCAAGTCCGTCCGCCTGCCCGCGTACATCAACGGTGCGACGGATGCGATCAAGTTCCAAGCGAAGTTGGCGACGATCATCCAGTCGCTCACGCGGCAGTGTCAGCTTTAAGCTTTGTTGAAACGGCCCATCACTGCCGGGCGTAAACGGAGCGTAGGCCGAACCTAACGCACCGGAGTCAGTGAATCGTCCGAACCCCGCTTGCATCGGTTGAGCATTCCCGTCGACCGACTGCGGAAACAGCGCCGCATTCATTGGCATCCCGGTTTGCGGATTCACGGTCCCCGCCACGCGAGTAAACAACGACCCTAAATTCGCTTTCAGACTGTCCGCACTGACGATCGGCTTGATGTCGTGATTGCCGTCGCCGGTCACGAATGACCGCACAACGGAAAGCTTGTCTGCCAAGCGAGCGAGTTTCGGAAACGTGGCTCCAAACGTGACACCCGGTAACGCGGTCTGTACTTCGCCGTTGATGCTGTGAATACCCGTCGGAGCAGTCATCTTTGGATCGAACGTCTCGATCTGACTCGGCCCACCATGCATGAAGAGGAACACGACCGACTTGTCGGTCATCACCGATTTTCCTGCCGCACTCGACATCGTTCGGAGGTAATCGCTCAGCGTCAGGCCACCCAACGATAATCCGCCGATTCGCAAAAAGTCCCTGCGCGAACCGCGACTACCTGGATCAAAAAAGCTCAGCATCAATCCGACTCCTCAATATCAGCGACTTGCCGACAAACCACTGCAATGGATCAGCCCCAACTTATCTGTCATCGGCAGAAACGTCCACAAGTCATCTGAAATACTCAGTCCACAAGCCTCACTTCAATGAGGCTTGCCAAAGGTCGTGATGAAGTCACTGATTCGCATCCGATTCGCCGCTAATTTTTACCCGGACACTTCTTATGGCATCCCGCGTCTATTGGAACTGCCCACGATGGCGGCGGTCATTCACTCGATCTTGATGCAGCCGGGCTATCTCGCATTCCCGATCGCGTATTTCTCTCGCGACACCTCACCCATCGGTTCGCTGACTCAAGGCTGGGTGGAGTCCAGCTATTCGTATCCAGACGCCAATGGCCAGTATGCCTGGACCGTTCGGAACGATCCTTGGGACTTCGACCTGAAGCCTTGGATTGCCAAAGGGAGTGTGAAAT
>JAPLNX010000250.1 GCA_026400935.1 Planctomycetia bacterium | reverse complement strand
GCATCCCGCGCAGGATCGACCGCAACCTCAACCTTTTTTCTCGCCGCCATGCCAGAATGACTCCCTTCCAAGAGGTCTTTCTCCCGGGCGCAAACGCCGTGCCAAACTCAAGTGTCTTTTAAAGTAAGTGCCATTGGGCGCTAGCCGCCGGTGATTTTCTTTACCGGCGGCTGCGCCTTGCCGCTCATTTTGTCATCCAACACGAATGGCGGAGAGCCCATTTCTGCAATGCGATGAACTAGCCAGCCGTGCTGTAGCAACTCATTGATTCAGCGGCGTCTCGGCTCACAGGTGGCAAGCAGTGCCCAATTGGAAGCGTTATAGCTATCACGATCCATACGACAGAAATGATCGCTGGCGACTGAGCCGATCATCGCCAATCGGCTCAGTCGCCAGCGCCATTCGTGAGGTAGGTTCAGCACGATCTCGGTTGAACTTTGATCGCTCGTTTCGTCGTTCAGAAGCAAAGATCGCGCACGTGTCGCGACCGGCAGAAAATGCTTGAACCGTCATAACTGCATGCTCGGCAATCGTCTGGAATCTCACCGCTTTGAAAAGCAACACGTCGATAACGTTCATCGCGTGTAGCCAGGAAGCTTGAGGTCATCAGTGCTTTCCCCGGCGACGGAGCAGATGACCCAACGGGCAGGAGCCCTCCAGCCAAGGTGTTCGGCTGATTTTGGAAACTGTCTGCCTGAGTAATGTCATGTTTATGTCACACACACGTCTTGCTGCCTGGATGACTTGGCTATTGGCTGGGCTCGCAACACTAATCTGGTTGCCTCGGCTGTTGGGCACCGAACCTATCGTGGAAAAGATTCCGCGTGCGGTCATCATTGACGTCACTGAATTGCCCGCTGACGAAACGACGACCGAAGAGTCAAAGCCGGAAACTGCTAACCAAGCTCCTTCGGAATCCGAACCGAAGCTGCCGAAGTCATCGCCACCAATCGAACTTGATGAGCGACGCCTGCTCGCACCGCTCGAAGCGGATCTGCCAGATGAGGAATCGCCCGAACTCGCAGACCAACCTGTTAAGCCCGACGCGAAGCAACTAACGAACGACGGTTCTCCCCGCATCCCTAATGTGAATGCACCGAGCCTCGGAGCGACACTCAGTCCGAGCATCGTCGCTGATGATTCTGATCCTTCAGACATCGCGCCCTTGAAACTCAAACTGAATCCGACGCTGAACGGCGAGATTGGCGAACCGCAAGACTCACAATCGCTTCCTGAATTCCCAAAGCAGCGAGTGCTCCGCCCTCTGCAGTCACCGGTTGAGTCTCTGGATGAAGATTACGTGCCTGGAGTCTCTCCGAATTCATCGCGTCATCGGCCGAATGTCGAAGCACAAACGCCATTGATTCCACTGCCGAATCAGGGCATGACCCAACCCGTCGTAGGACCGATGGTCAAATATTGGGTCGTCAGCTCTCGATGCTGCTCGCAAGCGAAGCATCGCTGCGTTCCGTCATGTCGATTCATGTGTCATGGCGTCTCGCATGATTGCCAAGTGCATCCCGTCTGTTTTGAAGAGTTGCTCGGATCACTGATTCCGGGAGCTCCGGTTTGCATCTTCGCTCACGGAGCGTTCAGGCGTTGGCAAGACGTTTGGCAGGATGCAGAGCAAACCTATCAATGGCTGCGCTGCCCATGCCCACAAGTGCCGCTGAATTTCATTTACTTCACATGGCCTAGCGAAGGGATTTGTACGCTCGCCTCCGATAACGCGTTCACGAGTCCTGTTCCTGGCGTGGACTTCTTCATCTTGGGACGTCGAGCCGAGCGAAACGGTTTTTATCTTGCAGACCTCATCGGTGCGTTGCCTCCGAACAATCCGGTGAGTCTCTTAGGACACAGCCAAGGTGCCCGAACGATTTCCTCTGCATTGCATCTCCTCGGTGGCGGCGCGGTGCAGAAACAAGCTCGTTGGAATCCAACAGATTGTGGCAACCGAATTCGAGTCGTCTTTGCTGCCGCAGCGATCGATCATGATTGGCTCAATCAAGACGAGCGTTATTGCAGTGCGCTCAATCGAGCGGAATGCCTGCTCAATCTGCGAAACGATCGTGATCTCGCTCTTGCCTTGTATCCGTTTCGGCATCCCTTCTCAGCTCGATCGTTAGCGAGAGCCGGTTTCACTCGCCGCGACCGGCGTCATCTGGGCGAGTACGAATGCCAAGTCGGCGAACTCAACGTCACGCCGCAGATCGGCCATCATCACAGTTGGCCGGAGTATCTCTGCCGCCCAGAAATCGCAGCAGCGATCGCTCCATATATTTACTTTGAATCGCATTAGTCTCCCGTCGTACCACCCCACTGAGCTCGCCTCAGTGGCTCGCAGGCTTTCGCACTACGACAAATTTGATTTGAAGAACGGTCGCAGCTAGTGCAAAAGCCCGCTTCCACCGAGACAAGCTCGGAGGGGTGGCTGGAGATTGCTTATGTCGAACTCGACGTCGCGACTGCTTCCATCAGACTTCGCAGTTCGTCATCAACCTCACTGGGGGCAGTCAGAGTCTCAGCAACCTCCGCTCGCAGCAGTTCGCGATAGCGCCGGCGCATTCGATGTGCGGCGGATTTGACGGCCTCTTCACTGAGTCCAAAACGAGTGACCAACTCAACGTACGGCAAACGATTTTCGTCGCCATGCAGATGCGGTTCGAGCGATTCACAAAGATCGCCTCGACTTTCGGCATGATATTCCGCTCGGAGTTTGTTGAGAGTTGTTTGCAGAACAGTCAGCGCCCATTGCCGATCGAACAATCGTTCGGGCGTCTCATGGCTGACCGGCTCATGCACATACCGACTCTCAGCCTGAGTCACATCAAACGACTGAATGACTCGGCCACCGCCTCGCTTCTGGGCATCATCGTGTCGTTGCTCGGTCATCAAAAAGTTCTGGAGCGATTTCAACAAGAACGATCGAAAGCGACCTCGCTGACGATCCGCTCGCGAGATGACATTCCCTTCCAACACGAAAGCAAAGAACGATTGCGTCCGATCCTCCGCCTGCTCCGGCGACAAGCCACGGTGTCGAGCAAACGCATACAACGGAAACCAATACGTCTCACACAGCACCCCCAACGCCTCCCGTG
This sequence comes from Planctomycetia bacterium, assembly GCA_026400935.1. Lineage (GTDB taxonomy): Bacteria > Planctomycetota > Planctomycetia > Planctomycetales > Planctomycetaceae > SXKJ01. The sequence goes on along the minus strand of JAPLNX010000250.1, from coordinate 30,569 downwards.
CCGGCGTCGATCGCTCCCCACCCGCCGCTTGCACCAAACTCCAACGCGTTGTCGCAAACATCAGGTGTCATCTCCCAGTTCGTTGAGCACGGCACACAAGCGAGTGGACTACAACTAGGCGACTCGCTTACGCGTTGTGCTAACGACGGCTCATAAATACGTTCAATCAAACCAGCACTTCCGCAAGCGATACTAGGCGACTCTTTTCGGTGAGTGATTTCGCGCCGGCGTAGATCATGGCGGTGACGGCGAGGATTGACTCGTGTGAGACTGGCTCTGTGCGAGTGCGGATCATTTCGCGAAAGGTGCGGGCCATGCTAAACATCTCGTAGTGGTGGCCGAACCAGAAGTTTCCTTCGATAGGTGGGCCGTAACGATAAAGACCTTTCGTGAAATGGACGCTGGTTTCGTTGTAGCTGTGCGACATATCCGGGCGACCGTACCAAATCTCGGCGGGGGCTCGATCGGGATACGTGACCAGTCCGTGAGCCGAAGTGCCGCGAGCGTATAAGCTGACCGCTTCGACTCCGGCCCCCAGCAGCGTGACGATCGACCAACAAGGATGTTGCCCATAGATGAACCAACTTTCCAGCGAATAGCCTCCCGCCATACTGGCGATGACATATTGAATTTCACCGACGTCACCTTTCGCCAAGAGTCGCCGAACTTCTTCGACGCCCCATTCGTAGCTGAAGATGCTTCCGGACATCAGCGGTGCTTTGTGTTGGCGAGCGAACTCCAGGATTTTGCGAGTTCCGGCAACCGTCTCGCCGATCGGCTTGTCACAGAAAGTCGGTAAGCCTTTCGCCAAACCGGGAGCGATCAGATCAAAGTGATCGTCACCAGTTCCAGAAGCGTCACCGAGCCAGATCGCATCGACTTCGTTGACCATCTTTTCGATTGACGTTGCGACTTGAACTCCAGGAAACGAATCGGCAAAGAGTTGAGCGATTGCTGGGTCTTGTTCGTAGTAATGTGTGATTCGCGTATCAGGAAACGGCAGGAGCCCAAAGTTGGCCGCTGGATTACGGACAATCAACTCAAAGTATTTTTGGTTGCCGGGATCGAGATGCTTCTGAGCGACTTTGAGATCAATGGTCGGATGCAGGTATTGCGCGAAGTGCCACGTGTGGCCGTTGATTCTTTGCGGCTTCCCTTTGATTCGCGAAGAGATCACACCAACTCGCCACGCTTTTCCGTCGGGTGGTGTCGTTGGCTTCTCGACATTGCTTCCCGAAGTCTGTGCCTGAGCTACCGCAGCACTGGCACCGATCGCCGCCAACTGTGTTGCTGATCGGGATAGAAAGTCTCGACGGTTTTCTGCCATTTGCTGACTCCTGTTTTACGATTGAGGTCCATCACGACGTGTGGCAAGTTTTCAACGTGCCACAATTCGAGCACGATGAAATTGTGCTCTACGAATGCAAGCACTTGTTTTGAAAGAATCAAAGCCGGACGATCGTCGTGATCTCATCAATCGAGATCGCATCCGACAATTCGTAATCTCCGCTTCCCGGCGGCGTCTCGCACAGGAGTTTTAGCATGCCATGACGGCTCTCACGATTGTCGGGATAACCTTCGAGAACTCGGCCTCCGCGCGTGGTGACTCTTAGCGGATGCGTTTCATCGATCCCCGGCAAGCCTTCGTGTGCGAGTGCTTCAAACCGACTCCACGCCCACGCCCACAAGGTTCCTTGAGCGTCAACTTGGCCTGCGATATTGGGCCAGTCTTGCTCAGCCTGAAACAGTTCCTTCCAGGGCGCGGCCAAACACCACGGCTTAAGAGTCTCTTCAATCCACCGCTGCCGTGACGCCACTAGGTCGGCGAAGGTCGGAGCAATTGGCTGACGGTTTTCTGTCATGTGTCTCCCTTATTGATTGATCGCACGCCGCAGGCACGCGCGTCATCGGCCCAGTAACGACGAAATCCGCATGTCTGCGGCGTGCGGTTATGCGACTTCGCGTTGACTGAGCTATTCACATCCAAGGAGTCGTCACCGGATCAAAATTTTTGACAACCGAGTTGCCAGCGTGGAACGGTAAAGGGGGCGGGGATATGCTGCTAGCCTTCCGGAGAACTCGCATTGCAGCGTGGTTCATGTCCTGTCGGCCCAGCGATCAACTCGATCAGGAGAAGCAGTCATGTCGAATATGGTTACTCAACTTCCACGCCGTCGGTTTTTGAAAACCGCACTTTCTGCGGCAAGCGCTGCGGTCATGGCTCCCACGATTATTCCGAGTTCAGCTCTCGGATTGGACGGCGCGACTGCACCCAGTGAACGAATCACCGTCGGCGGCATCGGTATCGGTGGGCGAGGTCAATACGACCTCACCTGCTTCTTGGAACAAAGCGATGTGCAGTTCCTTGCGGTCTGTGATGTCAAAGAAGCTCGGCGAACGCTCGTCAAGAAGATGGTTGATGCACGATATGGAACAGAAAAATGTGACACTTACCGCGATTACCGCGAACTGCTCGACCGCAGCGACATTGACGCGGTTCTGATTGCCACCGGACCGAACTGGCACTGCACGATGTCGATGGCTGCTGCCAAGGCCGGTAAGGACATTTATTGCGAGAAGCCATGCACGAAGAACATCGAACAGAGCCTCATCCTGCGAGACACGATCAAACGGACCGGCAGAATTTTCCAAGCCGGAACGCAACGACGCAACTTGCCACACTTCGCCTTCGCCTGTGAGTTGGCTCGAACCGGCAAGCTCGGCAAGATGAAAAAAGTCTTCGCACATCCTGCCGGAATGGCGTCGATGTTGAGTGGTTGGCTCCCTGCAGAAGAAGAACCAAAGAAAGACGAAGTCGATTGGGACACATACCTCGGCCCCGCATCGTGGCGACCTTTCAACAAGGCGCTGCTCAACGGCTTCCACTTTGAAAAAGGTGGTGGGTTCATCGGTGCCTTTGGTGCTGGTGGAGTGCTCGAATGGGGTTCGCACTGCGTGGACCTCTGCCAGTGGGCGATGGGCGATTGCGAACCACCGATTGAATACAACCCGCCGAAAGATGGCTATCTTGTCGCGAAGTATGAGAACGGTACGGAGTTGATCTTCCGCGAAAAAGATTGGATTCCGCTCGGTTCTTGCCCTGTCCGATTTGAAGGCGAGACCGGTTGGGTCGAAGCCGGCGACAGCGGCAAGATGGTGCTCAGCTCACCAGAGTTGCTTGCGGGCCGAACTGTCTTGGAAATTGGCGGTTACCCAGCCACGTTCCACGTGCGTGACTTCCTCGACTGTGTCAAGAATCGCTCGCAACCAAAGACGAACGCCCTCGCGGCTTGCAACGCACACATTGCTTGCCATGCCGCCAACATTGCTCTCTACCTGAATCGTCAGATCAAATTCGATAACAAAACTAATTCGTTCATCGACGACGAACAAGCCAACCGGATGCGTTCTGAAGCACTCCGTGAACCGTGGCGGCTGTAATCCTGTAAGTCGGGCACTCTTGCCCGTCCTACTTTTGACTGCCCGTCTCGTGTTCGACGGCCAAGAGTGGCTGTCTTACTTTCAATTACACCGTCCTCAACGATTAGGACCGAAACGATGCTCATGACTCAAAGATTTTCGCGTTTTGTTTTTGTAGCTTCTTTGGTGTTTGCTGCCGCGACCTCGGTTCGCGCAGCCGACGTTTTCAAAATCTCGCCAGAAAAAGAAAAAGAGCAGATCGCGATTTTGCGTTCGGACGCTCCACCGCAAGACAAGGCGATTGCCTGCAAGAAGCTGGCGATTGATGGCTCGAGTGAATCGGTCGGCGATCTCGCCAAGCTGCTCTCCGATCCACAATTGGCTTCGTGGTCGCGTATCGCGCTCGAAGCAATCCCAGGAACCGCTTCCGATGAAGCCTTGCGAAAGGCATCTGAATCACTCGAAGGGAACCTATTGATTGGCGTCCTGAACTCGATCGGTGTTCGTCGCGATGCAGGCTCGGTCGAAATTCTGACGAAGCGACTGAGCGATACAAACGAAGATGTCGCCTCAGCGGCGGCTATCGCTCTTGGACGAGTTGGTAACGATGCTGCGGTGAAAGTTTTGCGGCCAGCGTTGACCAATGGTCCCGCTAAAATTCGATCGGCTGCGGCAGAAGGCTGTGTTGTGGCCGCGGAACGAATGCACGCGGAAGGCAAGTCGGCAGACGCAGTCGCTTTGTATGACGAAGTTCGCAAGACAGAACTTCCGAAACAACGAATTGTCGAAGCAACTCGCGGTGCAATTCTTGCCCGCAAGCAAGACGGGATTCCGTTGTTGGTCGAGCAACTCCGTTCGAAGGATCGCAAGCTGTTTGAAGTGGGCCTATTCGTCGCTCGCGAGTTTCCAGGAGGTGAGGTTGATAAAACTCTCGCGTCCGAATTGGAATCCGCTGCTCCCGATCGCGCCGCATTGATCATCCTGGCGATGGCTGACCGCCCTGAAACCGTCGTTGTTGCAGCGATCTCGAAAGCCGCGATCACCGGACCGAAGCCCGTTCGTTTGGCCGCAATCAAATCCCTCAGCCAAGTCGGCGATGCGTCATCGTTGAACGCCCTGCTTGAAACGGCCGTTGATTCTGACGAAGACTTGGCACTCGCCGCAAAAGCGACACTCGCTGATCTTCCAGGCGAGAAAGTGAATGCAGAAATCGCCACACTACTGCCAAAAGCCAAAGGAAAAGCGTATCCACTTTTGATCGAACTCGTCGGACAGCGCCGTATCGAAGCGACTCCAGCTCTCATCAAGGCGCTGGAAAATTCAGACGGCAAGATTCGTGGAGCGGCGCTGGTCGCACTAGGCGAGACTGTCACTCTCAAAAATTTGGGGGTACTGATCTCACAAGCCACGACACCTAAGCATGCCGACGATGGTGCAGCCGCTCAACAAGCATTGAAGGCCGCCAGCGTTCGGATGCCTGATCGCGACGCCTGTGCGTCCGAACTGACCGCAGCACTCGATAAAGCTCCCGCCGCCTCAAAGGTTTTACTGCTTGAGATCCTCGGCGAGGTCGGCGGTGAAAAGGCATTGAAGACTCTTGGTGCCGCTGCCAAAAGTAATAACCCGCAGCTTCAAGACGCGGGTAGCCGAGTCTTGGGCAAGTGGGCCAGCCTCGATGCTGCGCCGGTCCTGCTCGATCTGGCCAAGACCGGCCCAGCCGCTCAGTTCCGTAGCCGCGGCCTGAAGGGTTACATCAGCCTTGCACGACGCTTCGCGATGCCCGACGAACAACGAGCCGAGATGTGCCAAAAAGCGTTTGACCTTTGCAAGGAAACGTCAGAACAAAAGCTGATCCTTGATGTTTGTCGCATTCAGCCGAGCGTTGAGACGCTTAAGTTTGCCATCAAATTAATGAAGGTTCCTGAACTCAAAGAAGACGCGACGCAAACAACATTGCTCGTTGCTCAAAAGCTCGGTGCCAAGGGAATTAACGTCAGCGAACAACTGAGCAAAGCGGGCTTTGAAAAAGTCAAAGTCGAAATCATCAAAGCCGAATACGGTTCGGGAGCGACTCAAAAGGACGTGACCGCGATCGTGCAAAAGCAGGTCGCTGACTTGCCGCTGATCACCTTGGCAGCGGAGTCCTACAACGCCAGCTTCGGCGGCGACCCCGCTCCGAGCACCGTGAAGCAACTAAAGATCAAGTACAGCATCAACGGCAAAACCGGCGAAGCAACGTTCGCCGAGAACGCACTCATTGTGCTACCGATGCCGAAGTAGTTTCGGACTCTGCCAATCACTGAGAAATGGGACTGGACTCTGCTGGAATCCGGTCCCATTTCATTTCCGTGTCTTCCGTGCGATCCGTGTCCAATACTCAGTCTGCCCGAAGATATTGGACACCGATAGCACGGAAGACGCGGAGAAGGAAGAAGGTAAAGTCTGGTCTGTCTTCATCCGCAGATCGGCTTTGCCATCGGCAGGTGATTCGATTTTCCAGCTCTCCGCAATCTGTGTTGGAATAAGTTATTTGCCAAAAGGTTTCCCGCAGAGGCGCAGGGGCCGCAGAGTTTGAAGAGCACAGAAGTGATGCTTTCTCCGCGAACTCAGCGCCTCTGCGGGAAATGTTCGACTTTCAACACAAATGGTGGAGAGTCGATTTTTCCTGCGGATGAAGACCTCAAATATGACGGACTCAATCCAAAACAAGTCGGGGACTTGTTGGTGTCGTATTCATTTTGAATTGCGGTACAAGCGAGCTGATTTGCCGCAGCTACTTCGCGTCAGCCCTCTCGGCCTCCCAAAAGCGGTGGCCGGTTTTGGCGATGAAGACGTCTTCGAGCGATGGTTTGCCGAGTGACACGGATGTGATTTGATCGGGGAATGCATCGACCAATTCGCGGAGCAGTTCGTGGCCGCGAGTTCGCTCGATGCGGAGCGTGTTGCCGAATGCACGTGACTCGACGGCAAAGCGATCACGGATCTGCAGAGCCAACTTGTCTGGCTCTGCGGCGATGATTGTCAGACAGTCGCCGCCGATTTCCGATCGCAGTTCAGACGGACTTCCCAGAGCGATCAACTGGCCATGATCCAGCAGGCCGAGCCGGTCGCACTTTTCGGCCTCTTCCATCAAATGCGTTGTGACGACGACAGTGACGCCCGATTCGTCGCGAAGTTGTTGCAAGTAATGCCACAGATCGTGACGTGCCCCGGGGTCGAGGCCTGTGCTTGGTTCGTCAAGCAGCAACAACTCCGGATCGTGCAGCATTCCCTTGGCGATCTCCGCGCGGCGTTGCAAGCCGCCAGAAAGCGAATCAACGCGAGCGTGCATACGATCGCTGAGACCCAAACGCGACAAACGATTTTCGATCCGCTCCTTCAAGACGCTGCCGTGCAGGCCGTAGAGATGACCTTGATGGACCAAGTTCTCTCGCACGGTAAGACGTCGATCGAGGCTTGGTGCTTGAAACGTCACGCCGATCCGCTGCCGAATCTGCGATGCCGAGTCGTTCGCGTTCATCCCCAGCACGCGAATCAATCCTGACTGTACCGGCAGGAGCGTTGAAAGGACTCGAAACAACGTCGTCTTGCCGCCACCGTTCGGGCCGAGCAACCCGAATATCTCACCTTGTCGAATAGAGAAGCTCACATCGTTCAACGCCGTTCGCTCGGCGTAAGCGTGCGTGAGATGTTCGACTTCGATGGCAGGAGTGGCGGTCATTCGATGCTTTCCGTAGCGGCAAGCTGCCAGCTTGCCAGCCGTTTTAAAAAAGCTCACAAGCTGGCAGCTTGTGGCTACGACAAAAGTTAATCACCTCGCAGTGAGGCGACGATCGGGGCACGAACTGCTTCAGTCATTGAGAGGAGAGCAGACAGCAACCCCATCGCGAAAATCCCGACGAGCAATCCGAAGCCAGAACCCCACGGGGCATCGGCACCGGTACTCAGCAAGTGTGGCAGCATCGCCAATAGGGCCGACCCCGTTCCAGCGGCAAGGCCCAATGCCAACAGCATGGCGTTCTCCAACAGGACTAGCCAACGAATCGAGGCTGGCCGAAAGCCGACTGCTCGAAGCAACGCCAATTCGCTGCGCCGCTCAATCACGTTTCGGAGCATGACTGTGCCGAGGCCGATTGTTCCTAAGAGCAAACCCAATCCGCCCAGCGTTTGAAACGTGCTGAGATAAGTATTCTGCACGGCCAAGAAATTCGCCAAGCGATCGCCGATTGGTTCGACATCAAAACCAAAGGGAGTGAGTCCCGTCTCAAGTCGGTCGGAGAGTTCGCGAGCCTCGTAGCTTGATAACGCTGTTCCGCCAGCCTCAAAGCGTCGATCGCCGATCAAGAAATATCGGAAGCCCGCTTGATCGGGGAACAGCTTCAGAAAGTTGGCTTCAGACATCAGCAGCACACCTTGAAAAATGCTGCTATCTAACATGCCGACGATCCGTAACGTTGCTCGCGATTGAGTCTCGTCCGGCACCGCGATCGTTTTGCCGATCCCCTTGTGAAGCGAATACATCAGCGTGTTCATGTCGCCGAGAACTGGAATCGAACCGTCCGCTTGCTCGGTATCCAGCAACGTCCACGGCTGCGGATGACGAGTGTCCGCGAACTTGAAGCCACCTCGCCGAATCAAATCGGACGGCACGCCGAGTATCGTCGGTAAGCGAGTTTGATACAGATTCAGGCAGCTCGCGTTCTCACCCGGTTGCACTCGAAACGCCGTCACTGTCATCGCATCGAAGGTGGATTTGCCGATCGGTTGTTCCGAGTTGCCACTCGCCTGACGCAGATCAAGCTTCACTCGGCCCGCAGCAGTATTCAAATCGTGAAGCAACGGCGTTGTTGACTCAGCCACGAACAGGAAGCCGCCGTTGCCAGAATTCAATTCGGGAGTCTCGACTGCCGGGTTGCGACGCCCCGCTGCGACTGCCACCAGCAAGAACGTGGCGCTCGCGATCAACGCGACGGAAAACAAACTCCGACGTCGTTGTCGAGTCGCATTCCTCAAGCTCAATCGCAGCAACGCCACGCGGCCAGAGCCGATCACCGGAGCAAACTCTTCTCCGCTCAACCACACGGAAATCGCACAGAGGCTCGCGACCAACGCAGACATGCCGACGACAAAGAACAAAACTGTCGGCCACGAAAAACCGGAAAAAGCTTCTGTTGGTGGAACCGAGCCGCTGACCACGGCCAATGTTGTCAGGACACAAACGCATAATAAGGCGACCCCAATGCGGCTCGTTCGTCGCCTGCGAGTTGCTTGCGTTGCATTGAGTTCAACAAGTTCCGTCTGCCCCGCCAACAACGCTCGCGGTGAAAGTTGCCTCAAGCCGCGCATTGCCCACCACGCGGAGCCAGCAGACACGATGAGCGTCATCACGAAGCCGATGACTAACGTCAGCGGGCGAACTGAGAGAGCCAACAACGTTGTGCCGACAGCGCCGACCCACCAAGTCTTCAATCCGTAAATCAACAAGCCTGCATATCCAACCGCTGCCGCTGTGCCGATCACGCCGCCGGTCAACGTGACGGAAAAAGATTCTCGAAACAGCAAACGTCGAAGTCGATCCGGTGTGAAGCCGATCGCTGCGAGCAAACCAACTTCGCTCGATCGTCGCTCGATCCCCAACCGGACCAGCAACGCAATCAACATCAGCCCGGACAGAATCATGAAGAAGCTGAACCCGATGAACAGACCCGCGAAGTCGGTGGTTCCGCTCGCCGCTCGCAAGCCGAACCACTTCGTTGGTTGAACCCCTAAACCAAGCGTTTCGAGCTTCAGTGATTGCAATAACTCGCGAGCGAACCGGTCCGAGAACTGAGTCGCCGCTGCCGTTTGATCGCCAGCGAGGTCACTCGCAGGCAGCGCAAGTCGCAACGATGTTTGTGCTCCGTAGCGGCTCGACCACCAACTCTTCGCCGCATCGAGATTGAAGAACGCTTTCGGCGTCGCCTTGTAATGGTCCCAATAATCTTCGTCGCGATCCGTCACCGGTAACTTCATCGGAAAAGGCTGATCCCAGTCGTTGAACGTTTCCGCGTCTGTGATCCCCGGGACATGCGGTGTTAGTCCGCGATCTCCGGCCAAAGCCCCGTTGATTGGCAAGATTCCTTGAACCTCAAAGAGCTTTTCTTCTTCCGGTAACTCTCCGCGTGAACCAACTTTGTGATACGAGACACGGACCTTGGGACGCTTTGCATTCTCGGCGGTCAAATCTTCGGGACGAATCCCCAAATCCTGAGCCAACCATTCGCTGATCAACACGCCATCAGCGCGCAATCCAGCCTTCGCTTCGTCGCCAAGTTTCTCGCCCAACAACTCCACAGAACCGAACGGTTTCGGCAACGTCATCGGATCGGGAATGCCCGCGACGATCGAGTACTTCGAGAACTTCTTCAGATCGCTTTCCAGGCTGATCAAGTTGACGAGGTACGCGAGCACTGGTGACGATGCGACGTTGAGCTTCTTCGCGATCTGCTCCGCCGCTTCCGCGAGCGAGTCTTCCAAAATCATCCGTTCGCTTTCGAGCGACAAGTAACCTCGCTCGACATTCGGCACGAGTCGTAGCACGAAATCTTCCAGCGTGATCGCATCTCGCAACTGCCGAGTCAAAGCTTCCGCAGCCTCGACCGCTTTTTCGGTTTGTGCGTCGCTTCGATCGCGAGCGGACACAAACATCGCATTGACGCGAGCAGGTTTCGCTGTCGGATTCCGCCGCGATCGTTCGACTTCTTCCAAGCCGAGCGACTTTTGCAGCGCGTGCAAATCGACGAAGGCCACTTTCGGAAATTGCTGACTCGGCTGCAGATCAAACCGCCCTGCGCCGGCTGATTCGGACAAGATCGCCTCGACTGACAATTTGATTTCCTGCGTCGTCTGCTCTTCTTTTCCACCGAGCAAACTGTCACGCGGAATCGTCGCCGGTAACTCCACCCAAATGGTCACCTCTTCGCCGACTTGCGCCCGCAGTTGCTGGGCCAAACGAGCGTTCAGCACGATCCCTTTTTCTGACGGCGGCTTTGTTCCCTCAGTCGATAACAGCGACCAAAGACGTTCGTCGCCACCATACAGTGTCACGCCAGCGGAACGCGTTTTCGTGGGCGCTGAATTTGCAGATGAGAGCTTTGAGTCGGTGGGAGATTTCCGTTCGATGCTCGCCTGAAAGACGAGTGCTGGTGCGACCGTCTCAAAACGCTTCTGAAATTCCTGCTGCTGGCTCAATGCCGCAAGAGATGCCTCGCGAAAGAAGCGATGTGTCACAAGAGCATGATCGACCGCTCCCATTCGAGTGAGGCTGATCGCTTGCAAACTGTCTCGTACCGAATCGCCAACGATCAACGCGCCGCTTATCACCATCGCGGCAACAATCACACCTAACGCAACTGCAAAGTGCGTTCTCGCATAGTGGGACAAACTTCTTCGAACAAATTGACCGGTTGAAAATGAGGTTCTCATCATGAGAAAGAGCGTTGCAGCCGGGCGACTAATTCGCAACCGAACAACCTGTAAGTTCAATCTTTGATTGAATCCCAGCAAGCACCAAGCTACCCATGTTGGGATCCATGATTCGCGATACGGTGCATTCATTTCAAAGGCAAAAAGTGAGTCCGCCTAATTTTTGAGCCCAATGGAACAAAGAGACGGTCACACAGGATTGATTGAGGACTAGGTTCACGTCCAATGAAAACGATTTGCGTTGTTGGGCAAGTATCGCGAACGACTGAGTGAGGCAGCTTGCTTCGTCCGGATAGTGAACCTAGTATACTTCCGCGCTGAGCGGTCAGGTTTGGTGATTGACCGTGTCTACTTTTTGCCTACCTTTTATGACCGAGCAAACTGGAACTTCCAGAACTCGGATTGCCGATGGTCGTCGAATGTCATTTCGGACTCTGGATGAACTGCGGCAAGCGCTCGTTGAGCTTGAGTTGGTGACTCCAACTCAATTGCAGGCTGCGTTGCACGATGTCGCGGCTGTGACTCGCCAACCAGGTCCGTTGCTAGATGCCCTCGAACAGCAAGGCGCGTTAACAACGTACCAGTTGGCAAAGCTGCAAAAGGGCGAAACCGATGGTTTGGTATTAGGACGCTACAAGCTGCTGTATCGGAATGCATCGGGAAGTTTCGCACGCGTGTTCCGAGCTTGCTCGCTCGACGATGGCAAAATGTTTGGCCTCAAAGTGCTCCGCCAACGTTGGTCTGGTGATCCAAGTTACGTCAAGCAGTTCCACCGCGAGGCGGAAATCTGTCAGCGACTCAAGCACAAGAACGTCGTCCCGATTTATGACGTCGGCGAAGACAAGGGCGAGCATTACTTGACGATGGAATTTGTCGAAGGGGGAAACCTCCGCGAGTTCCTGAAAATTCGGGGGCAGTGCTCACCGATCGAAGGGGCGCAGTGTGCCCTGGATATGGCGGAAGGTCTTGAATACGCCCTCTCAAAAGGAATGACGCACCGCGATTTCAAGCTCACGAACGTGTTGATGAGCAGCGAGCGCGTCGCAAAGCTGGTCGATTTTGGCTTGGCGAGCGTCAGCGCGACAGAAAGCGGCGCTGATGAAGGGAACTTGCGAGCACTCGAATATGCCACGCTCGAAAAAGGGACCGGCGCTCCTGACAACGATCCGCGTAGTGATCTGTTTTTCCTCGGCTCAGTCGTTTACGAACTCCTCGCGGGAACCGCTCCTTACCCTGCAACAAGCGATCGGCAGGAACGTAAGCAACTCAGCCGTTATACGAACGTGCGAACGTTGCGATCAGTCAGTCCGAAGATCCCTGTCGTGTTAGGTGACCTCGTCGATCACATGATGCGCGTGAATCCGAATGAGCGGTTTCAATCGGCGACGGAAGTCGTTCATGCGACTCGTAAGGCGATGATCGAACTGGGCGGCAAACCGCGAGATGACAACAATAGTGGGCCGAAGACGGTCCTTTGCATCGAAACTCGTCCGAAGCATCAAGACTTATTGCGTGACTATTTGGCGAAGCTGAACTACCGAGTGCTGATGCTGTCCGATTTGCAACGTGGACTAACTCGCATGCGTAACAACCCCGTGGACTGCCTCTTACTCATGGCCGACTCCGTGAGCGAAGGTCTGTCCGAAGGTTTCCAAGATTTCCTGCGTTGGAAACGTACAGCAAGCACAGCGGCACTCATCGTCTTGTCGCAGAAACAGTCGGAATGGAAAACCGCACTCGAAGATGCGGGAACCACACGCGTGCTGATTCAGCCGATTCAACTCCGCGACGTTCGCCTTGAGTTAGAAGCGATACTCGGCAAACCGGGGTAGAAATTGGCTGCAGCTTCAGGCTTTAGCGGCAACGAAACTCAGAATGTCACGGCCTCTTGCCCCTGGCGAGTACCCCAAGCCCACCAAATACTTGCATCGACGGAATTGGCAATGCCGCGCACGCTCCCGTCCATCACGAGGACATGGCATTGTCCCGGGTGATAGCTTCTGGCCGTTAATAGGCCTTGAAAGCCATAAAACACACAGTCAACGATTCGAGCATTCGGCGGCAACGCATGGCTATAAAGAAGCCACTCAGCGGTTATCCAAAAGTGTCCTCGACCACCTTCCCACATTGTGATCGGGTTGCTCACGCCTCGGCAAAGATTGATCCAATAAGATGGCGATAATGCGTCTCCTGCCGGTGCGGCAGCTTCGGATAGCATCACCACATCACGTCCAACATCAAATCCGTTTCCAGAGCCACTCCGCATCTCAGCCATGCCAATAGTGTTCGATAGGCCATCTCGTATTTCATTCAAACGGAGGGAATACATGGTGAAGCAACCGACGAGCCGTCTGTGTGGAGCAGGTAGCAGATCGATGGGTGGATACGGTCCTGGAAGTGCGCCGGTCGAGAATGCAAATGAGGCTCCCAAAAGAGGCACACCCGGATCGGTCGGACATTTCAGTTCCGCAAGACCTGGAGCTTCGCCCTGAATCAGCGACGCGGGCTGGGCTGCGGTACCATTCCAATTGATTCGTTGAGCAACTGAAGTCTGGTCGAGATAGCTCAAGATTTTTGAGTATGGAGAAAAGTAATCAATACGGTTGGACGGTAGGGTTATACCGGCGAGTGCCGGAGGTAAAACGAGATTTGTTGCTTCATAGGACTGTAACGCAACACCAATCTGTCGCAGACGTGAACGACATTGTGTGGCCCGCGCTGATTCCCGGCTTTGTAAAACGGCTGGAAGCAGCAACGACAACAACACGGAAATAATCGCCATAACCACGACGACTTCAATCAGAGTCATTCCGTGATGGCTGTCATAGGCTCGCTGGCTAGACCGACGATTTTGCATTGCAAAACCTCTTCGTGTTCGTCTCCTGATTGCTCAAGCAGACGAACCGTTAGCTTTCCACTGCTGGTGGAACATCTGGCAGGGATACGCAACGAAACGCCCTGCGAAATCGCATCGGATAATGGCGAATTCACGACGACTTCGACATTCGGTATATCGCACACAGCGCTCGATATTCGGAATGCGTTGGAACGAATGCTCTTCACTGAAACAATCTGAGTGAGACTTTTGTCTGGAGACGTGAAAAGTATTCCGTTCGCCGGGCGGAGGACGTAGTCATTCACCGAATTCCATTTCACTTCCAGTCGCTGATCCCCGAGCGGAGTTTCCGCCAGGATCGTCTCGCGCCCTGGTCCAATCTGTCCGGCACGCCGTTGAAGCCGAATTTCAACTTCATAGGCCGTCCCAGGAAGATTGAAAACACTCGGAGCGTCTTTCTCGGCAACAACAACGGCGGAAACATCATTCACATCTTCTAAACGCAATTGGAGATTTGGAACCAAATCACGGCGTAGCTGTTGAATAAAATTCACTCGCTTTGTCGGAGCGTCATCGGTGGTGACCTCACCGAAATCCAACGTTGCATGTTCCCAATGACAAGTTCCTGGAGAATCATTCAGATACGAAAGCTGCACAGTAAAACGTGGAATCTTTGATGACTCTCGCTGTGGTCCCGGGGCCGCATACTCGACCTCGACGTTATAGGCTTGCTGTCCTGCTCGCTCCCCAGTTGTCACTTCAAACTCCAATACTCCCTCCTGGCCAGGGGCGACTTTCGCGTCGGATTTCAGCAACTTCGCTCCCTTAAAACAGGTTTCGCAAATTTGGAAACGACCGAGATCAACTTCAGTTTTACCAGAGTTGACGAATGACAATAAAAAGTGCGGCTGTGTGCCTTTCGGAACTGTTCCTACATCAACAACGTTTCCGTTGGGAAATTGAAGTTGCACATCTCCTAAGTTAGCCAACGCCACATTCAGTGTTTGCTCTTTCGATGGAGGTGATTGGGTTAATGTTCTCCAAACAATCAAAATGCCCAGTGGGATCAAAAAAAAGCACAGAGCAACATACCGTGGCTGACGTGTGAATTTCACGAGTGACTCACTCCTTCATGAATAGCAGTTGCACGGAACCAACCTGCCCAGCAATTACGACCGCATGAGGTGCGAAGTCACGTTGTCGCGGTCGTTTTATTTCTAGCACGCTCTCTTCGATGCCACAGAAACCAGGCCATGCACACCGCTGGTATCAAAGCGACCGCTGTTGTCCTCAACATTCTTCGCCATGCCCAACTGCGGGGTACACCAGCTTCGGGGACAAGAACATTCCCACTGATCAGCTTGCGATAAGCTTCGAGCACGGAAGGTGTGCTGGCTTGAATTGGTTTTGCGGCGAGCGGATCAAGAACAATCAGGTCTGGTCCCCGCCATTCGGCCAACTGGTAGTGACGAAACTGGCTTTTCGGATCATCGATGTGGACGATAAATGGTCCGCGAATCGCTTGAATATCGGCCCACTCCAACTTCCACGGTGTGACCGGTACGCCACGGCTTTCCAAAACAATTTGGAGATCGTGAAACGACGTCTCGGTGTTGAGTCTGGCGAAGTCCTGATCCAAATCCGCCATCGTGATTGGTTGTTGCAACCGAGTGAGCAACAAGTAACAGCACGATTGACCGCATGAAACAGGCTCGTCTGGCTCGTTGAACGAAATCAGCAGTAACGCCAGAAAACTATAGGATTGCCACACGCTAATGATCGCCACCATCGCTGCCAACTGAACCAACCGAAGAAGAGCAGCAGAAAGCTCGATACAGCACCGATTAGGGAGCCACCACCCCATAGCGAGGCTTCCGGAACACGAATGCCCGACGCCGCCGGAGTTTGCTCCTCTTTTGTTGGAGATACTGTCGGTAGGCTGTTGACTTGAGCCGCGAGTCGTTCGACCGACCTTCGATCACGGCTGTTTTGGCCCCCAACAAACTCGGTCGTGTGATTAATCTGGTTGCTAACCCGTGTTCCAATGGGAAAGACGATGTCAAACGCTTTTGGGTCGAGCGGCTGATTGATTTTTACGGAATCCAAATCAACGGTCGCCGTCACCTTCAGGAACACCCTGCCGTCACGTATTTGTTCATTGATCGCACGTTTCGCGATCCATATTCCGGGAGAAAACTCCACGACTTCAGTGGCTTCTTTACGAAATACTTGACCGACGGTATTGCTTGCGGCGACGATCCAGTAGCCCCGTGCTGGGTCGATATCCCACTGAAGTCTGCCTAGACCAGACCATGTCATCCGCAACAATCCACCAACAGAAGAGACCTGCCACTGCTTGTTTTGAATCGTCTGCATCAGACGAAGTTCATTCAAACGGCCATGTCGATAAAGCCGCCCGACTCCATCAAATGGCCCTATGTCGAACGTACCTCCTCCCTCTTTCACTATTGGACTTGCCCACGTTTTGCGTGCGCGCAACGTAGCGCGTATTGTGACGCGTGAGGGGCGAAGTTCATGTCAAAACGTCGAGTGTTTACGAGGGAGTTCAAAGTCGAAGCCGTGGCGTTGGTGTCGCGGCAGGGTCTGAGTTTCGCGGAAACAGCGCGTCGCTTGGAGATCGGTCAGAGCCTGCTGCGGAAGTGGCAGGAGCAGTTAGCGGTGGCAGGCTCGAAGGCGTTCGCGGCGAAGTCTCAGCCGTCGGCGTTGGAGGAGGAGAACCGTCGTTTGCGGGCCGAGAACGATCGGCTGCGGATGGAACGCGAGATCTTAAAAAAAGCGACGGCCTTCTTCGTGAAGGAGTCGCGATGAGATACGCCTTCATTGAGCGGCATCGAACGGTGTGGCCGATCGTGATTCAGTGCGAGGTGCTGCGAGTGTCTCGCAGCGGGTTTTATTCTTGGCGGAAACGTCCGCCCAGCGCGACCGCCACGAGGCGTGCCGCATTGACTCAGGAAGTTCGCGAGGTGCATCGCATCAGCCGTGAGACCTATGGAGCCGCGCGTGTGCATCAAGCGTTAGGCCAGCGTGGGACGAAGTGTGATCGCAAGACGGTGGCGAAGGTCATGCGTGAGGCGGGAATTCGGTCGAAGACCTCGCGGAAGTTCCGCGTGACGACGACCGATTCGAATCACCCGCATCCCGTGGCCGCGAACGTGTTGGCTCGGGATTTCACGGCCGACAAGGCCAATCAGAAGTGGGTGGCGGACATCACATACATCGCCACTCTGGAAGGCTGGTTGTACTTGGCGGCGGTGCTCGACTTGTTCACTCGCAAGGTGGTGGGCTGGTCGATGTCGGAGCGGATCGACAGCCGCCTGGCAGTCGATGCGTTGGAGATGGCGGTGTCACGACAACTTCCTGATGCGGGTTTGATCGCGCACTCGGATCGAGGCGTGCAGTACGCCAGCGAGCACTATCAACGCACGCTGACGACTCACGGCATCGAATGCAGCATGAGCCGTCGTGGGGACTGCTGGGACAACGCTCCGGCCGAGAGCTTCTTCGCGACCTTGAAGAAGGAACTGGTGCATCACGAAGTTTATGAAACTCGGACGGAAGCTCGCGCGAGCCTGTTCGAGTACATCGAAGTGTTTTACAACCGCCAACGTCTGCACTCGTCGTTGGGCTACGTCTCACCGGCCGACTTCGAGGCGGCCGCCGCGTGAATGAGAGAGGATCGTCCGAGGGCCAAAGTTTTTTTTGCGGCGGCGGGGGGCATTTTCCGCCGCCAATCCCTCAGGCCTGCGGCCTGATTCTCAGGAACCTGTTCCGTGTTAAACTATCAGTCCCACTCTTAACCCAGCGCACGCAATCCTTGGGCAGGTCCAAAATATCGATCGTTCGGTTGCCCAATACGGAACGTCGGGCTTGCGACGAGATACTCAAGAAACAGAAGGGAACCTTACTTGAGGTCCGCCGTGCTCAGGTCTTGATTGAGGAATGTTAACTACGTTTTACGACAACGCTGCGATCACATCGGACGTTCATTTCGGCGCATTCACTTTCGGCATCGTCTCTGGCTTTGGAAGCGGAACGTTTTCAAAACGGAAGGGGACCGAAATTTCCTTCAAGCCGCTATGAATTTTGAATGTCAGCTTGAATTTCTCCGGAAGCTTGCCGCTGTCGTCGAGGGGCATCAATAGGAACGTGGGTTTGTTCGCCGTCGGATTCTGCGTCGCATACGTTGTGAAGCCTTCTTTCGCGGCGTCCATCATCGCAATTGGGCTGGTCGAAACTCCGGCGGAGAACGTGAGTGTCATGATTTCACGCTTGCCGAACGAAGTATCTTCGACCTTGAGCGTGAGTGTTGTTTCAGCCGCTTTCAACGCTGGGTTATCGAGCGGTTTGCTGGCCGCTAATCGCACATCATCGACTACGATCTCTTCGCTCTTGTCAGCAGTTTGAACTTTGAATTCACCGGTGACCGTTGTGAGCAGAGCCGCTGGTGGGTTCGGTGGCTCAAACGGAATTGAGATTCGCAGCGTTTCTTCTGGGTGCTCGAAGCTGAATCCTTCAGCGGGATCAAAAGGCAGAATGGCGGTCGTGGGATCTGGCGTGTTGAGCGATTGATGCTTGGCAAGTTTCACAGATCCGCCACCTACAGCCGCAATCGACTTCACGCTCACTCGTCCAAAGCCACTCGCCTTGCCGATGAGTTCTCCTTTGATATCCAAGAGCAGTTGCATGTTGAGCGACTGTTGTCCGTTTGGACCAAACTCCGGGAATTGTTGCCAAGCTGTCTTCGCCGTCAGTGTTGAGCCCGGGGGTAATTCGCCAGCATTCGTCGCCGTGACAGCCTCGGTTTCACCCGGCTTCTTCAGACCATCGCTGAAACCTCCCGCGTTGCCGCCGATGCTCAGACCGGGCGGAGTCACTCCGCCCGCGAATGGGTTGCCGCCGAACATCATTGCTCCCATTAGGACCGTTGGGAGTTGTTCCAATTTTTGCTGAGCCGAATCGGGGACGTTCGAGGCGAGCTTCACCACTTGGTTTTGCTCGGTGATCTGCACGTTATTGAGCAGCATCTCACCCAACTCAAACAACAGCGGCGGAGTCATCGCTTTCTTAGTTGCGAAGAGAAGCTTCGTCTCGGCAATCAACGCTTCAAGGTTTGTCTTGAGCTTGCTCGATCCCGCCGTGTCTTTGCAAACGAGCGAGGTTTGCAAATCGGCACCGCCGCGAACGCTGACGCCAAAGCTCACGGCAGACATTGATTCTTGAATCGTCTTCAGAATTTCTGCCGCAGCGGGAGACGTACCGGGAGGAAGCGGAGTGGACTGTGACATCGACTGCGGGTTCTTCGGAGCGATGACGAACAACAGATGCGGCGATGGATCGACCGCGCGGAATTCATTGCGCGGCGTGATCGTTTCGCCGCGATCCATCGCCGCGAAGAGTTCGTCCGTCGGGCCGCCGATCAGCGTAGTTGTATCGGCGAACCAAGCTCCCATCGCTTTGTCACCCGGCTTTGTTGCCGGTGCTTCGACGTATTGTTTGCCGCTGTGATCGGCCAGTTTCATGCCAGTCGCCGCGCCCGCTTGTGCAATCTGATTGCTGAGCGCGGCGGGATCAACGGGCTTCTTCGAGCGGACGACGATCAGTGCTTGCGGATTCTTCGGAGCTTGGCCCCCCATCGCCAGCATCATCGCTTGGCTCTGCATCCCTTGAAGGTCACGCATGCCGATCGTGATGCTTTCGATGTCTGTTGGTGCCAACCCCGTAAATTGCTGCATCTGCTGAATTATCGGCTTCGTTTGTGGCGATCCCAACAAACCTTGCAACAGCGGTGCGATCCAGAGATCGCCCACCTTCAGATGCACGATGAATTCGGTTTCTTGCGGCAGCCACTTCAAAGCGAGGATGCGATCGCCGGGAAAGTTCTGTGCGGCGGGAGCGGCAGGGGCCACGCCGGCGGGTTGTTGAGCAACTGGTGCCACCGCCGGGGCGTCACCGCCTGATAGCAGGAAGTACAAACCGACGCCGACAAGCAGCACTGAGGCCAGCGATCCGCCGATGATTAGCGGCAGATTGTTGCCACTCGATTTTCCTTTGCCTCTGCCCTTCCCTTTCTTAACCACTGTTTTGCTCGACAACCTCGCTTTCGTCTTCGCCACCGGAGTCTCGTCCTCGGACTCTTCGTCATCAAACTCCGACTTGTCTTCCATTTCCATATCGTCGAAGTTGAACTCATCATCGTCCGACCTCTTCTTGGTCTTCGCAGGCGGAGCGGACTTCGAGGGCTTTGCTGATTTCGTTCCGCTTGAGGAGGCGGCCTTCGCGACGAAGACCTCCGAGCACTTCGAACAGCGAATCTTTTTACCCAACTTGCTCGCGTCAGAAACCGCCAACTTCGCCGAACAACCGGGACACATCACCAAAATCCGATCAGCCATGACGTCTCTCCAAACAATTCGATTTCCAATAGGCCGACAAAGTTAGCCCTGCAAATAAGCCTGAGCACGAAGAAACGAACGAGCATATCGCCATGCATGAACCCGCGCAAGGCAAGGTGAAACGGCATCATTCGTCCGCTTGTGCAACCATGAACTGCCTTTGGGAATCTCGCTGCGCCAAATCTTCTCAGACTAGGCGATCGCAATGTTGGTTTTGGCTGTTCATTCTTTCGCGCGAATCAAAAAATCAAACAGTTCGCCGTAGCGTTTACCATCCAAAGTGATATCGAACGGAACGATCTGAACTCCCGACGGGACGACGTCGCGATTGACGGACAACTTCACCGGATAACTCTGACGACTCCTGCCGTTGATCGTCCCTTCGAGCACAGCCGGTTCTGCGGTCATTCCTGGTGGGAGTTTCAATTCAATGTGATGTCGTTGAGCGGATTTTCGGAAGTTACGTACCGTGACGGTCACTTGTTGCACATTGTTCTGGCTGAAATCGACTCGATACGGATAGGCCGAGACCCAGTACGGATCGAACAAGTATTCGTAGTCAGAGTCGGGCAGTAGTTCTCGATAATGCTGGACGATTTCCTTGGACCATTCGTGATATCGGCTGAGGAAATCTGCCGGTTCGTGCATCACATAGGAATGGCTCCCCATCACGATGTCCGGCTTGAGGTCTTTCAGATACTTGCTGCCGAGCAGATAACCTTCCTCAAAGATCGCGCTGTTACGAGCCACGACTGCTTCGTGCCCATTCTGTTTTATATCTGCGGGATTACCAAAGAGATTGTCCCCCGTGAAGGCAATCCGCTTGCCATCAATTTCGAGCCACAAGCAGCAACCAAATTCTGTTTGTCCCGGCATCCAATCGATTTGAATTTTGTAGCCCTCCCATTCGATCGTTTCACCGTCACGAAAGCCCTTGTCAATCTTCATTCCATCAAACCCATCGCCGTACGCCGAGACGAGCGCAGCGTAGTCATAGCGTCGCGGGTGTTCGCACTTGTCGACAATGCGATCCAGCGTCCAAGCCTTCGCTCCGTATTTCTCTTTCAATGTGGGGCCGAGAAGAAAATGGTCGCCGTGCATGTGGGAAATCCAAAATGCGTCGATCTCTTTCAAACCAAGATGAGCCCTCATTCCAACAATAATTTCTTCCAACATCGCCTTTGAAAACAGACCGGCGTCGAGAATCAAACCATGTCCGCTATCGGACACGATCATCGCGAAGTTCTTTCCCTGAGTTTTATGACTGAGCTTGTAAAGGTGCGGCGTCACTTGGCTAATAAGCGGTACGGCCGTTGGTTTGGAAATCGAATCGCGATCTTGTTCCTTGGAGTCGAATACTGGGTAACCGCGGACGTAGCTCTGGCGAAACGCGGCCAATTTCTCGCGATACGTGGTAAGCTGCGATTGAGGGTTCTGAATCGTCGGCCCTTGCGAGGGTAACGCGATATCGAGTTTCTGCTCGATTAGCAGATCAATCGACTTCAGCAAAGCGTCGATCCCTTTTGC
The DNA here is from genome assembly GCA_026400935.1 of Planctomycetia bacterium. Classification (GTDB taxonomy): domain Bacteria; phylum Planctomycetota; class Planctomycetia; order Planctomycetales; family Planctomycetaceae; genus SXKJ01. Next base: position 8,909 of record JAPLNX010000250.1, on the reverse strand, counting down.
GAAACCATAATCCCATTCGGTATCGAACCATGTCGTCATTTTCGCGCCGTCATGCACAACACCTCCAGTGAAGGCGATGGCCTTTGCTTGGTGACGGATGACGTAGGTCATGCTTCCCGGAGAATGTCCCGGTGTGTCGAGGCACTGAATTTCATGGCCTCGCCACGAGAACGGTTTACCCGCTTCCAGCGCGTGATCGAGTAAAATCGGCGTCTGCTGCGGCCGTACATAGCTCGCACCGTAGACCGAATACGCATCGCCCAGTGTCGGGAACCATTTGCGAAATTCGGTCGGCTTTTCGAACAGTGCTTGCTCAGCTTTCGGAGCCGCGACCTTCGTCACCTTGCGATCGAGACGATGAATCCCTTGGCATTGCTCGCGATGATGATGAGTCAGCAGCAACCATTCGACACGTTTGATTCCGATATCGGCCAAGCGAGTCAATACGCTGCCGTCACCGAGATCGAACAACAACGCGGTTTCGCCATCTCGCAGAACATAGACGTTGCAAGTGTCACTCCAAACGAACAAGTCGGGAAACGCCTTTGAGTCGGGCTGACGAAAACTCCCCGACGCAGCCACGGTTATTTCGTTTGCATACGTAGTCGCGGAGAAGACCAACGTGATGCCGATGCCAACGAGGGCAAACAATCTTGGAATTGATTTCAACACGGCTGATGCCCCTTAAGCGTTGACTTCACGATGTCGTGGCCCCGAAGCGACTTTGAGTGTGTTGCGGACGCACGGAACTCGCTTAATTCTCGCCAGGCAGGATTGACTGGCCAGTATTGGTGTCTAAAAAAAGCGAGGAAGCGTGCTGCCAATTGCAACTCGCTCCCTCGCCAATACGTTTTGATCTCTTGATTTGCGTTTCGCTGTTGTTGAAACAGGCCATTCACCCATTGCGGTTAGAACTCAGCAATTCGCTCAGCACCGTCACGGGTCGCCAGAGCTTTCAAAATCTTAAAGTTGATGTTCTTGGCGATTGAACGAGCCGAACCGTCACACAATGCAAAGTTGCAAACGTCCGCATGCCAACTTCCCATGCCGAAATAATGGACGTTCGACATGGCTGTAGTGACTGACCAATACGTGTCAAACACAGCAGGCTGCGCCGTCATCAGCTGCCCGTCGGTCCCTCGATCGGGAATGCCATCCATATTGTCATCGGCGATTCTCGCGCAACAACTATTTCCATCACCCCAAAATCCAAAGAGCGATTCCCCAATCAAGAGAGTCTGAGTTTCTCCATCGCGGATATTCTTGAAGCCTACGGCGCTGTTCTGATAAAGCACTCCGTTGCTAGGCGTTGTCCCCATCGAGCCTCGGTAGTTTGAGTAACCAAGCCCCTGCGGCCGAGGTGGCGCGGCAGGATACAGCGGACGGCTTGAAGGGAGACCATTTGAGGGGCACACATAACTTGGGATGGCGACTTCAATCGCGGCCATGTTATCCGCAGGCATCGGAAGGTCGAACTTTGGCTTATTGAAATTGACACCAACAGTGGTGCTTCCCATTTGCGAAAGAATCAAAGATTCCCAGCTCCAACTGTCTGAATATGTCCAATCATTAAGCGTTGCAACTTGTGCCGCACCGTTGATGACCGGTCCAAGCTGAATATTGATCGGATCGGTAAATGCAAATCCAGACGAACCAACCGTGCTAAAAATGAACCCTGACGGGAAGCATTTGTGGGTGTCGGCGTAGTTGTGGCAGGCCAAAGCCATTTGCTTCAGGTTATTGATGCACTCGGTTCGCCGAGCCGCTTCGCGAGCGGCTTGCACAGCGGGCAATAGCAATGCGGCCAAGAGCGCGATGATCGCAATGACCACCAGCAATTCAATCAACGTAAAGCCAGTCCGTGATGCCCGCTGACCGATTGCAGGCATCGCACGATTCTGAAAAGAAGAGGTCAACATCGAATGATCTCCGAAGGAAAAACCCGCCCGCAGACATGTTCGGCAGAGTATCAGTTGGAGACCACGTGTCAATCAAGGAAGTTCTTCCAAGCCGAGTACTTCTGTGACGACAACTGGTGTGCCAACGACGGATTACGAGGTGGCTTCGAGGGTGCCTTGAATAGTTTCATGCCAGCTTCCAGTGGTGTGCGCCCTCCCTTCCGAACGTTACATCGCAAGCAAGCGCAGACGATGTTGTCCCATGTCGATGGGCCGCCACGACTGCGTGGGATAACGTGATCTAAGCTGAGGTGATGCGTCCCAAACTTCTTAGTGCAGTATTGGCAGCGATTCTCGTCTCGTAAAAAAACATTCCGGCGGTTGAACTTGACCAGGTTACGGGGAACACGGTCGTAATCCAACAGCCGAATGACGCGGGGAACTTGGATCGCAAAGGCAACGGTGCGTATCCAGTCATCCCATTCGCAGATATCGTCGAGAGCACACTTCGCTTCGCTCAGTTCCAGCCAACTCTCAAAGTTGAAGGTCATGTACTGACCCTCTTCGACATGCACAACTTCGGCCTGCCCTTTGTAGAGGAGCGTAAAAGCGCGTTTCACATCGACAACGTGGACGGGAGCGTAGGCTCGATTGAGAGCCAACACACTGGACTGCATCGCCGACGTTGGACCAGATCTTGTGACAGAATCGTTTGCAGAACGTGTTGCAATCATGGGACCATTCACCGGATGGAGGCCGGAACGGTCGAATCTCGCTTCCCAAGCGGGGAGGAGTCTAGCGGTGACTTTTGGGACGGACAACTCTCTGAGCTGAACTTCGCGAGAGCATCTGGGGAGTGCTGGTTGAAGTCTGCGTTCGTGAGTGAACTGCGATTGGTCATTGGTTATCGGTCGTTGATCATTGGTGATTGAGTAGGGCAAGAATCAAGGTACGTACGATGACGCCCCCATCTTACCCCCCAATGACCAACGATTGATGATCAATAACCCAACAACCGAATTTTCCTTCCCGCAACTACAGCCCCAGCCACGGCAACGGTGCACCAGCCGGTGGCAATTGCACGACATCAATCGCCGTCACCTTGGCATGCGATTTGACTTCATCGAGTGCGGCCGCCGACGGTGCATTATCCAAGTTGAGCACGGCAACAGCCGGACCACCGGCCACTTTCCGACCGAGTGCCAAGTGAGCGATGTTGACGTTGTGTTTGCCGAAGATCGTCCCCAAGAACCCAATCAAGCCGGGGGCATCGACGTGATGATACATCAGTAAGTCGCCATCAAGATACGCGTCGAGATGGAAGTCACCGAGCTTGACCAATCGCAAAAATTCGTTTCCGAAGATCGTCGCTGCGGCAGATATTTCGCCGTCATCAGTGAAGACGGTGGCGCTGACAAGCGTCGAGAAATCACCACGTTCGGACGACGATGACTCAGTGATTTCGATGCCTCGCTCGCGAGCAAGCATGTCGGCATTGACGATGTTGACTCCGCTGTCATCTGCCGACGCCATCAACCCAGAAGTGAATGCTGCGGAGATCAGTTTCGTTTTCTTCGTCGCTGCGTCGCCGCGATACATCAACTTCGCAGCCTTGATGCGTGACGTCTTTTTGAGTTGATTCAGCACCATGCCCAAGCGATAGCCGAGGTCGAGGTACGGCTTCATATCTAGCATTTCGGCACCGCTGATCGGGACGAGGTTCACAGCGTGACGAACTTCATTCCGAATCAAGAAACCGGTGATAATTTCCGCCGCTTCAATGGAGACCGCTTCTTGAGCCTCCTCAGTAGACGCACCGAGATGCGGGGTCAGCACAATGTTCGGAGCGCCCACTAGCGGATGTCCTGCAGGGACCGGCTCTTCGATAAACACGTCGATCGCCGCACCCGCGACATGTCCCGACTTGAGTGCATCGGCCAATGCTTGCTCATCGACAATACCGCCACGAGCGCAGTTAATGATCCGCACTCCTTTGCGCATCTTCGCAATGCGAGTCGCATTGAGCAGGCCACGAGTTCCGTCATCCAGCGGCGTATGCACGGTGATGTAATCGCAGCGAGTGACGATCTCATCCACATCGCGAATCAATTCGATTCCTTGCTCGGCGGCTCGTTCGACCGACATGAACGGGTCATAGCCAACGATCTTCATTTCGAGGCCCAAAGCGCGTTTCGCAACCGCCAACCCGATGCGTCCTAGGCCCACTACCGCCAACGTCTTTCCGGCAAGCTGCGTCCCTTTGAACTTATTGCGATCCCACTTGCCCGCCTTCATGCTGGCATCAGCAGCAGCCACGTTACGCGACATCGCCATCATCATCGTGATGGTGTGCTCGGCGGTGCTGGTTGTGTTCCCCGCCGGGGTGTTCATGACCACGATGCCTTCGCGGGTTGCTGTTGGTAGGTTGATGTTGTCGACGCCAACACCAGCTCGCACGATGACCTTCAAACGCTGTTGGCCTTCGAGCAACTCAGGCGTCAGTTCAGTGCCACTACGGATGATGATGCCGTCAGCAGTCTTCAGAGCCTCACGAACTTCCGCCGGGGTCAACTTTGAACGGATATCAATCTCAATCCCAGGTGTCTCTTGGAGAATTTTCAAACCGGCAGGGGCGAGGTTGTCCGTAATCAAAACGCGAAACATCAATAGCTCCTCAAGATCAATTCGTCGGTGGTTATTGGTCAGTAGTTTGACGACGAAAGCTGGCAGTCGCAGCGATTCGCGTCAAGTAAGTCGAGACAACAAATAAAGCCCGACCGTTGTGAACGATCGGGCTTTGATCTTTTTAGTAGTACTGGCGCTCCTGCCCGTCGTCTGACTTTTGACGGGCACGAGTACCCGTCTTACAAACTGAGTCGTTCTGGGTCTCTTCTCAATGAGCCGCCACATCCGGCAGATCGAAAGTAGCTGAGTCGGAGTGTGCTGGATCGCCGCCCATTTGTGGAGCGCTGAGTGATGGTTGAGGCAGTGAGCCGCTACTTAAACTGCCAGCGGGAGCCCAGCCGTTGGATGCCATGATCGGCGCGCCACTCACGATCGGCTGATTGGTGATGATTGGCTGGCTGGCCACGATCATTGGGCCAGGGTTTCCGGCCGCAATGGTCGGAGCGGCGAACGTCCCGGTTTGGTAAGCCGGAACCGGATGAGCGAACGCCATTCGTTGTTGAGCCGGAGCCATCGCTAGCGGTGCGTTCGCGGCGTAGTTCACCGTGCCGGTGTTGCGAGCCATCGCGACCGGCGAGGCGTTCAATGTTGCGAGTCGCGACTGTACTTGTGGCTGGAACCAGTTCGAGTGCAGAGAACGTTGATACATCGCGACTGCTCGATCGGATTGACCGGTTGAACGATACAAGTCACCGAATTGTGCTGTCGCGACGTCGTGGTTCGGCGCGATCTTTAACGCGTTCTTTAGACTCTGCTCAGCGCCGACTGAGTCACCCATCTCGCGTTGAATCCACGCCAATTCGACATGCGATTCCGGCAAGTACGGTTCCACGTCGGCCCACTGTTGCAACAGGTCTTTCGCCTCTTGAGTTCGACCTTGCTCGGCCATCAGCATCGCCAAGCTGTGATGAGCCGGTTGATGCGCGGGATCAATATACAGGGCGTGTCGATAAGCTTTCTCGGCACCAGCGGTGTCGCCGGTCTTTTTCAGCGCGGCCCCCAAGTTGTGAGCGACATCGGCGTTTTCCGGCTGATCGTACAACGCTTGCTGAAAGCTCTCTTTCGCAGCAGCATAATTGCCGTCTTTATAAGCTCTCATGCCAGACTTATTCGTCGTCCAACCGTGCATGGTGTTGCACCCAACCGACCAAAACATGAGCCCCAACAGACCCAGCGTCTTGACGGCAAATAGCCAATGAAATCGGCGCATGGAGTGCCTCCGCGGAAACAATTTGAACTGAGTGTTTGGAATTAGATTTCGAGAGTTCATTGGCGAGGTGGGATGGCCGCAATCGACCAAGAATCGCCAGTAGAATTCAACGGAAGGAAATTTAACGGATGGGTGTTCCGGCCTCAGACTGAGACCTGATGGGGGCGGGAACATATTCCGCTCGGTTTGAATGCCGCAAGGGGAGTTTTCCAGAGCAAGTCAGGAGGATTGAGTCATTCCTCGGTACAGCTAAGATCACCAGTCCATATACAAACTCGTGAACCAAACCAGAAAAGACCTTCGCTCATGCCCGCTGACGAACTCGACCGCATGTTGGTAGCTCGTATTCGTCGTGGTGAGCAGGATGCGTGGCAGGAATGTATCTCGAGGTTTGAAGGGCGATTGCAGGCATTCGTTGAGAGCCGCTTAGGCAATCGAGCGACCAGCGAAGATGTCGTTCAGGAAACGTTCCTCGGTTTTTTGATCAGCCTTCCCAATTACGATGACACAACACCGATCGAGAGTTTTTTGTTTTCAATTGCCGCTCACAAGCTGACTGACGTGTTGCGACGCAACGGGCGGCGTCCGGAGTTACCGATGCTGCTCGCCGATTCGGATGGCGGCGTGCTTGAGCCTGCTGGTTCCGATCGAGCCGCTTCCAGTTTGTTTCGCAGCCAGGAACGGCAATTGACCGAAGGTGTGGCCCTGGCTCAAGCCTTGCAGTCACTCATCACGCAATGGTGGGAGCGAGGCGAATTCGAGCGACTCAAGTGCATTGAACTGCTCTTCGTGCTTGGTAAGAAAAACAAAGAAGCGGCCGACCAACTCAACATCACAGAACAAGATGTCGCCAACCACAAGCATTTCGTGGTCGCAAAGCTCCGCGACGCCGTCGAAAACTTTCGACTCGACGCCAACCGCCTGGCAGAACTCGGACTTGGCGATCCGACCTAACCATCGCCAAAGTCCCACGACTTCCGCTACCAAACTCCGGTAGATCATTTTGAACTGGCGACCTTATCCACATTCCACAAATTGGCCGCGCGGCTCAGACGAGTTCGCTGATCTCGGCGACGTATTGCAGCCGACTGTCGTGCTCGAAACATCCGGCCGGTCACGCACTGAAACGACGAATGCCGCTCCTCGGCCCCGACCAGCGAGCGGATGATTGCGAACTTATCCATCATCCCCGCAACACGCGGCATCAGTTCGGAGATATGAATCCCCGGCACGTTGGTCGCAATCGGCCGGAACTCGCCTCGAATTTCCGTCGGAGCATCCGGTTTCACATCGACCATGTCCTGATGCGGCGGCCCACCGGTGAGATAGATCATGATGACCGACTTGTGCGACGACCGAACCCCCGCCTGAGCTCCTCCCGCAACAACCGAGGCAACGTCACCCCGCCAGCCGGTCACACAATCGAATCGCATCGCCAGAAATGGTCAGCATGGAGTCACTCTCGTCGTGCTCTGATCCGTCAAGGTTCCGATGTCAGTGACTGGGTCTATCGAGCATTCGCCACGACGACATCTCGAGGTAGTGCTTCGATCCACAATGTTTTTCAAAAATGGAGGCGTATTTTCGCCTCCATGAGGCATTGATTCTCGGTCGTCGTCAACACGGTCGCTTCATATTTCGAAGCCGGAGAGTTTCATCAGCCATGTTTGAGCGGGTGATCTACGATGCGGCGCTGGAAATGGCCGCACTCCATGCTCACAGTGAATGAAAGTCAGCGGCGATCCCAGCCTGAGTAATCGCGTCATTCGTCGCAACAAACGGCTCGTTCTGTTGGTTTGTTGCGGCTAGGGATTCCGGTAAGCTGTGGCTCGGCATTGACGCGTTTCGTTCGTGAGTTTCGCTCTGTCGATGAATCGTATTGCAAGCAATCTACTGAGATGCATTGATGGCCGATCCTGCTGACACGCGAAAGTCCAATTCCCCAGGTGATTCATCGTCATCGAATGAACCCGTCGCGATGCCGGATTCGAATGCCTCTGAGGATGCGACCGGTCAGACGGTGATGCAAGCGACTTTGTCGGAGACGGGTGAAGAGGCTTCGGAGTTGCGGCAACTGTCGGGAGCGGTGGGAGTTGGTTTCAAGATTGGCCCGTACCAGTTGGTTCGCAAGCTGGGTCAGGGTGGGATGGGAGCCGTTTACGAGGCTCAGCACACGAAGCTGGACAAGACGTTTGCGTTGAAGGTGCTGCCGCCGGGGTTCGCGTCGAATGCGGCGGCGGTGTCGCGGTTTGAACGGGAAATGAAGGCGGTCGGCAAGCTCGATCATCCCAACATCGTCAAGGCGACGAATGCGGACGAATGGCAAGGCACGCACTATTTGGTGATGGAATACGTCGAGGGGATCGACCTGTCGGTGCTCGTGAAGACTCGCGGTCGGTTGTCGTTGAGCGATGCGTGCGATGTGGTTCGCCAAACAGCGCTCGGCTTGCAGCACGCTCACGAACATGACCTCGTGCATCGCGACATCAAGCCCTCGAATTTGTTCGTGACGAAGAACGGTCAGGTGAAGCTGCTCGATCTCGGCTTGGCGCGGCTGAGTGATGATGCTCCTGGCGGCGGATTGACCTCATCGGGGCAAGTGCTGAGGACGCCGGACTACATGGCTCCGGAGCAATGGGACGACACGCACGCCGCCGATGCCCGCGCGGACTTGTACTCGCTGGGCTGCACGTTGTTCTTTGTGCTGACGGGCAAAGCTCCATTCGCGGAAGAAGGAAGCAAGCCGTCACTGATGCGGTTGATGAAGGCACACACCGAAGCCCCGATTCCCGATCTGCTCGCGGTGAGGCCGGATGCTCCCGCCGAGTTGAACGCGATCTTCCGCCGCCTGCTCGCCAAGAAACCCGACGACCGTTTTCAAACCGCCGCCGAAGTCGCCACCGCTCTGGGGCCGTCCGTCCAACGATAGGGGTAGGAACGACCGATTGAGTTCGGTCGCTCCTCCCTCCAAACCTGACGGGCGGGTTTCCCGCATCCGGCTTTCCAGTTGATGGTTTACCTGAGACAGGATTGACAGGCCAATTGATGGGCGTGGCTCAGGGAATACAGCCCATGTTGGTGGAAGAACTTGTTCGGCCAGCGATGATGATCGAGTC
>JAPLNX010000539.1 GCA_026400935.1 Planctomycetia bacterium | reverse complement strand
GGTCACCCCTCAAAACATGCGGCGTGTCGAAATTCTTATGAACGACCGCCCGCGCCGCTGCCTCGGCTACAAAACCCCAAGAGAAGTTTTCCTCGAACAAGCCTCGATTCGATCTTGCGTTTGAGATTCATGACCGCCGGTTCCTAAAGCTGACGTACCGAAGTTCCGTTATCGTGAGGCGAAGCTCGCCGTATGAAATCCTTGAAAAACAGCCTAAACCTTTTCGGATAGCCTCTCAGAGCGGATCGGCAGCCGGTTGGCAGTCAATGTGTTAGAGATGACCGTGTCTCGTGAGCTCCCCGACACATCACGAAGTTTACGAAACTCACAAAACGACAGAGTGCGGTTTGAGTGACTCGTCGCACATAAACGTGAGCGAAAATGCGCACTGCGAGGATCGATGCCGCCCGCGCACGCCACAATGAGAAGACCGATTGGACGTTCAAATATGGTCGTCTTAGCCACTTAACGGCACGCCTTGACGCTCACGCCGCGACAACTTCTCAACCTTCCACTGGGACGGAACAGCGTTCGCGAAGGATGCGAGGCGTTGGAGCGATTTGCCTCCGCAAAAACAGGTGAGAATGCCTGCATTCATTGAGGGCTAGCCATGATCGTAAAACGAATTCTGTTCCCCACCGATTTCAGCGAACACAGCAAAGTCGCCGAGCGATCTGCTTGTGATTATGCCGCGCACTTCGGAGCCGAGTTGCATGTGCTGCATGTCCTCAACGACTTGTGCCTGATGATGCCCGACGCGGCCGCTGAATTGCTGATTCCACCAAAGGTTCTGGAAGACTTGATTGTTTCCGCCGAGGAAGAAATCGAAAAGGTTCCATTGGCTACTGGCACCTGCAACAAGGTGGTGCGAGTTGTTCGCATTGGTTCGACATACGCAAGCATCGTGCAATATGCCAAAGACAACGCCATTGACTTGATCGTCATCGGGACTCACGGTCGAACTGGTCTGCCGCACGTGCTGCTCGGCAGCATTGCGGAGCGTGTTGTGCAACATGCTCCATGCTCTGTCTTGACAGTTCGTTCCGATCAATTCGTGACCGTCAATGAGAAGAAGAGTGTTGGCTTCCAACCGGAACTCAAACCGGTTTAAGCGATGGTTGAATGATGGTGAGCCGGATAACGCAATTCGGCTCGAAATGCGTTAGAAAATACGAAGTGCAACTTCCTGGCCTCAGCTATTGGAGAAAATCATGAGTTGGCTCCCGAAGAAAACCGTTGTTGTTCCTGTTGATTTTTCGACCGCGTCAGCGGACGCAGTGAAGACGGCCTTGCCGTTGGTGGAGAAACCGGAAGATGTGCATGTCATCTACGTCACGGCTCCTCCGATTCCGTTCAATTATGCGGAGGGCTGGGCCTTGGATGATCCAAATACACGCATGAACGCGGCCAAAGAACACTTGGGGAAATTCCTCAGCAGCATTAACGCGAGCGGTATGAAAACGGTCATTCGGGAAGGTGATCCCGGCTTGATCGTTGCAGACTACGCGGAAGAGGTTCACGCCGATCTGATCGTCATGCCGTCGCACGGCTACCACGGCGTGAAACGATTGCTGTTGGGTTCGGTGACCGAACGTGTGTTGCGACACGCGAGCTGCCCAGTCCTCGTTCTGAAGCGATCAGAAACCTAGAGGCTGTTTAATAACTAACCCGACGCGTGAGCGAGGGCGATTCCACACGTGATTTCCCGACGCCCTCGCTCACGCTTCGGGTTAGTCATCCAGTTTTGAAACAGCTTCTAGGCATTGTCCTCCAAATACTTGAGGACTCGGAGGTCGGGCACTCTTGCCCGTCCTCTTACGAAATTAGGCGGGCACGAGTGTCCGTCCTACGGATTTACTGACGGGACAGGGCATGGGAGTTCGGAATCTCGATGCAGTATTTCGGCCTACCTGCGTGGCTGTTATTGGTGCGAGCAATTCAGTTGATTCAGTGGGCGGTACGCTTTGGAAAAATCTTGCAACCAGCGGGTTTGCTGGCGAAGCGTTTCCAGTCAACTTGAAATGCGGCTGCGTCCAAGGAGTGCCAGCGTTCGCATCAATCAAACAAGTGCCGCGTGTGGTCGATTTAGCGGTTGTCTGTGTTCCTGCTCCTGTGGTGCCAGTCGTTGTGCGTGAATGCGGCGAAGCGGGCGTGCGAGCCGTGATCATTATCTCGGCAGGCTTTCGCGAAGCGGATGCCGCAGGGCGTGAGTTGGAAGCGGTCGTCCAAAAAGAAGCCGCTCGATTCAACAACCTGCGAATCGTCGGTCCCAACTGCTTGGGGGTCATCGTCCCCGAAATAAAACTCAGTGCGAGCTTTGCCGTTGGCATGCCCAAGCCGGGACGAGTTGCGTTGCTTTCGCAATCGGGCGCGTTGTGTACCGCGATTCTCGACTGGGCGATTGAGCAGCAGATCGGATTCTCGGCCTTCGTGTCAGCGGGCAATATGCTCGACGTGAGCATGGCCGACTTCATCGAATATTTCGCGAATGATCCGCAGACGGAATCGCTGATTCTTTACATCGAATCGCTCAGCCATGCGCAGGAGTTTCTAACTGCTGCGCAAGCCTTTGCTCGACACAAGCCGATCGTGGCTTACAAGGCCGGACGCTTTGCTGAGTCCGCTCAAGCGGCAGCCTCTCACACTGGTGCCCTTGCGGGAGTCGATGCGGTTTACGACGCGGCCTTTCGACGCGTGGGCATCGAGCGAGTCTTCTCCGTCGATGACATGTTTGACTGTGCCGAACTATTGGCTCGACAAAAACCGCCACGCGGGCCGCGACTGGCCATTGTGACAAATGCGGGTGGTCCCGGTGTCATGGCGACTGACGTGCTGATGGAACAGCGAGGGCATCTTGCGAAGTTATCTGCTGCCACATTGGCGCGGCTGAATCAATCGTTGCCGCCGCATTGGTCACATAATAATCCGGTCGATGTTCTCGGCGATGCGACGCCGGAACGTTACTCGGCCGCGCTCGATGCGGTTCTGGCTGACGACGGTGTCGATGCGGTTCTCGTTGTTTTGACTCCACAAGCCATGACCGAGCCAGCACGTATCGCACGAATTGTGGCGAGTGCCGCGAATCCCCATCAAAAGCAGTTGCTCGCTGCGTGGATGGGAGGCGGGATGGTTCGCGAAGGGCGGCAAGTGCTCCACGAATCGGCAATCCCGACGTATGCCTCACCCGAGCAGGCCGTGCGAGCCTTCATGCACTTGGTGTCGTTCGCTGAACGTCGCGAGCGGTTGCAAGAAGTCCCTCGTGATGTGCAGATAGCATGGCCTCGTGAGAGATCTGCCATTCGGCAGGAGTTTCTATCGTGCTTCGCCAACCAGCCACCGACGTCGTTTCTGTCCGAAGAAGACTCTAAGAGCTTGCTTGCGGCCTATGGCATCCCCGTGAGCCAGCCAATCGCCGCGACAAGTGCCGATGAATCCGCAAGCATCGCATGCCGAATCGGTTTCCCGGTCGTGATGAAGATTCGCTCGCCTGACATCACGCATAAAACAGACGTCGGTGGTGTGATCTTGAATTTGACCAATGAAGTGGAAGTGCGAGCCGCGTTCGAACAGATGCTCGCCTCAGTGAAACTCAAACGGCCTGACGCGATGATCGACGGTGTAACACTTCAGCCGATGATTACCGCCGCTCGCGGTGTCGAGTTGCTCGTCGGCGCCAAACGAGATCCGGTGTTTGGTTCCGTGCTGCTGGTTGGTGCCGGAGGTGTGATGGCTGAGCTTCTGCAAGATCGAGCGCTGGAGTTGCCGCCGCTCGATGAATTGTTCGCTCGACGAATGCTCGAAAGCCTCCGCGTGTGGCCGCTGCTGCAAGGCTATCGAGGTCGGCCTGGAGTTGATGTCGACCGCGTGATCGAAGTGCTCATTCGATTCTCGACTCTCGTCACTGACTGGCCCGAACTTTCGGAAATCGACATCAATCCGCTGTTGGTGACTGCCGATCGGCTGATCGCACTCGATTCTCGAATGCGATGGCAACCGTCAGTTGAGCCATAACGATTCATTGGGAGTCACGAGACTCGTTGAGCGTGTGACAAAATGACGTGGGGCACGTTTTCAACGTGCCCTTTTTCAAGCACGTTGAAAACGTGCTCCACGATTTTTTCACAGACTCGTCAGGTCAAAACAAAGCCACCGGACTACGTCCAAGGAAGGCATGCGAGGACTGCAAATGTTGCCAAATGATTGATTGTCAGTAGCAGCGTCAATTCGCCCCATCGGTCCCACCACATCCGGATCGTCACAGCCAGGAGGGCCGGGAAACCAATATGAAGCCAAAGCAACGCGGTCCCCAACTCATCGGGCCTGTTGGTCATCATCCACCAAAAGCCAAACCCAAATGCAATGTGGACTGGAACGGTCCACCAAGCGAATCTGAGCAAGCTCGATCGGCGAGTTTTACTTTTGGGTGAGCGAAAGTCGTTGACGATCCTTCGTGCAACGTCGTTTGCCGTCGTTCCTTCTATCGCAGACATAAAAGCCTCCTTCCTTGGAGTTGGTGAGGATACTGGGATACGTTGAAAATTCTGGCCCTTACAAACACCCCACCGAGCTTGTCTCGGTGGCTTGCAGGCTTTTGCACTACGGCGACCATGATTCCCGGTGAGGCACTGAGTAGTGCAAATGCCCGTTTCCACCGAGCCAAGCTCGGTGGGGTTGGCGGACATCACTTGTTTGAGGACTAGCGAGCGTAATTGCCCATTGCGCGCAACCAATGGAGCAGGCGAGCACACCACGTGAGCTCATAACTTCCGCCGAAAGATCGCATGGAAGAACGCTTACTTCGTACCTGTCAGCAATCTCTGGCGTGAGCGGTCGCGGGTGACACGATGCCCAATTGGCTGCGGCACAATGTTCGCACGATTCATGCCTTATTCCGCCCTTTTCGGATGTGACGGCACAACCCGATCACATCTCCCGCCTCGTGAGAACTTGCCATGATGACGCTCACCAACGATGAAAGATTTCAATTCTGCGACCAATTGACTCGTCGCAACGTGCTGAAGATCGGCGCGTTGGGATTCGGCTTTGGAGCGCTTGGCCTGCCCGACCTGTTGCGAGCCGAAGCTCCTGCAAACAAGAAATCACCGCATAAAGCTCTGATCAACATTTTCTTGGGTGGCGGACCGCCTCATCAGGATATGTGGGATCTGAAAATCAACGCACCGGTTGAAATCCGGGGCGAGTTCTCACCCATCTCAACGAAAGTCCCAGGAATTCAGATTGGCGAAGTATTTCCACGCATTGCCAGCGTTATGGAGAAATGTGTTGTTGTTCGATCGGTCGTCGGTTCGGTCGGGGCTCATGACGCTTATCAGTGCATGACAGGCTGGTCGGCTCGTGATTTGGCTTTCATTGGTGGTCGACCAAGTCTTGGTGCGGTCACTGCAAAACTGTTGGGACCAGTCGATCGAGCGGTCCCCCCTTTCGTTGGACTGACCGAGACGACTCGGCATGTTCCTTGGTCAGATGCTGGTGCTCCTGGATTTCTCGGCGCGTCGCAGTCGGCATTCAAGCCGGAGGGACCAGGCATGGCCGACATGATCCCGAGTGCCAACATCCCGGGTGGTCGGCTCACGAATCGGAAGGAACTGCTTGCCAGCCTTGATGGACTGAAGCGGGAAGCAGACCACACCGGCAAGATGGTGGCGATGGATGCCTTTACGTCGTCGGCGTTCAACGTGTTGACGTCGAGCAAGCTGGTCGATGCCCTCGATCTTTCCAAAGAATCGCCGGAAGTTCGAGCACGTTACGGGACCGGACAACCCTACAACTATCAGTACGACGGTGCTCCGACAGCGAATGAGCAATTGCTGCTCGCTCGCCGTTTGGTCGAGGCGGGAGTCCGTTGCGTCTCTTTGACCTTCGGTCGGTGGGATAGTCACGGCCAGAATTTCAACTTGGTCCGTGATCATGGCATGAAGCTCGATCAGTGCTTGAGTGCGTTGATTGAAGATCTCGAACAGCGCGGCATGCTCGACGACGTGACGGTCATCGCGTGGGGCGAATTTGGACGGACTCCGCGAATCAATAAAGATGCAGGCCGAGATCATTGGCCGCAGGTGAGTTGTGCTTTGATGGCTGGCGGCGGCATGAAGGGCGGCCAAGTAATTGGAAGCACGAATCGTCTTGGCGAGAACGCCGAAACGCGACCGGTCCACTTTCAAGAAATTGTCGCAACGCTGTACCGTAACCTCGGAATCAATCCGCTCTCGAAGCCAATCATTGATCCAGCGGGACGACCACAACCACTCGTTGAGAATTATTTGCCACTGCCTGAAGTCGTGTGATTGTTTTGAACGCTCGATGCCAATGCTCGAACGATGCCCAACACAATGAGTTTAAGAACTCAAAATCCAAACGGGGTCATCATGAAATTGCGACTCTCCGCTCAATTGTCTGCACTGGCTGCGATTGCTGGAACGCTCTGCGTCACGCTCGCCATCAGCCAAGAACCAGCGAGTGAATCTCCTCGACCGGCAACAGACAGCAAGCCTGCATCTGCTGGAACTAAGGCCGCATCGTCGAAGTCATCGGCTCAGGAGCAACCGCGGGTTTCCGTCGCCGCCGCGCGTGAGCAGGCGAAGTTGATGCACAACATCTACGAGACGACGTTGGAGGTGATGCATAAGCATTTCTTCCGTAGCGACCGCTCTGTCTTACCGGCTCGTGCGATGGAGGATGTGTTCTCGGAGATGTCGCGACAATCCACTGCTCAGACTCGTTGGATTTCGATCAACACGAAAGCCATGAGTATTCATCATGAACCTGAAAGCGATTTCGAGAAGCAAGCTGCCAAGGCGATTACCGCTGGCAAAGAAGACTTTGAGCTTGTTGAAAAAGGTTACTATCAACGGGCAGGCCGAATCTCCTTAGGAGCAGGTTGCGTCGGTTGTCATTCGCAGCAGTTTTCGGCACCGTCACCGACATCAACAGCCAAGTTCGCAGGGTTGGTGATTCGGATTCCAGTGAAAGACGAGTAACGTCGTGTCGTGCGTATCCCTTCTGGATGACAGCAACAGTACCCGTTCTACGAGGAAACGACGCATGGCCCGATATTCGAGAACGGTATGGGGCATGACGTTGGCTTCATCGGGAATCGCCTTGGTTCTCATCGGATTGGGAACAATCTCGTCGGGCGGTTCCAAGGAGCGTTTTGGTGAAAAACCAACGACGTCGCTTGCCGCCGCTCCGATTCCATCTGTGAATGAGGCTCGAGGTCGCGCGCGGCTGCTTCATGAAACCGTCCGTGCGATGCTGCAAGTCGTCCATCATGAGTACTACCGCGAGGATGAAAAGCTTCCGATTCCTGCTCGCACTTTCAAAAAGGCTTTTCGCGATGTGAGTGAGCGACAGAAAGTCGAACTTCGATGGTTGGCTGTAACGGGTCAGGCCATGAATCAAGACCATGTCGCGCAGAACAACTTCGAGAAGAATGCAGTCAGTGCCATAGCATCTGGGGCGGACGAGTGGGAGCTCGCTGAAGGTGGCGTCTATCGACATGCGGGCGCGATTACGCTGACTTCGGAATGCCTCAAGTGCCACGTTCCGAATCGGACCAATACTCAAAACCGAGCCGCAGCACTCATCATTTCCATGCCGATTGAAAAGCCGTGAATCGCCTCAGCCAATTGAGGCATGACATAACAACAATCAATTTCGGGGCACTCAACTCTCCGATATTTTCCTGCCCCTGAAAGATCAACCTCATGCCACGCACGGTTCGATTCATGTCAAAAGCAAAGCTCTTTGGACTACCACTTCTGGCGATTTCCCAAGGGCCCAAACTTTCTCTGAACGAGAAACGCGGTGACGCTCGCGGCATCATTGCCATTGGAGATGTCGCGACTGGGGTCATCGCCATTGGCGGAATCGCTCGCGGATTAATCGCAGTGGGCGGTGTCGGCTTTGGGCTGTTTACCGTGGCTGGAGTCGGTGTTGGGGCTTTAGCGATTGCCGGTGTTGCGGTCGCTCAAACAGCCTTCGGTGGAGTGGCAGTCGGACAATACGCGAAAGGAGGCGTCGCTGTCGGCGTTCGTGTGATTAGCTCAAAGCGAGTTGATCAGGAGGCCGTTGAATGGTTCCGTCGCCTTAAACTCCACAGCCGCGAGGTCGCGTCATCAGCTCCAACAAAGTAGCTCTGTCGTTCCGACGTTTGTGAAGAAATGCCGTGGGGCACGTTTCCAACGTGCCCAATCAACGTAATTTCGAGCACGTTGGAAACGTGCTCCACGAAATCTTCACTGCTGCTACGCGACTGACCGGACGCGCGATCGCAATCAACGCGTTGAATCATCCAACTCTTGGTACGTACAAAGTCAGTGCTACTTCATTTGCTGCTTGCGTGGCCGCTATGCTTCGCATAGTCGTAGCGACCTGACGAACTCGAGCCCAGGAGTTGATCAAGATGACCAGCGATCTGTCACGACGTAATTTTCTGAAAGAGACTCTCCTCACGACTGCCGCCGGATGGACGCTGTCTGTCGATCACGCACTCAACGCGGCACAAGCAACGGCGAGCGGATTGCACATCGCACCGTTTAAGTTCGACGTCACGCCGCCGATCGGGCATTCGTGCTGCGGCGGTTGGATCAAGCCGATTGAAGTTGTGGATGATGCACTGGAAGCGGTCGGAGTTGTGCTGCTGGGGGCGGGTAAGCCGATCGTGTTGTGCGCGGTCGATTGGACCGGACTGCTGAACGAGGCGCATGTCGAATGGCGCACGTCTCTCGCTCAAGCGGCGGGGACGACGGCGGATCGAGTGGCGGTTCATTGCGTGCATCAACACAACGCGCCGATGGCGTGCCTCGAAGCCGAACGAATCGTCGCGGCGGAAGGTGACTTACCACATATATTGATGGTCGATTTCTTCAAACGCTGCCTTGATGCGGGGCGTGACGCCATTACGAAGGCCGTCAAGCAGTCTCGCCCAGTGACGCACATCGGTCATGGTCAAGGGAAGATCGAAGGGATCGCATCCAATCGCCGAGTCCATCGCGACGAGTCCGGCAAGGTCATCGCCATGCGAGGCAGCGCTTGCACCGATCCGAAACTAATTGCACTGCCCGACGGACTGATTGACCCGTTCTTGAAAACAGTCGCCTTCTTCGATGGCGAGAAAAAAGTCGCCTCGTTGCTTTACTACGCAACACATCCGATGAGCTACTACGCCGACGGTCGAGCAACCAGCGATTTCGCCGGACTCGCTCGCAAGCAACGACAGCAAGATGAGCCGGATTGCCTTCACGTTTACTTCACCGGCTGCGCGGGAAACGTTTCAGCGGGCAAATACAACGATGGATCCAAAGCCGCTCGCCCAGTTCTCACCAAGCGACTTTACGACGGCATCGTCGCATCGGAAGCGAAGTTCGAACGAATGTCCGTCAACGGCGAATCGCTCGCCTGGAAGACGGCCGAGATTCTGCCTCCGCCGCTGAAGTCACTGCACGCGGAGAAACTCGCTCAACAAGTCTCAACAAAAACCAGCGGTGTCGTCTACCGGAACCGACCGAGCTACATGCTCTCTTGGTTACATCGCGTCGAGAAGCGAATTCCAATCGTGCTGAGTTCGCTGCACATCGGCGGAGTGAAACTGCTGCATCTCCCCGCCGAGTCGTTCATCGAATACCAACTCCGCGCCCAAGACTTCGCCAAAGACAACTTCGTCTGCACCGCCGCCTACGGCGACGGCGGCCCGTGGTACATCCCTGTCAAAGAGGAATACCCCAACGGCGGCTACGAAGTCAGCGTCGCCTTCTGCGAACCAGAAATTGACGACGTCATGACCGAGGGGATGAAGCGAATTTTGTAGGCGTAGTGGATGCGTCTCGCATCCGTGTGAGTAAATTCTTTCAGACGGAAGCGAGACGCGTCCACCACGACGCCGTGCGCTGTGTCGGCGTTCGCAGGTTAGAAACACAGTGAGCGAGCAATTGTGGCGAGTTCATCTTTGAATCGCGTCATTGGGCTCTTTCTTCTGTGGCCGCTGACCTTGCTTGATCGCTTGATCGTAGGCCTCAAGTAGCAGCTTCATCCGAGCATCGAGTTCACGAACGGACGGGTGATTGATTCCGAAGAAGTGTCGTAGCATTTCGCTTTCTAGCCGGAGCGTTCTGTAGGTGGACTCCATCAGGTCGAGGTCGTCCTGCGTCAGTTCGTTCTTCGCAAGCCGTTCGGCGTTCGGGATGGTTTGCTCTTCGATTCGTGCTTTCGCCGCCAACAACAGATCGCGGACGGTACTCACGACATCAACTGAACCTCGCGAAATTGAATCTTTTCGTTTTTCGAGAGCTTGCTGAATCGTTGGCAAAGCGGAGTTCGCAGCTTTGCCCATTCGCGCCAACGCTATGATGGCGAGTTCCTTGTCTGACGGATTACGGCCATAACTTCCGCCACCGGCGGAATACTTCGAGAAGAAGTTTGGTCGAGGAGTTTGTGAGTTTCGCTCTGGATGGTCTTCGTCCTTCGCGAGCAGCAATGTGTTGAGAGACGGAATTGCCTTTTCAGCGGACGGCCCCATGACCGCCAGTAGCCACAGTGCTTCGTATTGCTGACCTGCGTGGCTTCCCGTCACGATCGGAGAGATCGCATCGCAGATGCTTGGTCCGTCGGAAGCCGAAGCAAACAAGCCGCGACATGCGGCGAGAACGACGGTCGGCGATTTGTCTGACAGCACTTCTCGACAACGGGATTTCGCATCGGAGGCCAACGGTTGGTCGGGGAATCTGTAGATCAGAGTTGCCAGATAACTGACGGAGAGTTCGCGCACGGTGTCGTGCTGGTCGCGGCTCGTTTGCAGGAGAGCGTGGCCCAAGTCTTTGGTCTCTAGCCCTGAGTTGGACAGAGACCGCATGCCGTGACGTAGCACAAACAGGTGGCTGAGTTCGTTTCCCTGAATCAATTCTCTGGCACAGGCGACGGCTAAAATCGTGGGTGGCAA
This sequence comes from Planctomycetia bacterium, assembly GCA_026400935.1. GTDB lineage: Bacteria > Planctomycetota > Planctomycetia > Planctomycetales > Planctomycetaceae > SXKJ01. The sequence goes on along the minus strand of JAPLNX010000539.1, from coordinate 10,619 downwards.
TCCTCTCAAAAGACTGTCGGCGATGGACGAAACCTGTCGGCTCTCCTTGCCGTTACCGAATGTTGAATCGCAATCAACGTTGCGGAAGACATGCAAAGCACGTTCCGCGATTTTTTCGAAGTGAGTCTTCTCGGCCAAGAAGCGGATGGCATCGAAGGCTTCCGCCAAGCGAGACGGGCTGCGTTCGGTGTCGAGCACGGCGAACCATTGTTCGATCGACTTTCCGTCGTATTCCGGTCCGTTGTTGGTTGTTGTTTTCGTTGGCGGAGCGGTCATTGTTGGCGGCGTGGTTGTGGGGCCGCCGGTTTGGGGAGCATTGGGAATATTGGCTCGCGGCTTCGTGGGGCCATTCGATTTGCTTTGCGGCAACAACGCACGCGGGACTTCCGGTTGGTCGCGCAGTTGCGAATTCAAGCTGGCGAGGAACTTGGTGACCTCGGCGTGAGTGCGTGAGGATTGATGCACAATGAGAAGCGTGTCGGAAAACAGATTGAGCGAGCCACCTTCACCATCAACGTTCACCCACGGACCGGCGGTCGCTGATTCGATCGCTTGGGTCAGTCGGTCTGGATGCAGGCCGCGATTGAGCAGATGTCGGACGTCGTGAATCGTGCCTGTTAGACGCTGGTGAGCGGCGGATACCGTGGTGATAACGAGGTGGCCATGCTCAATGACGTGGGTGAGATTCAATGGCTTAAGAGCGTGCGACAGCAGCGATTCGGCGGCGAGTCCTTTCGCGCTGAACGTGACCGGGATCTCTGTGCCGATGCCATGGTTCTCAAGGGCCTGAATATCGACCGACATCGGTACTCCGAGTTGCTCGCCGATTTGCTTCGCGAACTCAGTGAGATTCGTTTCCTTGAATTCCGCGTCGATAGGGCGAGCCAATTGTTGGCGGACATGTTGATCGGCTTCTGGTGTGGCATTCGCCAGCGGCATCGTGAGCGGTTCCTTCAGAGGTTGAGCAAATGCCGCTTCGAGTGCTCGGAGCAGAGATTCCACATCGGCGTGAACTCGGCGTGTATGGCGAACGACGAGGATGTTTTGCAGCAGTTCGATCGTGCCACCTTCGCCATCCGTGTTTTGCCACGGGCCAGTGATGACGCTGGTCAACAACGTTGCAAAGTGACCATGCACCGTCGGGATTTCGACCTGCTGGTTACCGGCAAGTCCGCCGCCACCACCGCCGCCAAATTGACACAGAATCGTCTGCGACTTTGACCGCATCAGCCGGGACGCGCTAGCGTCCGGTTCGAGAGTCGTTGGCGTTACCGAACCGGACGCTTGCGCGTTCCGGCTGATTGATGGATTTGATCTTGGGAAATCTCTCAACGTTAACGGCGTGTCGCTCACACCAAAGAATCCGCCACCACCAATTTGGCCGCCGCCACCACCGGCTGGTTTTGGTGGAGGTGGCTCAGACGCCAGTCGCTCAATCGCCATCTTCACACCGGGGAGCAGTTTGCCGATCGGATACATCCGCAGCAGCAGTTTTTCTTTTTCATGCTCTGCCGTGCCGACGACGAACGCTCCTTCGTCGAAGTACCAGACGGAATCCAGTGACTTCGCGATGTGGTGCAACGCGACACTGGTAGGTTGGTTGTCGAACGATAGGTTGATTGGGGTTTCAGAAGAGGTCCCCTGGTTGGAGAGGCTCTCCTTGTCGAGCGAAAATGAGAGTCCAGTTTTCTCTCCCAACGTGTTCAACGCCTCTGTGGGGAGCACGTTGACGAACTTGACCGAGATGTTTTTCTTCAAAGCGTTGAACGCCTTCTTCTCGATGACGACGTCCGGGTTTGTTGTCTCGAAGGTTTCCATTCCTTTGGCGTTGCGATCGAAGATTTCGACCGGGCCGCGCGGTGCTGTTTATGGTTTTGTTGTCCCACGCTTTGTTCCAGCGGGATCTTCTGCCGCGATCCCTTCTCCTGATGGCAACTCCGCGACATTGGCAAGCGGCACTTCCGGGCGATCGCTGAGTTGTGCCTTCAAGCTGGCGAGAAATTTCGTCGCGTCTTCGTGATTCGTGGCTGATTGCGACATCACCAGGAGCGTGTCCGCGAAGATCATCGCGCGGCCGCTGGTTTTTTCCGGATTTTGATTTTGCCACGGGCCGGACGTTCCTGTTTCTTGGAGGCTCGTCAGCAGGCCCGAAGGTGTCAGCCCACGTGCGAGCAGATTGCGAACGTCATAGACCTTCGTCAGCAAATGCTGTTGCTCGGCAGCAATCGTGGTGATGACGAGAACTCCGCGATCAACGCGCGTCGTCAGTTGCAACGGCTTCAGCATTCGCAGCAAGGCGACTTCGCCAGTCACGTTGTTCAAAGTCAGTGTGACTATCTCATCGGTGGTGATTTTGGCTTCATCGAGTCTTTCATGGTCAATCAAGACCTGCACATTCAACAAATCAGCCATGTAGGCCGTGACATCGGTTAGCGGCGAATCCGTAAGGTTGACCTCCATGTTTTTGGCGAGTTGCTGGCGAACAAAGGCATCCGCTTCGAGCGGATAATCTATCGGACGAATCTCAGCGGACTCAGTCAGCGGTTTCAGAAAAGCGGCTTCGATGGTGCGGATCAGCGACTCGATGTCGGCGTGTGCCTTTCGTGAGTGCCGCACCACCAGCATGTTGCCCAACAGATTGACCGAGCCTCCCTTACCCGCTGAGTTCTGCCATTCATGGCCGAGCATTCCGAGTAGTTCGGACAGATGACTCGCTTCGTTCGGAGCCGCTGGCGGTAGATGACCACCACCGAAACCTCCACCACCAAAACCTCCGCCGCCGCCCTGACACAAAATGATTTCGGGGCGATGCGCGGCCACCGTAGGACGGGCACTCGTGCCCGTCGTTGCAAGCATGGCGGGCAGGAGTGCCCGTCCTACGTCGGTGGAAGCACCGATGCTGAAGAAGCCGCCGCCAGCATTGATCGCCTTCGGTTGCTCTGCGGCAATTCGAGCCACCGCTTGTCGCACGCCTGGCATCAGCTTGCCAACGGGGTAGGTGCGAGTCACCAGCGTTTCGTTTTCTTTCGATTTCGCCGTGATCAGGATTTGCCCATTGTCGATCTGCCAAACGCAGTTCAGTCGGCGGAGCATGATTTCCAGGACGTCCGAGGCCCCGATGTTGGCCAGCGTTAACGTGATGGGTGTGTCTGTGGTGATTTTGGCGTCAGCCAGTGCAGCAGTATCGAGCAGAATCCTGATGTCCGACTTCGTGGTGGCGCTCAGAGAATCTTGGAGAAAAGCGATGCAGTCCGTCAGCGGTGAGTCGACAAAGTTGACTTCCATTTTGACGCGCAGCGTATCGCGGAGTTTCTTCTCCGCCGCCCAATCAGGATTCGCCGCCTCGAAGGTTTCCATTCCTTTCGCGTTGCGATCAACGATTTCGACGGGCGCGGGCTTGGTCGTTTCGAGTCTCGGAGTTGGGAGTTCGTCCTTGTCATTCTCCAGTCGAGCATCCGCTTCACCCGCGTTCGCTTGGCCCTTCGGAACCTCGACCACTTTCGCGATGACGACGCCACCGCGAGTGAGCACGAACTTGCCGTTCTGAATGCTCAGGCCGTCGGTCTCACCGACGATTTCGATTTCGTATTCGCCCGCCGCAAGACGGCTGCTCTTCGAGCCGGTGGTGATTTCCAAGTTGTCGATCACTTTGCCGGAACGCTTCACGCGGACCTCAACGCCGTCACGCACGCTCTCGACAATGAGCTGCCCTTTGTTAGTTTCCAGCGTGATCACGACCCCGAACACTACGAACAGCATCAACGCGAGTGCGATGAGACCGAGCTTACGTCGCGGCGGTTGTTGAATCGCTTGCGCGTTTTCAGCCAGTGATGTCGCGTTCGCGATTTGATGACCCACGTCAATTGGTGAGCCGGGTGGCGTCAGCCCCCGGACCATCACACTCGTCCGGAGGCTAACGCACTCCGGCTCACCGTGAGGAACTGACATAGACAGTGATTTCCGCGATTGCCGTTCGCCAATCTGCGAGCGTTGCCAATTCGTCGGCGTATCGGGCAGCGGTTCCGCCATTTGACTGGCCGTCAGTGCGAGCCGACCAAGATCGTGTCCCGCGCACCACGGCGCGAGTGCGGTCGCGAATTCTTGCATCGACTCGAAGCGCTGTTCTTGGTCTCGCAACAACGCTCGATCAATGACCAACGCGAGTGCTTCCGGAATGTCCGCTCGACGTTCGCGAATCGGCATCACGGTCAACGTGGCCAAGGCCCGCAGCTTTTGCAGCGGCGTCTTACGATCCTCTTTCGCAAACGGGGCCGAGCCGGTCAGCAGCCGATACAGCGTCGCCGCTAACGCATAGATGTCCGCTCGCGGCCCGACTTGATGGCTGTCTTCCAACTGCTCCGGAGCCATGTAGTCCAGCGTCCCCATCAGCTGTCCGACGGTCGTCAGCTCATCGACGGGAGCTTGTTCGCCACTGAGCAGCGCGAGTCCAAGGTCGAGGATTTTGAGAGTTGGTCCGTTGTCAGTGGTCCGTGGACTTTGGTCAGTAGTCAGCGGTCGGTCATGCGGCCTCCCACTGACCGCTGACAACGGACGACTGACTACGGACAACATCACATTGCTCGGCTTGATATCGCGATGCACGATCCCCTGCTGATGGGCGTATTCCAAGCCGAGCGCCGTTTGCCGCGCGACCTCGCAAGCATCCGCGATCGACAATGTTCCGCACGCTTTCGCAATGCGGTTCAGGTCGAGCCCTTCGACATATTCCATGACCAGGAAGTGCGTCCCATCGACTTCCCCCGCATCAGTCGCCTGCACGATCGCCGGATGACTGAGCTGCCCAATGACGCGCATCTCGCGCTGAAATCTCGCAACCGCTTGCTCGTCTCCAAGCCGACGAGCTGGCAGCAGCTTCACGGCCACCAGCCGATCGAGCCGCGTATGCACCGCCTTGTAAACGGTCCCCATTCCGCCAGAGCCGATCGCTGCCAACAATCGGTAGTCGCGTAGTACCGGAGACTGCTCAGTCGCCGGATCGCGATTCGAGTGGTTGATCGCATTGAGACTGGCCGGGTTAATCACACTGTTGGGGCTCACGCGAGACTGCGATGCGACGTTCCACGCCGCGTCGATCGACTGCACCTGCGACAACGCTTGCTTCAGCACAATGTCCGATTTTCGCTCCACTGACGGCGCGGCCTCACCAACGAGTCCGGCAATCGGGAGCCGCAGCCCGTCTGTGAGCGTGTCACTGGCCCGATCCAACTGCGCGACCGTCGCCTCACAACTCAAACAGGCTTCAAGGTGCGCGGAAATCACATCGCTTTGCTCATCCGGCAGTTTTCCGAGCAAATAGTCCTTCAACATCCGTGGCTCAAAACAAGTCGCGTTTGACATGACGTCACCTTTTGCAAGCCGTGAAACCCTCGCCACTCTCGTGGCCCACAGATAATAACGAAACTGCGCGACACGACTTTAGTATGAGTTAGCGATTATTTGTGGCGTTTAAGGCTCGCATACGCCTGAATTTCAGCGCGAGTTTTTGTGTGCGGCGAGCCTCAAACAAGCGATGCCCACCAACTCAATCAAGCTTACGTCTATAGCTTCTGACATTCGCACGACGACCGTTTTCATTTGAACTGCTCCGTTGCGTCGTGCAATTGCCCGTGAACAACCGAGAGAATTTCTGTGGAGCGCTAGATTGAGTCCGAACACAGTCGATGGAGTCTGTTGAAACGCAAACAGTTTCTCCGTTCTGTTCCTTGAAAGCTCTGTCCCCGAAATTTCAGTCGTTGCGAGAAATGGTCACAGTTCGTCCGGAACAGACGGAGACGCATCACCAAAAATAGATACAGAATCTGCTGCAGGAAAACGATTGGAACTGGCCCTTATTCGAGTCACATCTGGACTTGACCGGCCTCTTAATGTGTGAACTAAGCAGCAACCACAGCAGACGACAGCAATGAACTGAGCCATTAGTTCGATGGCACACAAATCTGATCGCGAAATCAAAAAATGCCGAAAGCTTCATCTTTGTTTCAGGATGTCCGAATTACGCTGCTGATGTAGCACTGTTGTTTCTGACATTTTCTTGAAACGCGCAGTTGCTGCATTAACAACGATATGCGGGCCGCCACGTTGGGACTGTGAAGAGTTCCCTCGATTGGGATAGGTCTTCTTCACGAGGTGCGATGAGCATGTGGAATTTCACAAACTCAATTAATGTGTTGGGGTACTTTGATCCGGGTTCGGGAAGTCTTGTTCTGCAAGCGCTCGTTGGTGGCAGTGCCGGACTGATGGTGTTTGGAAGCTATGTGTGGAAGTTGGTCGTCAGCCAGTTTCAACATCATTAAGCAAAGAGAACACCATGTCAGCGTTCGTAAATTACGAACCCGGTTCGTATCGGGATCGTGACGGACGTGTCTTTTATGATCAGGATGGCGGAGTCTTTCGTGCGCTCTCGTCGCGCGCTTTGACCGCTTGGAACGATCTGCAGACGACACGTTTCTTCCCAAGATCAGTGGAATCGGGTGCGGTTGTCCGCTCGCAAGCCTTGTCGCCTGCGGAAGCGCAGCAAGTGGTCGGCTTTGAGAACTGGGCTGGCGCTCTGCGACACGATGTGATCCCATTCGTGTCCTATCCGTTCGAGTGGTCTTTTGGCATGTTGCAAGACGCGGCGTTGCTGCAACTCGATTTGCTCGGCACCGCGTTGACGGAAGATTTCACTCTAAAGGACGGGACTGCGTACAACGTTCAATGGACCGGGGTTCGCCCGGTTTTTGTGGATGTCGTTTCGTTTGAACGCCTGCTGGCGGGACAGACTTGGGCTGGTTATCGCCAGTTTTGTCAGACGTTTTTGTTTCCACTGATGTTGCAAGCATACAAGCAGACGCCGTTTCAGCCGTGGTTACGCGGTCGGCTTGACGGCATCACGCCAGATGAATGCTGGAGCTTGATGTCGTGGCGAGACTTCTTTCGGCGTGGTGTTCCGTCGCATGTTTGTCTGCATGCGTGGCTGCAATCGCGCCGAGCGACTCCTGAAACGAGTACGACTTCAGCCTTGGCGGCAGCCGGATTTCGTAAAGACTTGATCCGAGCCAACGCGCAAGGCTTAAAGCGAATCGTCAGCAGTTTGCTTTGGAAGCCGGCACCTTCTGCCTGGTCGAACTACGCAGAAGCAAACGGCTACGCAATTGCCGATCAACGACTCAAAGAAAATTTTGTTCGTCAGGCCGTTCATTCCAAATCTTGGGGACTTGTCTGGGACGTCGGCTGCAACACAGGGACGTACTCGCGAATCGCGGCAGAGAATGCTGAGCAGGTCGTGGCGATTGACGCGGACCCGCTAACGGTCGAGCGGTTGTATCAATCGCTCAAGTTGGAACCCGATCGCCGCGGCGCACCGATATTGCCGCTGGTCAGCAATTTGGCAGATCAAACCGGTGGGTTGGGATGGAGAGGCTTGGAACGAAAGTCTTTGCCCGCACGAGGCCGTCCGGAACTGACACTGTGCTTGGCGCTGATTCATCATTTGGTCATTGGGGCCGGAGTTCCGATGTTGGAGCTACTGGACTGGTTTGCCGAGTTAGGAACAAGTTTGATCATTGAGTTCGTCGCGAAAGATGACCCGATGGTTCAATCGCTGCTGAAAAATCGAAGGGATCGTGACAAGGATTATGAGCAGGATGTCTTCGAGCGATTGTTGTCTGCAAAATTTGATGTCGTGCGCAAGGAGCCGCTTGGTTCCGGCACACGCACACTTTATTTCGCTCACAGTCGGGGGCCACGATGAGTCACTGGAAGTCGCAGCTAAGTGCTTTACTGACCGAATGCGAGCGAACGCCACAATCTCGGCTCCGCACATTGCGCAGCGATGCTTTGCACGTGTTTGTGATCACCAGTTTTGCAATTGCGCAGCCGATCTATGATCGACTCGGACAACGTTTTTCCTTCCTGACCGATCAAAACATTCCAAATCTGGCTGTTTGGATTTTGGTTTTCACGCTTTCAATCGGCTTACCTCTGAGCGTCGTCGCTCTCGAAATTGTGGCACAGAGTTTTTCACGGATAGCTCGCGATGTTGTTCATTCGATAGTCGTTTTCGTATTACTGATTTTGTCGTCTCTCTTTCTTCTCGTTCGCTTAGACATGATTCCAGGAATTCTCCTCCTGGGTTTGGCGATAGCAGCGGCAAGTGTTGGCACGTGGCGCTATTTTGAATCGCCACGAGTTCGCGCGTCGACCACAATGGCCGCGCCGGGAATTGCTCTGTTCCCAATTCTGTTTTTGAGTCAGTTCTTAGCGGCTCAAGTTGAAATCGGCCCAGCGGCGCAGCGATCACCTCAATGGCGGCCGGTGCCAGTCGTGTTCTTGGTCTTTGATGAGTTTTGCGGCTCTTCGATCATGACCACTGAGCGTGAGATTGATGCGGAGCGATTCCCTAACTTTGCCGCTCTTGCCAGGCATGCCACATGGTTCCGCAATGCATCAAGTGTGAACCCGAATACAGACCAAGCAGTCCCAGCAATCCTGTCAGGCAGGTTGCCGAATCTACATTATCAACCGGGCACCAGGGACCTGCCGCAAAACCTCTTTAGCGTCTTACATCAGGCTGGCGACTACGACGTGGCGGCATTTGAACCGGTCACGAATCTCGCGCCGCGTGATCTCAACGCCTCGGTTAAGGTTCATGAATCACGCAGCTTGTGGAATCAGACGGCCACTTTGTTTGAGACACTTTCCACGGTCTATCTTTTTCAGGTTGCGCCCATTGAGTTTCGATCACAACTGCCGTTGATTCCGCGTACTTGGTTCGGAATGCGTGACTCAAGTCTGATTGATCGGCAATTGCGACGTGGCGTATTCAGCTATGGCTGGAACGATCAACGCGATGAACAGTTTCAGCATTTTCTGGAGTGCCTAGACGCCACCTCTGATTCGACTCTCTTCTTTGGGCACTTTCTGCTGCCGCACGTTCCTTGGTGCTATCTCCCATCCGGGCGTCACTACCTCTCTGACAGCAACCTCTGGCAGTTGTGTGTTGATAACGGTAACGAAACCGCCAATGAGCCGATCGCGACACAAAATCAACAGCGTTATTTGCTGCAGATCATGTACGTGGACAATTTGATTGGAAAGCTGTTGGCACGACTGAAAGAAACCGACTTACTGGATCGTTGCCTGTTGATCGTGACTGCCGACCATGGGACTTCATTTCACGTCGGACAACCGCGGAGATATTTCACATCGGGAAATGAAGAAGACATTCTTTCGGTGCCGTTGTTTATCAAATTTCCAAATCAGACCGAGGGCCAGATTAGCGATCGACTCGTTGAATCAGTCGACCTCCTGCCGACTGTTGCCGACGTCTTGGGAATGACGCTCGAAGGCCTGAGCGACGGCCGATCTGTCCTCGACACGACACAACCGGAGCGACAATTCGTACGGAGCAGCAGTGCTTATAAAGTCCGAACATTTGCCCCGAACCTGATTCAAACTTCGACGGCACCTGCGGAAATTCAGCGAAGATTTGGCGTTTCGTCAGACCATCAAGCGTTGTTCCGTATCGGGCCAATTCCAGGGCTGATTGGACGCTCGATGGCAACACTCAAGCAAACAACATCGCTGCCCATCGAACTGCGGCTTACTCGCTTTGGTGATACGGTTGATGAAAATCCGCAGACGAACATTCCCTGTTACTTCGAGGGTTCCGTGTTGTTGCCCGTCAACTTTCGGACTCCGATCGTATTAGCGGTCGTCATCAACGGAACCGTTCACGCAGTCACGCAGACTATCCAAGACGGAGAGCTTGGAAATCACTGGTCAGCGATGGTTCCTGAATGGGCCTTTCACCTGGGGAAGAACGACGTCCGCTTCTTTGTCGTGACCGGCTCCGAATGGGAACTGACTCCTTGCGTGGCCGTCGCGGAGAAACCGGATCGTGACAAACCCAGCGACGAAAAAGCCCAACAGCGATGATTATGTTGGGCTTCTTGGATGGGCTTGGTTTAGCTTTGCCAGTGGGTCACCAACCGAGCGACATGTTGGTTTCGATCGCCTTCTGAGCCTCATGCAGGTCAGAGCCAGTATCGAGCATATAAAGCCGAATGGCATGCACTTTGTCGCCGTGAGCTCGCGACAAACAATCGCGTGCCGTATCACATGGTTCAGCGTTGCCGCTGATTCCCAGCAGTCGCTTCGAGATCACCCAGACATCGCGCGGTCGCTTCGTTAAGCGGACAACGTCCTCACCGGGGTAATGCTCTTTGGCAATCTGAGCCGCTTGCTCTTGCGAGTCGGCCCAGCCAATCATGATGTGTGCGTTGGTTTCAATTTCGTACAAAGCCATGATCAGACCCCTTTACAACGTATCCCAGCGGCAGTGTTTACACTCGCGATGCAACTTCCATTCAGCATTTCGATGGCAACGCTCCATCGACATCTGCAATCGCAGCAGGAGTATAGTTCGCTCCGAAATTGCCTGCCATCGTCTTCATTTCGCAGTCCATCATCTGTGTGGCTATCCGGAAAGAATCATCGCAAATTATCGAGCGGCGCAGCCGCAGGTACGATAGGGGTAGGAACGACCGATTGATTTCGGTCGCCCCTCCCTCCGAACCGGACGGGCGGGTTTCCCGCATCCGGCTCTCCGGTTGATG
>JAPLNX010000547.1 GCA_026400935.1 Planctomycetia bacterium | reverse complement strand
GCGCCCGCCCTCGCTAACGCTTCGAGCTTGTGAGTTTTTCACATTTCAACGAATTCGATACGACTTCACAAAAAACGACCGCATAGGATTGCGCAGAATCGACGATTGACTGTCTGCTTGAATGAATCGTCATCCCCAAAAACAACTGAATCGAAAAAATCACAAGCTCTTCGGGTTACTTTGGCGGACTGCCGCTCGCGATCCGCGAGTCGTTCGTCATGGGAAAGACAACATGCCGGTGGACGCGACCTTGCTGACAACTTGGCATCAGCGAATTTCAGACGAGGGTTTCGTGGTGATCCCCCGCGTCTTTTCGTCGAGCGAGCTCGACGAACTCATTGCCGCGTTGGACGCCGTGTTGCATCGGGACGAGGTGACGGAAGGGCCGATCCGCGATCGGACGGGGACCGTTTACGCCGGTCGGAATCTGTTGTCGTTGTTTGAACCGGCTCGCACGTTGTGGCGACGATCTCCGTTGCTCGAATTGTTGCATGAGGTGCTTGGCACAGACGCGGGCTTGGTGCGCGGATTGTTCTTCGACAAGCCGCCGGAGCGAACGTGGTCGCTGCCATGGCACAAGGACATGACGCTTGCTGTGCGGGATCATGCCGTAACAAGTGCGGCACTTAGTAAGCCGACCTTGAAAGCGGGCGTGCCGCACGTCGAAGGCTCGCGGGAGGTGCTCGACGCAATGCTCACGTTGCGGATTCATTTGGATGACGTCACCGAAGAGAACGGGCCGTTGCAGGTGTTGCCGCGGTCTCATCACACGGGCAAAACGCCTGCGGCACCGGATGAATCAGCGACGACCATTCTGGCTCAGCGGGGTGACGTCTTGGCGATTCGACCGCTGGTCACTCATCGGAGCATTTCGTCCGCGCCGGGAACAACGCAACATCGCCGAGTGCTGCATCTGGAATTTTCAGGGCAGCGAACACTTCCCGATTCGGTTGAGTGGCATGACTTCGTATCGGCGACTTGATAGTAACCCGAAGAGTGAGCGAGGGTGGGTACTTCACGCAATGATGAGTTTGGAACCTCGTGGAGCGCCCGTCCTCGCTCACGCTTCGGGTTACATTGCGGCTTCGCCGTTTTCTGAGTGAGGACCATCGCATGATGTCGCAGACGTTGCTGGTGTTGATGTCGTTGATCGGTGCCGAGCCAGTATGGCAGGCAGCGGACTTTTCGCAGCGAGCGATTGTGGAGATCGCTCAGTCGTCGGAGGACGCGGCGGTTGATGTCGCGGCGGTGAAGGTGTTGACGCTCGGACGGTGTCGGGCGGACGGGTTCGACTTGCGAGTCTTCGATGCGGCCGGGAAGCCGGTGCCGTTTCAGGTGACGTTTCTGGATGCGGCTCATTCGGCGTTGATCTCGTTTCGGGCGAGTGACGCGAAAGCGGGGAGCCAGTTCGTCGTGTACTTCGGGAATGCCGGAGCGAGTCGCGCGGCGGAGCAAATCAATGTGCCGGAAGTGCCGGGGGCCGGAGCGCCGCAGGGGGACTGGGTGCCTCACGCGGGGTTGGTGCTCACGACGAAGCAGCGTCCCGAAGGGGACAATCCGAAAACGATCGAGGAGTTTACCAAGCTCTGGTCGGACAGCGTTCGGCCTCACGGGGCGAGGTATCAACGGCGGATCTCCGACGGGTTCAATCCGTTCGGATCGTCCGATGATTACCTGAGTGCTTATCGCGGCTGGCTGAAGATTTCGGCGGCGGCGGCGGGGACGTATCAGTTTTGCACGGCGTCGAACGAGGCCTCGTTTTCGTTTCTCGACGGCAAGGAGCTGATTCACTGGCCGGGTCGGCACACGGAGGAGCGAGGCATTCGCGGCGAGAAAAACGTGACGATCGAATTGACCGCCGGTCTGCACTTCGTCGAGTACTACCACGAAGAAGTGACGTTGCGGCAGGTGGCGTTTCTCGGTTGGCGGACGCCCGCATCGGGTCCGGCGTTTGAAGCGATTCCGGAATCGGTGTTCGTCGCTCCGCACACGGCAAACGTTGTGCGATACGAATCCAAGGAGGGGATCGTCCCGACCTTCGAGCCGACGATTGTCGATTCGCTCTGGCCGGAGAATCGGTCGACCGGTCAATTCACGCGGGTTCGATTTCGGGCCGATCATGCGGAGTTGTTTCCGGCGGCCTCGAAATATCGCTGGGACTTCGCTGACGGACAAAACGCCGAGGGTGCCGAGGCGGAGCACGTTTATCTGGCGCTCGGTCGATTCAACGCCACGCTGACGGTGACTGAACCGAGCGGTCGAACGCAGACGGCGAAGTGGCCGCTGGACGTTTACGAAATTCAGCACGTCACCGACGACATCGGGCAAGGGCATCCGACGGAGTACGCGAAGTTGGCGTCGACCTACGATCCGGAAAAGCTCGATGCGACGCACCTCCGCGAATTCGCGCACGTGCTCTCCGACGGCGAGCGATCGGCAGATGCGATCCGAATCGCGCGGCGTTGGTTGGAGAAATTCAAAGCGGATCACGCGCAAGAGACTCCTGCTGTGCAGCGATTGTTGGCGTTGAACTTGTTGCGGACGGATGCGGGAGTCGATGCGGCGATCGCGGCGTTTGAAGCGTCGTTGACGGCGGACAGTCCGTTGTCAGAACGGCTCGATTCGTTGACTCAAGTGATTCGATTGTTGGGGAGCGAACTCGAACAGCCCGACCGAGCATTGCAGACTTTCACGCGTGTCGAACAACTGACGAAGGGGCAGCGTTTGGATGAAGAGGCTCGCGCGGCGTATCGGCGAGCGATCATCGCGGCGGCGGACGCGCGGCTGTGGCAGGAGAAGCTCGAAGAGGCGCAGGTGCTGTATCGCCGCGCGGAATTGGTCGATGGCAAGATCATCCCGCCGCAAGTGAAGGCCGCTCGCATGGGTGCTTACCCGCAAGCGATTCGCGAGTTCCTCGAAACCGAACAGCTCGAAGCCGCGCTCGACGTGATCAATCAGTGGGACGAAACGTTTCCGACCGAGAAGCCGAAAGGACACACTCTCTTCTGGCGCGGCAAGGCGTCGCATCTGCGTGGTCAGCATCGCGACGCGGCACGCTGGTTGGCGAAGTCGATTCGCTTAACAACCGGAGCGGCGTTTGAAACAGAGGCACGCTGGCTGCGTTGCGCGTCGTTGCTCGAAGCGGGGCAAACCGAAATCGCGCGAAAAGAGTTGGTTCTGTTGGCCAAGTTCCCGCTGGCGGATCGCTTCACACAGTTGGCGAAAGAGCGGCTGTTGTCGCTGAAGTGACGCCTGGAGGATGGGCACTCTTGCCCGTCGCTTTTCGCAAACAAATAGAAAAAGAAGAGGACGGGCAAGAGTGCCCATCCTCCGGTGTTAGACGTCGCAGAGTTTGACCGCTTCGGTGAGGCCGGTGAGGGCGTCGCGGGTCGGGATGAATTCTTGGCCGACGTAGCCTTCGTAGCCCAGCTCGATCAGCTTGCGCATGATCGGCGGGTAGTTGATTTCTTGCTTGTCGTCGAGTTCCGCTCGGCCGGGGTTGCCGGCGGTGTGGATGTGGCCGATGACGTCTTTGCATTCTCCGAGCCGGCGGATCACGTCGCCGTTCATGATTTGCACGTGATAGATATCGAACAGCAATTTGGCACTGGGTGAACCGACCTTGCGGACGATGTTGGCGACGTAGTCGATGTCATCTCCCTGATAGCCGGGGTGCCCCTTCATCGGATGCGAGCCGTCGCGAGTGTTGAGGTGCTCAAGGCAAATCGTGACCTTCTTCTTCTCCGCGTAGCCGCAGAGTTCCTTGAGCCCCTTCACGCAGTTCGCGGCTCCCTCGTCGAGCGAAATCTCGCCGCTCATCGGGTCTTCGGCGTCGTTCCATTTGTAGCCGGTGAAGGCGATGACGCTGGGGAAGCCGGCGGTCGCGCAGTTGTCGATCATCTCTTTCGTGCGAGCGATGACCTCGGCGTGATACTTCAAGTTATTCAGCCCCTTCATGAACGGGGCACCGGGCATTCCGTTGGGAGCGAGGGCACAGATCAGGCCATGTTTTTTCAGAGTGGGCCAAGTGCTCGGATCACAGATCTCGATGGAGACGCAGCCGGTTTGCTTCGCGGCTTCGCAGGTCTTTTCGATCGTCCATTTTTCTTCAGAGACGTTGAAGCACCAGAATACGATTGATTGCTTAATTCGACCTTTAGTCACGGTCTTTCCCTCGGCGGCAAAAGTGGAAGTTGGAACGGAATGGAACGCTGTTGCGGCACCGGCAGCGAGTGCCGTGGCCAGGACGTCACGACGATTGAGTTGTGGCTCTGAAGAGTTCATGTTCGAGTCCCTTGGCCTGAATCTCTTTTGGGTTGGCAAACAGTGGACGTGCCGCACTGCTTGAGAACTGCTGAGCAATCCCAGCGAAGACGGCTCGTCATTTTGCGGGCGTCTTGTATCAGGGATTCGGGGTTCGTGGCTACCAACCAGTAGGCCGTTTCGATGTTCCTGTTCGCCCTCGCTGGCGCTGCTGGTTACAAAACGGCCAGTTGCTTTCTCAATGAGTAGGCCATGAACCATTCCGATTCAGTGCATTCAGGTTCCCAATGATGCGACAGACTCTTGGCATGTTAATTCAGATTGCTGTTCTCGCCTGCCTGCCGATGATCATTCTCTATCAATTGAACTTCGGCTTTCGGCTGATCGTGATGCCCACTTGTACGATGATTGGAATCATTGTGTTTTGGATTGGGACACGATTGCGCGAGTCAAAATGAAGGCTCTTCGGGATGTCTTCGCAATGTGCTGACAGCCGTAAGGTTTTCCGCATCGGCATGATCGGAGCATTCTTGACAATCTGATCGCTTCTTGTCGGACAAGAGTTCAAAAAGCGGACGCCAATGTGTTAGCTATGTCACTCGCGGTGACGCCTCTCCGCATGAGGAACGACGACCATGACGACCGACCAATTTGAAAGTGACGAACGGCAACGACTGCTCCGGCAGTACGCAGAGATTGCCACGTTGGCAGGTGGCTTGGCTCATGAGATCAAGAACCCGCTCTCAACCATGAGCATGTTGCTGGAGTTGCTGGAAGAAGACCTCGACCAAGCGGAATCACAACGCGAACGCCGAATGCTGACCAAAGTGCAGACGATTCAAAAAGAATGTCGGCATTTGGAAGACATTCTGAACGCCTTCTTGAAGTTTGCGCGAGTCGGGAAGCTGTCGCTCACGTCGACTGACTTGAATGAAGTCGTTTCTGAGTTCATTGAGTTCTTTCAGCCCGAGGCGAGAGAGAACGGAATTGAAATCAGCCCACATTTGTCCGGCGACTTACCGTTCGTCGCGCTCGACTCCTCGTTGATGCGACAAGTCTTGTTGAACCTCGCACTCAACGCGCAACAGGCGATGCCATCCGGAGGTTTGCTGGAACTGCAAACGTTCGCACGCGATGGCCGAGTCTATCTCGCAGTCATCGATAACGGCCAAGGGATGGATGAAAACACGCGCTCTCGATTGTTTGAAGTCTTCTTCTCAACCAAGCCCAACGGCAACGGCCTCGGCCTCCCCACCGTCCGCAAAATCGTAGACTCCCACCGCGGCACCATCACCTGCGAAAGCGCCGTCGGCCGTGGCACTCGCTTCACCATCTCACTCCCGCCTGCGTCGTGAAATCGGGTGGCCCCGCTTCGCAGAAGCAGGGTGCGCAGCACAAGAACCTTGCACGAGACGCCCCATTCAAAAACTCAGCCCAACATCGGCTCGACGTCAACTCCGAGTTTCTTGTGCTGCACACCCCGGTTGTTCCAAGCGGGGCCACCCGCGCAACTCACACTTCGGTTTAGTTCTGAAACCGCGCCTAAATAAATGTGCCGAACGGCCCGTTGAAAACCAGGTGAGAGATTGCCTTGTCAGAATAATCCGACTGTTCGGTTGATTTTCGGGAGTCGTTTGGAACAACATGGCAGTGAGTCATTGACGACACGACGGGGGGGTTCATGTGATGAGCCGTCTCTCTGTCCTGAACCCGCGAACGTTTCTATCTGGTGGACTGTGACGCTTACACCCCCTCCGTATTTCCTTGGACAGATAACCGTTGGGTCGCCGGCATTCGAGGAAGTTTTCAAGCTGCGTGCCGCGGCTTACGGACGGGATGAGGTAGGGGAGCGGGAACCGGTTGACGACTACTCGCTGAACTTCGTTACCAGTGAAGACGAATTAGAACTACCTGAGTCTCTGCCGTATTCCTGCTTGACGTCTCTCACGGATGCGGTGGACACGTCGGATTGGCGGCGACTGACCGAGAAGTACGAACTCGTTGATGAGCCGAGTTGTCATCGCGAGTTGACGCATTGGCATTGTCGTGACGGCGTTTGGAAGAATCACAAGCATGAAGCGTTGGTTCTGTTCGTCGCGGCGTTGGAAGCCGTGTCGTACGGGACAGTCTCCGCCGTCTTCCTTCATGAAGTGAGTCGGTTGCGTCAGTGGCTCGCTCGTGCTTTGGAGATACCCGGCGAACAGTTTTCTGCGGATGGTCAGGCGGCCGATTGGGAGCAGCGACCGGGGACAGTGACGCTCTGTCCGGCCATGTGTTTGCACCTTCGACAAGCAGGGTTCTTGTTGCCATTTCGAGACCCGCCGCTGGTGCTGGGGATGTCTGAAATTCGTCGATTGGTTGAGCAGTTGAAAGACACCAATACCGACGACCATACCGCACAGGCGAGCCGAGCGGCGTCAGCCCCCGGACTCTCGGTGACAGGAAAGAGTCCGGGAGCTGACGCCCAATGGCACTTACTTTAGGAGTCTGGTTTGGGGCCGGGATTTTTG
>JAPLNX010000377.1 GCA_026400935.1 Planctomycetia bacterium | reverse complement strand
ATCGGCCGCGAGCTTCGGCTCCTTGTGATAGACCGGCGAAAGACCGAGGAACCCCAGCGCCGCCAATTCCGAACGAGGGACATCCAGCAAATCGGCCGCAAGCTGACGGCGAACAAACTCGTCATAAGGCAAGTCGTCGTTGAACGCCTGAAGGACCCAATCGCGATACCGAAACGGAAAACGAGGCGGCATACAGGTTCCCTCGGACGTCGGATGGTCCTCGGCGTATCGAGACACATCGAGCCAATGTCGTCCCCAACGCTCGCCATAGTGCGGCGACGCGAGGTAACGCTCCACGAGTCGCTCGTAAGCATCCGGCGCTTCGTCCGCCACGAACGCTTCCGACTCAGCAAACGTCGGCGGCACGCCCAGCAAGTCGAACGACAGCCGCCGAATCAGCGTCCGGCGGTCCGCCTCGGGCGCGGGCCGCATCTGCTGACGATCAAGTTGTTCGAGCACGAATGAGTCGATCTTTCGACGCGGCCAATTCGGATTAGAGACTTGGGAGGCCCGCACCGTGTGAGCCGGTTGGAACGACCAGAACTCGCGACCCTGCTCGACGTCCACAGGGTGAGGTTTATCGGTCGCCGTTTTTGGGGCATCGTCTGGAGGGAAAGCTGTGCCACGAGCGATCCACTCTCGAAAGTTGGCAATGATGTGATCGGGCAGCTTCTTATCCGGAGGCATCTCTGACACGACGCCGGACCAAGACATTGCCTTGATCAGCAGACTCTCGTCCGGCTTTCCCGACACGGCGGCGGCCCCTGAATCGCCGCCATCAAACACGCCATCTCGACGATCAAGCCGCAACCCACCCTTCGGTTTCACCGTCTCCGATGAATGGCATTTGAAACACCGCTCGACCAATACGGGGCGAATTTTTTTCTCGAAGAAATCCAGATCGTCGTCGGCCAGCGAGTCCAAGCCTGCGACCAAAACTGTCCATACGACTAATCCGATCCACAGGACGTTGAATTGACGAGGTCGATGAAACAACACGGACATCACGGTTACTTCGCTCGCAGGCCGGCGCGCCATTGTTCGAGTTCCTGATGCGGATAGAGATGCTAACGAATCTTGTCCCCTGCTGTTTGACAGCATTTGCCTAACGATCAAGCGTCTGCTTCGACCACCATCCGGACCAATTCGGCCAGCGAATCCGCCTGCATCTTCTCCAACACTTTGTGGCGTCGGGTTTCGACGGTTCGCAAGCTGATCATCACCTCATTGGCAACCACTTTGTTGAGCTTGCCAGCAACCATGCGTTGCATCACTTCGTATTCTTCGGGAGTGAGTGTTGCCAATCGCCGTCTGAGCTCGGTCTTACGAGTTCTCAATTCACGATCAGAAACATCTTTTTCGATTGCTTTCTGAATTGCGGTCATGAGTTGATCGTGTCGGCAAGGTTTTTCGAGCAGCGTGACTGCGCCGGCTTCCATTGCTCGAACGGCGACCGGAACATCCGCGTAAGCGGAAATCAGAATCACCGGCAATGGCGAATTGCCCTTTTGAAGTTGTTCGAGCAAATCCAGTCCACTCATGCCGATCATGCGGAGGTCTGTCACCAAACAACTCGCCTTATCGGGGCGGGGGGTTTGCAAGAACGCTTCTGCAGAGGAAAACGATTGCACTCGCAGTCCAGCGGAGGTGACTAAGGCGCTGACGGAGTCTCTTGCTGCCGGATCATCATCGACAACATAAACGGTCGCTTCTGGAATCATTTCAGCTCATTGATGTATTAGTCAAAGTTGAAGACCGAAATTGGCTGCAGGACTGTACCAGTCCCCAAGGGGCGTTGTCATCTCAAGAGAACAATTCGTGAATCGGCTGACCTTCGCTGATCCGATAGGGACGATTTTCCGTGTCGTGGATTTCAAGATCAGGCGACAAACCCAGCGAATGAAACATCGTCGCGTGCAGATCTTCGACCGAGACTGGCTTCGTTTTGGGGTATGCGGCGTGCTCGTCACTGGAGCCATAAACTTGCCCGCCACGTATGCCTCCACCAGCCAATACAACCGATTGGCATGCTCCCCAGTGGTCTCGCCCCTTGTTCGGATTGATTTTCGGCGTCCGCCCGAACTCGCCGTACATTGCGACCAAGGTCTCGTCGAGCATTCCTCGTTCAGTCAGATCTTCCATCAGCGCCGAGAATCCTTGATCGAGTGGCGGCAGACAATAGTTGTCTTTAAGCATCTGGTAGCCGGTGATTCCGCCAAGCGAACCGGTGCCGCCGTGGTTGTCCCACACATTGAGCACGTTCCCATCTTTAGCGACGTAGTACCAAGTGAATGTGACTAAGCGGACTCCGGCTTCGACCAAGCGGCGAGCCATCAAGAAGCAATCGCCGTATTCGTTCCGACCGTAACGATCGCGGAGTCGATCCGATTCGCCATCGAGTGAGAATGCTCGCTTAGCTTGTGGGGAAGTCAACATGCGGAAAGCTTGCTCGCGATAGCTGTCGAGTCCGCGAGTTGCCTTCGCTTGTTGCATCTCGCGATCAATCGACTCAACGGTATTGAGCAAGCCGTATCGCAGTTGCAAGCGATGCTCATCAACACCAGGAGGGAGCGCGAAATTGTGCGGAGCCTTTTCACTCACCTCGGCCGGGGGCTGCGTTTCGATCGGATCAAACTTTGGGCCGAGGAATCCGGCGTGCGTTCCGGAATAGACGACTCCGTCATGACCGATCGGACGTGGAATCGTCACCGAGGCCGGGATGCCGCTGGGAGGAGAGAAATAGCCGACGATCGAACCGAGAGTTGGGAAATCGCGTCGGTTGCGAGCGTTCCTCGGCACTGCCAGGTTGTTGTTCACTCGCCCGGTGAGTGTGTGATAAACGCTCGGCTCATGATTGTTGCTGGGATGAGTCAGCGAGCGAATGATTGCGAGCTTGTCGGTGTGCTGAGCAATCTGCGGCATATGCTCGCAAACTTGAATGCCGGGCGTGATCGTGTCGATCGGCTGAAACAGGCTTCGAATACCTTCCGGAGCATCGGGCTTGAAGTCCCACATGTCTTGTTGAGGTGGCCCACCCCACAAATAGACGAGGATGCAAGACTTCGCTTTCCCACTACCGACGGCCAACGGCTTGGCCATGCGTTGCGCGGTTTCCGCTTGCAACAGCGCAGGCAACGTCATCGCCCCCAGCCCAACTTGGCCCAGTCGCATCATGGCATCGCGTCGATGAAGCATGTTGTGGTTCCTCAACGCTGATAGATCGGCAAGTATCCGTTGTCGAGTTGCAATATCGTGGCGTTCATTGCCGTCGTGTAGACGTCGCCAATGTGCCCCTCTTTCCACGAGCCGTTTGCGGTTTGCTTGCTAAGAATCTCTTTGCCAATGTCCGCGAGGTACTTGTTCCACTCTTCGTCGCCGAGTCGGTAAACGACTTGAGCGTAGTAGTAATGAGCGTAGTGCCAATTACCGAAGAGTTGCTGATTGGAACTCGTCTTTCCAGGCCAGATGTTTTGTTTGCAGAACTCCATCATCTTCTTGACATTCTCTGACTCGCCGTATTCCCCAGCATTGAACATCGCGGCGACGGCAGCGGCTGTAATTGGCGGCCGAGGTCCGCCTCCGCGAATGCTGTATTGAACGCCCCCTTCGGGAGTCGTGCAATCTTGGATGTATTTCTTGGCCTTCTCAATGATCTCTTTGGGAACCGGAATCCCCGCGTTGCGACACGCACGCAGTCCTTGAACCTGAGTGATACAGGTGGAGCCTTCATCGAAGTTCGGCTGATCTTTGGCAGAAACGTATCCCCAGCCACCGCGTTCTGTTTGAGCGAGCGCTGAGAACTCCACCGCTTTGATCAACACTCGCTTGAGGTCCGCTCGGCGTTCGGCATCCTCTTCTTCACCATAAACCTGAGACAAGAACAGCATCGAAAAACCGTGCCCATAGGTGTAATGAAAGTCATCCTTGAAGCCGATCAACCCCGATGGCTGAGCCATCTCCATGAGATAATCAACCGCCAGTCGAATGTTCTTCGCGTACTTGCCGCGTGTTGTCGTCGAACCTTCCGCCAACAGGGCATTACCAGACAACGCGGTCATCGCCACTCGGTACTGTCCTTGGTTTGCTTCCCAATAACCTTGCCGCCGCTGTTCGCGAGCCAAGAAATCCAATGCTCGCCCGACGGCTGCGAAGGTCTTCGGATCTTTCTTCTTCTTGCCAGCATCAGCAGGCTGAGCCAACAACATCGCCGCAAGAAAAGCCACCAGCAGTGTGAATCGACCGCGCATGGGAATACCTCGGTGAGGCGTGAGTGATCGCTGACCAAGGCAAGCTACCAGAGACATCCGGTACGGCAAAGCCCTGGAGTACCGTCGCTCGAAACACTCCTCCATTCAAGCCGGTCAATTCGAATGACGTTATCGACTTACTTTAGAAGTCTCGCCTTTCGTCGACTCTAGCATCGTTCTCCGGCTTGCCGCCGAATCACTGCGGCAGATGATTCGTTGATAATCTTGGCCGCAACAGCCACAAATTGGGGCGAGAACTTCAGACTTCAAATCGCAAGCAGCGGGTTAGTTTGAACGACCGTCATCTTTCGCTCCGTAATCGAACGCCCTTTCGCGGGCCAAAAGACGATTCAACCGACCCACTCCCAAATCTCGATTCCTAGTTTTTCGCCTTTAAACTTCAAATCGCAGACCTCAATTTCAAACAAAGTCTCATCATGCCTGAACCAATTCTTGTTCGCGGTGGCGTGTCCAAAACAATGAATGTTTTTCGAGTGCTTGCCGCGCTAGCCGCGTTGGGGGGAGTGCTGGTGTTGCTCTTTGGCGACTCAAAACTGGGAGTCATCCTGTGCGTTGCAGGAGGTGGGCTATGGATTGTGTTGGAAGTGTCGAGTGCTGTGCTGCGTGCTCGGCGGGAATGGGTTGAAGACACCGGCGAGGGCTTCGTCCACACTGATCGGCGTGGCGACCGGACGTTTGATGACGAGCACGTGATCGGGATCGCATTCGAGCAGCGGAAGCTGTTTTCCAACGGGGTTGCAAAACAGATCCAGCGGGCATGCCGATTGTGGACGATCGACGAACCGCAACCGATCGAATTGTTGAACAAATTCCCGCTCGCGGCAGCTGATCCGCTCGCCGAACTCATTCGGCGATTAATGAAACGAGTACATCTCGATTTGGAGACATCGCTGAAACAGAAAGAGCCAATCGAAGGTGACGGTTGGTGGATGGACGGCAATACGTTTTACACGACAAGCAATCGAGTCGAAGTGAGCGTGCCGATCTCCGACTTGACGGAGTGTGCGGTCTTCGACAACCAGATGTCTCTTTGGAGACGGGGTCAGGATGATGCCTTTGCGAAGTTTCCGGCTGGCTCGCAAAACGCTTGCCTCCTGCCGCTGTTGTTAGCGGAACAACTTCAGCGTGAGTCGGAGAAGAAGGACACCGAAGACGGGCCGGGCCTCGGACGCATTCTCTTTGAACGACGAGCAAAGAAAATCACTCGCGTGATCCTGGCATTGGTCGCCTTCGTGTTGAGCTTGGCTTCGGTGGGAATGCTGTTCGACAAGGATCCCGGATTGAAGATCATCGGCGGAATACTGCTGGTGTTGGCAGTTGGGGCGTTGTATTCGTCGTTCGCCATCAGACGATCGTTCTTCAGGTGCCAGCAAAGGGGCGTGATGAAAGTATCGCTGTTCAGTGAGCGGCCGTTGAAGTTCGCTGAGACCGGATCATTCACGTACTCGGCCACTCGGCATTATCACAACGGGGCGTATGTCGGCACGAACATCAACATGAAGTTCGACCCGCTGCTCGAATCGAACGCTCGATCAATTTCGTACAACACTTCAGTCCAGGGTGAAGATGCTTCGCTGGAAGAGTTGCGAGATTTTATTTCGCGCGCGATCGCCGGACGCATGGCCAAGCGATTGAACGACGGGAAGACGGTCAAATGGACGAATAATTTGACCTTCGTGGCAGGTGGCTTGGAGTATCGCCCTGGCGGGTTCCTGGGACGCAAGCCGGCCGTGACACTCCCCTATAGTGAGTATCACGGTTACGGACTGGACCAAGGAACGTTTTCCATCTTTCGAACCGAAGTCAAAAAGGCGGTAATGACGGAATCCGCTTCTGCACCAAACTTTTTTCCTGGCTTCTATCTGTTGCAGTTGTTGCTACATATTCCGAACCCGACTCAAGAAGCCACGAATGCAGGCGAACCTGTGGAATCGTGATTGAACTGGTTTCGCCTATCTCTCAAGAACTAAGGCCGCGCGATGTTCGAGTTCATCTTTCTGGTTGTGATCATGATGATCGGCTTTATGTTCGTCTCAACTGTGGTAGCGGGATTCCGAACGAGGAGCATGGTCAACAAAGTATTTTCACTGGCCGAGCAAGAGATCGATCGTAAGTTGCACGAAACGGTCCAATCCGCCTCCGCCAGTCAACCAGAACTGAATTGCTGCGAGCACTGCGGCGGCAAAGTGGCCACAATCGAAACGCAATGTCCCAACTGTGGCGCGGGGTTGCGGTCGTAGACGAAACAGTATTGTCCAAACTTCGCTGGGTATGCCGCTTCAATAACGCGGCAAGGATGAATCAATCTCAACCGCCCATTGATCAATCCCACCGGACATGCTTTGGGTTTTGCAAAAGCCTTGTTGTCGAAGCCAATTGGCGACTCGCAAGCTGCGGCCTCCGTGATGGCAGTGAATGATGATGTCTGCCTCGCGCTGTGACTCGAGTTCGCCGACTCGATTCTGAACTTCGCTCATGGGCAGCAGCGTGGCGGCAGCGATTGCCACGGTTTGGTGCTCGGTCGCTTCACGGCAGTCGAGGAAGACAAACTTGTCTCCGGCATCAAGTCGAGCTTTCACTTGGGCACAAGTCACTTCGATGGGCGTGGCATTGGTGGGAGTCGCAGACATATTCAGTCTTCATCTTTCAGGAAGGAGTTCGTTGAGCGGACTGACAACTCTCGCTCAGCAGGATATCAAAAGCGGAGCATAACGCTGAATGAAGTTCGTCACCAATTGCAGGTACTGACGGAAATGGCCCGTGTGTGGTTCAGGCGAGTTGGAAAGAAATCATCACGAAGACGTTACGAGTGGAGTGCCAGATCCGATCGCGCTAGAATCCCTCGCGAGTTCGCTCGGCACTTTTACGGAATGGAGACAGTTTCATGCGTCACTTGATCGGTGCGTTGTTGGTTACCTTGGCAAGTGTGAGTTCCATCAATGCGGCCGATGCCTGGTCTCGGTTTCGAGGCGCGAACGGTTCGGGCTTAGCGACAGCGGGATCGAAGCTTCCGACTGAGATTGGTCCAGACAAGCATGTAGTTTGGAAAGTTGCTTTGCCTCCCGGTCATTCATCGCCAGCAGTTGTGGGCGATCGAATTTACGTGACAGGCGAACGCGAACAAAAGCTCGTGACGATTGCGCTCGACAAAGTCAGCGGCAAGATTCTGTGGGAACACGAAGCTCCGCACGAAAAATTTGAGCGAGTTCACGGCATCGGCAGCCACGCGCAGTGCAGTCCGACGGCGGACGATGAGCGAGTTGTTTCGATGTTCGGTTCTTGCGGACTGTTTTGCTACGACCGCGACGGCAAAGAGCTTTGGAAGATCCCGATGGGCCCTTTCAAAAACGAATTCGGAGCGGGGAGTTCACCTCAAATCGTGGATGATCGAGTCATTCTTTGTCAGGACCACGATCAAGACTCATTCATCGCTGCGTATGATAAGCAGACTGGTTCGGTGATTTGGAAGACCGATCGTTCGGAGTTCCCTCGCAACTATTGCACGCCAGTCATCTGGAACGTGAACGGTCAACGTCAAGTTGTGGTGGCCGCGACGTTGCGAGTCATCGGCTATGACTTGGAGACGGGCAAAGAACTTTGGACCGTGCGTGGTATTTCGCGAGCGGTCTGCATGAGTCCCGTCGTAGGAGGCGACAACATGCTCTATGTCGCCGGCTGGGCTCAAGGGGGCGATGAGGCGGAACGCATTTCGGTCGAGCCGTTTGCAGTGGTGAAGAAAGAGATCGACAAGGATGGAAACGGAACGCTCGAAGAGAAAGAGTTACCGGAAGGCGACATCAAGAAGCGTTTTCCGCAGGTGGACCGCGACAAGAGCGGCTCAATCACGGAGAAGGAATACGAATACTTCCGCATGTTGTTCGAGCAAGGAAAGAACCTCGTCATCGCGATCAAGCCCGGCGCGAAGGGTGAGGCCACTGAATCACATTTGGTTTGGAAACAGCCGAAACTCGTACCGTTCTGCTCGTCGCCGCTCTTCATGAACGGGCTGGTTTTCACAATGAAAGATGGCGGCATCCTGGCGAGTTTGGATGCCCAAACCGGCAAGCACCTCAAGCAGGGGCGTGTCTCGGGGACGGAGGACTATTACAGTTCACCAGTTGGCGGCGACGGCAAAGTTTATGTGATCGACGAGGAAGGCCGACTCACCGTCATCAGCTCCGAAAAAACGTGGAGCATCCTGCATACTGCCGAGTTCGGCGAGAAAACATTCGCGACCCCTGCGATCGTCGACAACAGAATCTATCTGCGAACCAACGGGCACATGTATTGTTTCGGAGGGAGTACTCCAAAAGGCGGTGCGTTGGAGAGCGTTCAACGCAAAGGCGCACAGGACACGAAGTAACGCAGAGACTTCAATCTCTAAATTTCTTCGCGTTCTCTGCGCTTCTGCGTTGAAAACGTCTTCACTAACAACCGACATCTTTGGCGAAATGATTAACTCGGAACAGACGCTGCTTCTTCGGCACGTCGGTCGGCGAGTTGCTTCATGATCGTGGCCATCGCTTCAGCAACGGGGACTTTGATTGGCTCGATGGCGGTGCGCCACTTGAGTTCAATCAAGCCTTCTTGCAGACCCTTGCCGCCGATGACAACTCGGAGCGGGAAGCCGATGAGGTCGGCGTCTTTGAACTTCACGCCGGCTCGTTGGGCACGATCGTCAAGCAAGACATCAACACCCGCTTCTTGAAGTTGCGTATAGATCGACTCAGCCGCATCGACCACGGTTGCTTCTTCTTGCAACGGGATGACGACCACTTCGTAAGGTGCGACGGAGAGCGGCCATATCAAACCGTTCTCATCGTTCTTTGTTTCAGCCAGAGCGGCGATGATGCGGTTCACTCCGATGCCGTAGCAGCCCATGATGATCGGATGCCGTTGTTCCTTTTCGTCGGAAAAGTACGCTTCCAGTGATACTGAGTACTTCGTTCCTAATTTGAAGACGTGACCGATCTCGATGCCATGAACCAGCTCAAGCGTCCCTTCACCTTTCGGGCTCGGGTCCCCTGCGGCTGCATTTCGGAGGTCAAAGGTTTTTTCCAGCACATAATCGCGGCCGACATTCACGTTCGTGAGATGATGGTCGCCCTCATTCGCGCCGGTGATCGCGTTGAAGATCAGCGGAATGTCGTGATCGGCGATGATCGGACACTTAATGCCGACCGGTCCCGCAAAACCGACGGGCGCTCCGGTCACTTGCAGAATCACTTCGGGGGTCGCCATTTCCAGCTTGGTCACGCCGAGCGCTCGGCGAATCTTTCCCTCGTTCGCTTCGTGATCGCCGCGAATCAGCACCGCCACTGCCTTGTCATCGGCGGAGTAAATCAACGTCTTGATCATGCGCGGCGGCTTGCACTTCAAGAACTTACAGACCGCTTCGATCGAACCGACGTTCGGCGTGTGCAACTTGGTGATCGGCTTCGCGTCAGCAGAGGTTTCGAGCGACGGCTGAACTCGTCCTGTGTCGGCACGTTCGAGGTTTGCGGCATAACCGGTCTTACGGCAGTGGACGATGCGGTCCTCACCGTTGTTGGCCGGGCACATGAATTCGTGCGAAGCATCGCCGCCGATCGGGCCGCTTTCCGCTTCGACCGGGAGATATTCGACACCGCAACGTGCGAAGATGCGGCAATAGGCGCGATACATCGCTTTATAGGTCTCGTTGAGCGATTCCACTGTGGCGTGAAAGCTGTAAGCATCCTTCATCAGGAATTCGCTCGTTCGCAAGACACCGAAGCGCGGCCGTTCTTCATTGCGGAACTTCGTCTGAATCTGGAACAAGTTGATCGGCAACTGCCGGTAGCTGCTGATGTGTTTGGCAACGAGGTCGGTGACGACCTCCTCGTGGGTTGGGCCGAGTGCAAATTGAACACGACCGCCACCGCGACGTTGCTCCCACTGAAACAAGACGTTGCCGAACGCTTCGCGTCGGCCCGTTCGCTCGAACAAGTCGATCGGTTGCAACGCGGGCATGTGGATCTCAATGCCGCCAGCCGCTTCAATTTCTTCGCGGACGATCGCTTCCGCTTTTCGCAATGCTCTCCAGCCGAGCGGCAGATACGAATAACTTCCGGCCATGAGTTGCCGAATCAGGCCCGCTCGTAACATCAATTGGTGACTGGGAATTTCCGCGTCAGCCGGAACTTCTTTCATCGTCGGAATCAAAGTCTTAGACCAGCGCACGAAAGCCTCCTGAGGCATGTCTTGAAGGGAGCCGTATTGGGATCGTTAAGAGCGGCCGGGATTCTAGCAGTCGCGCGCAGCCGAACCAGCGACGGAGAATCCCACAAAGGGAATTGCGTTGAAGATCAAAAGCGAAATAACTTCCCGATCGAATGCCCGCTCTCAAATCAACACCCACTGAGCTTGCCTCTGTGGCTTGCGGGCTTTTGCACTACATCGGCCATGATTTGACGTGATGCCGCTCGTAGTGCAAAGGCCCGGCTATGCCGAGACAACCTCGGCGGGGTGATGACGACATCGTTTGAATGAGGGCAGGCGTGGCTCACGGCAGACTACACACCACAAAAGCACTAGGAAATCACATGAGCATTCGCAAAGGCATTATTCTCGCAGGCGGTTCTGGCACTCGGCTGTATCCGGCGACACAGGTCATCAGCAAGCAGTTGCTTCCCGTGTTTGATAAGCCGATGGTTTATTACCCGCTAGCGACGCTGATGTTGGCAGGCTTGCGGCATGTCTTGATCATCAGCACGCCTCACGATCTGCCGCTGTATCGCAGATTACTGGGCGATGGCTCCAAATGGGGTATGACGTTCGAGTATGCCGAGCAACCAAATCCCGGCGGGCTGTCGCAAGCGTTTTTGATCGGCGAAGAATTTTTGGCGGGGGATCCGGCCTGTCTGATCCTTGGCGACAACATCTTCTACGGACATCAACTGTCACAGCAGTTGCAGCGTGCTGCCGAACGCGACACTGGGGCTACTGTCTTCGCCTATCACGTGCGCGATCCGGAGCGTTACGGCGTCGTCGAATTGGACTCGGCCGGCAAAGCGATCAGCATCGAAGAGAAGCCGAAGCAGCCGAAGTCAAACTTCGCCGTCACCGGCTTGTACTTCTACGACCGGCACGTCTGCGAGTACGCCAAGTCGCTGAAGCCCTCACCACGTGGCGAACTGGAAATCACCGACCTCAACCGCGTCTACATGGAGCGCGGTGAATTGGCCGTCGAGATCTTCGGCCGCGGCACGGCGTGGCTCGACACGGGGACTCACGAGTCGCTGATTGAAGCGAGCACGTTCGTCAGCGTTTTGGAAACTCGGCAAGGCTTGAAGATCGCCTGTCCGGAAGAGATCGCGTGGCGGATGAAATGGATCGACAACGACCAAGTCCGCGCTCTGGCGGAGCCCATGAAGAACAACAGCTATGGGCGTTATTTGCTGGACATGATCGCTCGCGGCGAATGATGCTGCTGCCGCACAGTAGCCTTCTCGCTCCGTTCGAGAGATTGGTCTCGTGTGGAGTTAGAGATACTCGATTCTGTCTTGATAACTTTTGACTGTTTCTAACAAGCGTGTTGCAAACGTCTTTTGATCGTCATTGCACGTGAGGACGAGAAACTGTTGCAACGAATCAACCGTTTGATTCAAGAACTGAATCGGCGTAATACCAGTCAAGTCGAGCAACGACTGCGCCGTCGACCGAGTTGGTCCATCTGGAGCTGCGAGATGCTCAATGGTGGAAACTCTTTTCGCAAGTAGTTGTAGCTCCCATGACGACATGCCCAAGTCATCGCGGTGCATCACTCGGCCGGATAGTTGCCTGAGTTCTTGCAAATCTTTGACATAGAACTCGACGTATCCACAAGCATTGCACACGTATGCCTCAAGATAACCGGCATGGTGAAACCATCCACGCTGCAGAGCCATTTCCGTTATTCCGCCAATGGCAGTACCGGGAGCAGCATCCGTCACTGAGGGAAGATGAATCACTTCTTGGGATTCACATTTGAGGCAGTTGCGATTCTTCTTCATGACTTACCCTAGCACGGCTAACAGTTCATGGAATCGAGTAGTGATCAGGCCTCGCGCGGACGGGTTTAGATCAGCATGATGGATTTCTCACGATTGGCCGTGAGCGGCATCATCACGAATCAAACAGCCGCACCGCTAAACAGCGATTCAATCACCTCACCGCGATTTAACCGCACCGGGCGATTCAGTCGGTCGCGGACTTCGGTTTCCAGCGGAATCCCCAGCACGTGATAAACCGTCGCGGCGACATCGTTCGGTGAGAACGCTCGCGT
>JAPLNX010000484.1 GCA_026400935.1 Planctomycetia bacterium | reverse complement strand
GCCGCTCCGTCGCCTCAATCCGCACTGCCTTCCTTGGCATCGCACCACCCTCCGTTAAAGGTGATGCAGTAATGACACAAACTCGCTTTTTATGGAGGATCAATTCTCGGTCGTGGTACTAGCCACAAGCTGCCAGCTTGTAAGCCACAGGCAAGGTGGCAGCTTGCCGCAACGGTGCAAGATAGCAAAAAGCAATTGCACTGGTGATATTGAGTCGTCAGTGGAATGAGCCGAGAGAGTGCGGACGTTTTTTGGCTTGGTGTTGCAGAGTGGTTCGCAATCCTTTTTTGAATCCTGGCAGATCGGGAACGCTCATGTTGAAGATCACTCGGCTGGAGACGTTCGTCATTGGAGACGGGCCGGAAATTGATCCGGATCAAGGTGGCATCGAACCGCTGGCTTGTCTGCGAGTGCATACTGATGGAGGCCTGGTCGGGTTTTCTGAAGTCTTTCGAGTGCCGCCGGGAGTTGTGCTGGCGACGGTCGGAGGGCCAGAGACACATTTCGGGCGGCTGCTGATCGGGCAACACATCACTCACCCAGAACGACTGTGGCAACACGTCTGGGACTCACTGATCCACACGAATCGTCGCGGTTGGGAAATCATTATTCTCGGAGCGCTCGACGTTGCGATCTGGGACATCTATGGGCAAGCACTTGGGCAACCGGTTTGGCAGTTGTTGGGCGGTGTGCAACGCGGCCCGTTCCAGACTCACGGTGAGACTCGCAAGACAAACGTCGTGCCGTATTGCACGCTGGTCTCTGACACATGGGGCGGCGAGGCGATGATTGCCCAGCAGACCGATCGCGCGGCACGCTTGTTGGAGATGGGATATCGCGCCTTCAAAGTTGAGCCGATGATGTCATCGCCGAAAGATGTCGTCGCGATGGCTCGTCAAGCACGACAAGTCCTCGGTCCAGAATCGACATTGATGGTTGATGTCGGCTATTTGTTTAACGACGTGCCGACTGTGGCCCGCATCTGTCGCGAGTTGGAAGAGTTCGATATCTACTTCTTTGAGACGCCGTTCCCGGTCGACTCGCCGGAGCCTTATGCGCGGCTCGCGGAGTTGACGTCGATCCCACTCGCGATGGGTGAGCACGGCGTCACTCGCTGGGAGTTCCTCGACATGCTGGACCGAGGCAAGGTTTCCGTGATGCAACCTTATATGACAACCTGCGGTGGACTGACGGAAGCCAAGCGCATCGTCGATCTTGCCGTATCGCGCGGCGCGTTGGTCTGCCCCGGAAACTGGTCCACGCAGATTCTCGGAGCAGCTTCGATTCATCTGGCGGCATACTCGCCGATCACTCCGTTCATTGAATTCGCTCCGGCGGAAGTCTTCGATTCACCGCTGCGGCGCGAACTTCAAGAAGCGGGATTTCCGGTGAAGAACGGAGTGATCGAGTTCCCGAACTCACCGGGGATTGGCTACCAGTTTCCGAGTCATTTGGAGTCGAAGTTCCGCATCGACTGAAAAACCTACAGCAGCGATGACATCGTTTTTTGTGTCAGTCTTGAAGCCGATAAGTCTGTCGAAAACCACCTTGAAGGAGTTGCTACGATGCTGACGTCTGAAGCTCGCCGCCGTTCGTTTCCCATGTTGAATGACATGGTCTATCTCAATTCAGCGGCAGAGGGACTTCCACCGTTGGAGGTTCGCGAAGGACTTGACCAGTACTTTCGCGACAAGCAACTCGGCATGGCAGGCCGTGATCGACACTTCGAGGCGCTCGAAGAAACGAAGGCGCTTGTGGCCGAATTCTATGGGCTAGTGCCGTCGGAGATCGCGATCTGCTCGTGCTCGTCCGAAGCGTACAACTTGGCCGCGTTGGCGTTGCAGTTGCGAGCGGAAGACGAGGTGATCATCAATGATCTCGATTTCCCTGCCGGGGCAACGCCTTGGCTGCTGCCGAATTGTCCGGCCACCGTTCGGGTCTGGAGGTCGCGCGACGGAGCATTGCGAATTGAAGATTTGGTTCCATTGCTATCGCCGAAAACGCGATTTGTGAACGTATCGCTCGTGAGTTTTTTCAACGGCTTTCGATTGTCGCTACCCGACGTTGTTGCGGCCGTTCGCAAACACTCGTCAGCGTTGCTGGCCGTTGATGTCACGCAAGCTTTGGGGCGCATTCCGTTGGAGCTATCGGGGGCAGACTTGATTGTGAGCAGCACTCACAAATGGATTTTGGCCAGTCACGGTGGCGGACTTGTCGGCGTTCCGTCGGCACGAGCCAACGACTGGCATGTCTCCGCGGGAGGTTGGTTCAATCTCGAAGATGCGTTCGGGACAGAACGCTTCGAGCGAGCGGTGACAAAACCAGGAGCTGCGGGATTTGCCGTTGGGATGCCCAACTTTCCGGCGATCTACGCAATTCGCGCAGCGCTCACCTACATCAAGAGCGTCGGCGTTGTGGCCATTGATCAAGCGGCGCGACCGTTGGTTCAACACTGCCTGCAAGAGCTGACAAAGCTCTCTGTCGATTTACTGACGCCGCGTGATGAAACTGCGGTGGCGGGAATCATTGCCTTCCGACATCCGTCCGCCGAGGCGATCGCTCAGCAACTCCGAACCAAGAACATTCACATCATGTCACACGCCGGACGTTTGCGAGTGGCCATTCACGGTTATAACACCCACGCTGACATCGAAACGTTCCTTCAAGAGCTAACCACTTCATTGAAATCTTTGGGGATGTGAGACGATGAGGAAGTATGAAACGGCCATGCCGAGGAACCGCACACTATGACATATGTCGCCACTCCTTCCATTACTTTATCAGCATCCGCTCGCTGGCGAATCGTGTTGCTATTGATGGCCTACACTGCACTGGGGCACTTCAACCGCGAAGGGCTCGCGGTGGCAGGGAACAAGATCTTCATCAAGCAGCTCGACATTACTGAAGTCCGCATGGGCTGGGTCTATACGAGCTTTTTGATTTGCTACACGATCGGCATGTTGCCCGGAGGCTGGCTGATTGACCGCATCGGTTCGGTGAAGACATTGACCTTGTACGGCCTGGCAATGGGAGCGGTCATCGCGCTCACTGGAACGTTGAACTGGGTTTCATCGGAACCACTCAGTCTATGGATCGGATTGCTCGTGATTCGTGGCTTAACGGGCTTGTGTAGTTCGCCGTTGCATCCGGGGGCGGCTCACGTCGCAGCGGATTCATTACCTCAAGAATATCGAGCCTCCGCCAATGGGATGCGCACAGCAGGCGCGTTGCTGGGGATTGCCTTCAGTTATCCGATCTTCAATTGGCTGATTGAAACTGCCGGCTGGCCGGGCGCGTTCGTCGTCAGCGGTGCAACATTGATGGTCTTTGGCTTGTTCTGGAAGCTGTCGGCGACTGCGTTGACTGAACCGCGATCCGCTGACGGTTCGACGACAACCGATGAACGAGCCACACGTGAAGAGATCATGTCGCTGCTGCGTCATGGGAACCTCTGGTTGTTATCACTGAGCTACGCTGCCTACGGTTACTTTCAATACCTCTTTTTTTATTGGATGGGCTACTACTTCGAGAAAGTTCTACACGTGCCTGACGATGAAGCTCGACAGGCTTCGTTTTACATCTTTCTCGCAATGGGGGCCGGAATGGCGATCGGTGGATTAAGCACCGATATCGCCTGCAAGTTGTTCGGCACGATTCGCGGTCGTCGTAGCATCGTGGTGATCGGCATGGGCCTGGGAGCGTTGTTTGCGTTACTCGCCGTGAACGGGACCGAGCAGTCGCACATCGTCGCATACCTCGCGATCTCGATGGGCTGTTTGGGGATGTGCGAGGGTGTTTTCTGGACGACAGCAACCGACATCGGCGGCAAGTCCCGCGGCTTTTCCGGAGCGTTCATGAATACCTTGGGAAATGTCGGTGGCTTTATCTCGCCGGTGCTAACCCCCTATATGGCCGAAGCAATGGGCTGGCCCGGGGCGATCAAAGTGGCCTGTGCGATCGCAGCTTTTGGAGGCATGCTCTGGTTCGTGATTAAGCCTCCGGTTCGGTAGACCAGTTGGCTCGACGGGCGGCACATGAAAAAGAACATGTTGACCGTTTTCGTTTGTTTGAATTACGGTCCCGACCAAGTCCTCCCTTCCTCGTTTCCTCTCTCTGGGGTCGAACGCTTCCCGTTCAGGCCCTGACGATCTTCCCCAAAAATCTATCAACGATTTCACACGACGGACTGAGCCTCAAGTCACCGTCAGCAGGTGAGTTGTCCAAACGTTTTGGCACATGCACCAGCGAGTGTGTTTTCAAACTTACGCGACGGAGCACGATCACCATGTGCGGAATTGTGGGTTACGTTGGCTTTCGGCAAGCGTCAGATATTCTGCTCGAAGGCCTGCGAAGACTGGAGTATCGCGGCTATGACAGCGCGGGGATCGCAGTGTCAGAAGCGGGGGAAATCGCGATCCGCAAGAAAGCGGGGCGAGTACAAGAACTCGGAAAGCTCGTGGAGCGAAATCCAGTTCAAGGGACCATCGGCATTGGACACACTCGCTGGGCCACGCACGGAGCACCCAGCGATATCAACTCGCATCCGCACGTCGGCGGTAATGGAGAAGTTGTACTCGTGCATAATGGTGTGATTGAAAACTACACCGTATTGAAGAACCACTTACAAACGCTCGGTTACGTCTTTCGCAGCAGCACAGACACGGAAGTTGCCGCACACTTGGTGGCTCACGAACTGAGCGAACTCATCAAAATGGGTGAAGACCCGGAAGATCCGAAGACGGCAATCAAAGCGGTCGAGTTGGCGATCAAGCAGTTCAAAGGAACGTACGGGATCGGAGTTCTGTTCCGAGATTTCTCGGACATGATAGTCGCCGCGCGATTGGGAAGTCCGTTGGTCATCGGCATGGGCAAGGGAGAGTTCTTCCTGGCCAGCGACGCGAGTCCGCTGAGCGGGCACACTCAAGAGGTGGTTTATCTCTCCGATCACGAGATGGCGGTGCTCACGCCGCAAGGTATGGAGTTGCATCATCGCGACACTGGCCTGCACGCCCCGAACGTGCAAGTGTTGCAACAGACGTCGCAAGAATCTGACCTGAATGGCTTCGAGCATTACATGCTCAAAGAGATTTACGAGCAGCCGGAGACGATCGAAAACGCGATGCGCGGTCGATTAGACGAAGACGAAGCAACCGCCAAGTTCGGCGGTTTGAATCTGACGCCGCAACAGCTTCGTCGTATCGACCGCATTGTGCTGACCGGTTGTGGTACGAGTTGGCACGCGGGGCTTGTCGGCGAGTATCTCATCGAAGAGTTTGCGCGTATTCCGACGGAAGTCGAATACGCGAGCGAACTCCGTTATCGCAATCCGCCCTTATCGACCACGACGATGGTCTTCGCGATCACTCAAAGCGGCGAGACTGCCGACACTCTGGCAGCGATGCGCGAATGCAAACGCAAAGGACATCCGACGCTCGCGATCTGCAATGTGGTTGGCTCGTCGATCGCTCGTGAAGCGGACGGCGGAATCTTCTTGCACGCGGGACCGGAAATCGGCGTCGCTTCGACAAAGGCGTTCACGTCGCAAGTCACCGTGCTGACATTGTTGGCATTGTACCTCGGACGTCTGCGGAACATGTCGTATCCGGCCGGCTCACGCATCATCTCGCACTTGCAGGCAATGCCGGACGCGATTCGCAAAACGTTGGAATGTCATGAGCAAGTCAAAGAGGTTGCTCGACGCTTTTGCGACAACGAAAACTTCCTGTACCTCGGTCGCTTGTACAACTTCCCGGTCGCGCTCGAAGGCGCGCTGAAGCTCAAAGAGATCAGCTACATCCACGCTGAAGGTTATCCGGCTGCGGAAATGAAGCATGGTCCGATTGCTCTCGTTGACGAGAGAACTCCGAGTGTTTTCATCGCTCCACGCGGGCACATCTACCCGAAGGTGATGAGTAACCTCGAAGAGATCAAAGCTCGCAAAGGTCCGATCATTGCGATCGCCTGCGAGGGTGACGCAAAGATCGATCAGATGGCAGACGAAGTGATCTACATTCCGTATGTCGAGGAATATTTGCAACCGCTCGTCTGTTCGATCCCGTTGCAGTTGCTCGCGTATGAGATCGCGGTTTTGCGTGGGTGCAACGTCGATCGACCGAGGAATCTGGCAAAGAGTGTGACTGTGGAATAATTGATTCACCTCAAAAGGCTTTGATTTTCCCCACGGAACACACGGAAAAACACTGAAGGAATTGGCCGCTGATCGTTGCGGTAATGCGGACTTAGGCTCACGCCAGACGTCAATCACAACCCCACCGAGGCAATCTCGGCGCGAGTTGTGGATATCGCTCGATGAAGGCCTAGAAGTTGTCAGTTCTCCTGCTCTTTTTCAGTGTCTTTCCGTGTGCTCCGTGGACAAGCCACTCCTCTTGAAAAACTGACTCGTCCTATCACAACGATGTTGCGACACCGTTCGGCAATTTGGTGGTCTTGGCTCGCAACCTTGTTTCTAGTGGGTTGCGTGATGGAGCGGCGGCATGTTCCGTTGACTCTGCCAACCGGCGGACGACTGGTGGAACTGAGTGAACCCTCTGCGATAGCGCCGCGTCTTCAGCCCAGCAATATTCAACAAGCTTCGGCCACGGAACTGACACCGCGCAACGTCCTAGTCCTGTCCGGTGGTGGAGCAAACGGCGCTTACACGGTGGGCGTGCTCAACGGTTGGACGGCCAGCGGTCAGCGACCGCAGTTTGATGTCGTCACTGGAATTAGCACCGGTGCGCTGATCGCACCGTTCGCATTTCTCGGATCGGAGTACGACGAGACACTCCGTCGCAGTTACACCGAATGCAAAGAGGGAGACATCTTCAACCGCCGCTGGTTGCCGGCTTTGTTGTGGGCTGACTCGCTTGCTGATTCGACTCCGTTGAAGAAGCGGATCGCGTCAGAGATCACGACTTCGATTTTAGATCGAATTGCTGTCGCGCATCGCGATGGGCGCCGCCTATATGTCGGCACGACTGATCTCGATTCCAAACGCCTCGTCGTGTGGGATCTAGGTGCGATCGCGGCAGGCAGCGTCGCAAACAAGCTGGAGCTCTTTCGCGATGTCCTGCTCGCATCGGCATCGGTTCCCGGATTGCTCCCGCCGGTCGATATCCACATTGAAGTCGATGGGCAGCAACACACGGAATTGCATGTTGATGGTGGCGTCTCTGCGTCGCTGTTTTTGCAACCGTCTATGCTCGGCGTGAAGCCGGATCAAGAAAGCCCAGAAGTTCGCGATGACCTGCATGTTTACGTCGTCGTAGCCGGGCAACTCCAACTTCCTCGACGAACGGTCAAACGGCGTCTGAGTAAAGTTTTTGAAGAGTCGATCGGTGGCGTGTTGCAGTCGCAGATGGAGGGGGATCTGCTCAAAACCTATTTATTGGCCCGATATGCCGGAGCACAATTCGCACTGACGTCGGTCCCGAAAGAACTCACCGAAGAAGCAAGTTCGCTCGCGTTCGACCCGCGCATCATGCAGGTACTATTCAAGACGGGCTACGACCACGCCGCAACGCGAGTTGGTTGGCAATTCGTCCCCGTCAGTGTGACGCTCGATGAACAGACTCCGCCGCGCAGCAGCGTTCAATTCAAGGTACAAGAGCCGAGAACAGGGCGTGAGAATTCCGCCTCCGTGACATCAGCACGTGCAGAAAGTCCGATCGGACTGGGCTTCACCGGCCGCAACTTCTTACAACGGCTGCGCAGTGACCGCCGCAGGTAAGAGGCGGCCGCGGAATTCCGTGACTTCGCTGCGAGATAGCGTCAGATGTCTCATTTCTGACTGATTCCACATTCGATTCGCAGCGTGTGAATCGTCACGACCGGTGCGTCGCTCATATCGCATCGAACAGTCGCGGCTTGTGCGTTCGGACTCGATCAGGTCCGCCTCTTGGTAAGTGGTCCTGAAACGGCAATTTTTGCCGGGCCGATTGGCGATATTGGATAGCAGCGACTCTTTACGGAGGCTGGGGAACTTATCTCTAGCTCTGCCAATTATTCGGGCCGTCCGGTCTCAGTCACCGGTTTTGAGGGAGGAATAGCCTTGTCAGTCAACACACAAACTCAAGTCGTTCAAGAAAAAGACCTGTTGAGCAATCCGTATATCCGTTGGGGTCTCATGATTGTGGGACTCGCGATCGGATTCTTGATGCTAGACATCATGATGCGGCGGCCATTGCTGCGTGAACTCGCTTTAATCAAGCGAGAAATGGCAAACGTAGAAGGAAGGTTACACAACCTAGTTGGAGCCAAAGACCAAGCGGGCGACACCAACAATCTGCTCAGCGCGCTGATCGCGCAGAAGCGGCAGTTCGAATCGGCAAAATCGGCGTTGATTGATCTCCGTGAATTTCGTCAGCGAGTGGAATTGGAAGCTCAGGAAACCAACGAAGCGACCGCTGCGTTGGATCAGATTGTGGCACTGCAAAAGCGAGTTGCTGGACAACGTTTGTCTGTCTCTCCGGTTGCCGAAGTGGTCGCGGAAATCATCCGCTTGCATGAAGATCTGCTCGCTCAAAAGACCGCACAGCAAGAGGCGGCAGACAGCTTGAAGCGTGTGGCCGAGTTGCATCAGCAAATGAAGACCTTGGCTAGCGATGCTGAAACGGCCGCCGTCGAAGTGAGTAAGCTGGGCGATCTCCGCACGAAAGTCTTGGAGAACTCGGCAGGGAGTCGGAGTCGATCACGCCACGGATGAAGCGCAGATAGCGCGGCATTAGCTTGTCGGCATCGTCGGTGATGAACACCTTGCGCACATACAGCTTCACGCCATGTT
>JAPLNX010000512.1 GCA_026400935.1 Planctomycetia bacterium | reverse complement strand
TAGTGCAAAAGCCCGCGAGCCACCGAGACAAGCTCGGTGGGGTCATTTTGATTGAAGACGAACTTCAACGCTGGTGAATTCCTAAATCTCGATAAGGGACAGGCTACTTGGCCTGTCCCTTATTGTTTTGAAAGAGAGGCGGCTTCGTAGCACGGTTTGGTCGTTGGCTGCTGGCTTCCTGTCCGCACCTTGCCAGCTTCTTTAGACTGCCGACCACAGATCCGCAGAACTCAGCGAAAGTTTCACGAATGACGACAGCTCCGGTGAATATCGGGCTCATAGGTTTGGGACCGTTTTGGGACAACCAATATCGGGCAGCGTTGGCGAAATTGAGCCAGCGACTCAAGGTTGTCGCGGTCTACGACAACGTGCGAAGTCGAGCGGAACAAGCCGCTCGTGAAACGCAGTCGCATGTTGTCGGCGGAATCACAAATCTCATCAGTCGTCCCGATGTGCATGCTCTATTGTGGCTGGATGCGGGGTGGCAAGGATCTGCGATCGTCTCGATGCTGCTGGAGCGTCGAAAGCCCGTCCTCATGGGGGCTAAGTACGACCTAGTGCTGTCTGCGTTACAGACAGCGCATCAACAAGCGACGGCACACGGCCAGACGTTTGTCCCAGCGTTTCTGAAGCGTGGCGCTCCTGCCAGTATCCGTTTACAGGAATTGCTCGCGACGCAATTGGGGCGACCGCAGTGCATTGATATCAACATCTCGCCAGCTAGTTTGACGACGGTCCCATTTGCGACGAACGCCGACTTTGGAGGCACCGAACCGCCGTCGCAAGACCCGCTGCTCGAATGGGTTGATTGGGTGCAATACCTGTTTCGAACCGCGCCGCAGAAGGTGACTTCAGAAGACAACGGCCAAACGTTGTTTTTGGAGTTCGCTCCAGGCAACGCAACCAGTGAGACCACGACGCAATCGACGAATCTACGAAAGGCAAGGTTGTCGCTGAGTGTAGTGCCACCGGTTCCGGACCAGCCAACCTGCGATGAAATCCGTCTTCAATGCGAAAAAGGAATCGCCCGCTTGATTGGTTCATCGTCGATCGAATGGGCTTGCGGCGACGATTCAAACTTGGAGACTCTGGCAACCGAGCGAACCGAAACCGAAGTCTTGCTTGACCTCTTCTGCCGTCGAGTAGTCGGCGGCATTGTCCCTGTCCCCGATCTGGGCGATTTGATTCGAGCCAAGCAGGTCGTTGATCGACTCTGAGTTGCCTGAAAAGGCTGGCCAATATCGCGTTACTGTGCGCTCGATACATCGGGGCGGAGCTTCTTAGCGTCACGCAAATAGACATGGACCATCTCCGCTTGAGGCTTGTCTGTGTTGACATGCAACAACACACGAATGCAGCGGGGCAGGCTGTCAGACACGGGGATTTCCGAAGCACACAGCAACGGAACAGAGCTCATTCCCAATGATCGAGCTGCTTCAGCGGGAAAGGCGGAGGTTAGGTCACGCGTCGTTGTGAAGATGGCCGAAGCGATCTCATCGAAATGCTGTTCGAGGCCGTTGACACGCAGCAATTCGACGAGCAACTCGCGCGTTGCGGCCAAAATATCTGGCTTCTCGTCGATGTCCACGCTCGTGGCCCCTCGAATGCCTCGCACTGCCATCGGTTGGTCTCTCTCTCGGATACGTCTTACTCCGCGTTGGCCTTCAGACAAACGACCCCACCGAGCTTGTCTCGGTGGCTCGCAGGCTTTTGCACTACGGCGACTATGAATTCCAGTGAAAGCGAAGTGCAAAAGCACAATTCCACCGAGGCAAGCTCGATGGGATGATATTGCACCGCGCGCGAAAACTGTCAGATCGGGCTCGCATGATGGCGGAATTGCCGATCGGAAACAACGATCGCTCCCGTCACTTCGCCGGAAGGATGTGCAGCCGAATCAGCGGAGTGCAGGGGCCGGGACGACCGCCGCGAATGTCGCTGGACCACGAGCGGGCGACGGTGATGTCGTAATCGCCCGCCTTCCAATCGGTGACGGTCAGCGGCACCAGAATGTCGCTTTGGTCGGGAGTCAGCGTGAGCGGTGCTCGCCATGCGACGCTGGCGGCGGGGGTCGGGCCGTTGATGACGACACCCAACGACGCGGGGGCGTTCGGCCGCCGGTGAATCTTCGCGGGAATGTTCGCGGTCTGACCTTCGACGATGCTGATTTCGGTGATCGAGGTTTCCAGCCACGTATCCAGCGGCTCGGCCACGACGGCGCGGGCTTGAGGACTCGCCCGAACGTGCATGCGATCGTTGTGAGCGTTGCCGTAAAGCGTCATGTAGTGCGCCTCGTGCTCGATCACTCGGCCGGCTTGTTCCGTGCGACCGATGACTC
This sequence comes from Planctomycetia bacterium, assembly GCA_026400935.1. Taxonomy (GTDB): domain Bacteria; phylum Planctomycetota; class Planctomycetia; order Planctomycetales; family Planctomycetaceae; genus SXKJ01. The sequence continues at coordinate 9,815 of JAPLNX010000512.1, read as the reverse complement.
GGAACGGTGCGATCGTGCCGAGTGCCGCGTCGGCGGGCGCGGTGATCGTCAGCAACAACCTCACGACGCCATTGCCGTCATAAGCGCCGTACCACGACATCGGCCAATTCGCGACGCTCCCCTTCCAACCGGGAGGCAGTCCTTCAATGCGCACCGCGATGTCCGACTGCAATCCGTTCCATTTGAGGATTTCGACGATCAACGCCGCCGTCGTCCCCGGTCCCCAGATCGGCACGGCGTCGGGCCATTGATAGATCAAGAAGTCAGGCAGCATCGCTTCGACCGTCAAACGGTATACCGATCGCGGCCCCGCCGAACCGTTGAGGTCGCGGATGCGGACGAAGTAATCGCCGTCCGCGGTCGCTCGAAAGTTGAGGCAACTGTCGTTCGAAATGAAGTCGTGAGCACATTGCACGTTCCCTCCGAACGCCGGGCCGTCATCGTTCTCGGCCAGCTTCTTGCCGGTCGCGTCATACAGCTCCAGCATCGAGTCGATCGGCGAGTTGAGGAACCGCTGCGAGGCGACCTCGAACCGCACTCCTTCGTCTTTCTTCAGCGCGAGTCGAAACCAGTCTTCGTCATTCGCCGTCAGGAAGCGACCGTTCGCGGTGCCCGGTATTGCGAGCGACGTCGCTTGAACCCGCTCGTTGTTCGGTTCGACTTCCACCACCTCCGGATGCTCGCCGCGCACGAACGGCAGATCGACTCCGGCGACAGAAAGATTCTCAAACACCGCGAACTGCGACAGGATTGTGCCGTCCCGATCAACATTGATCGACTGCCTCGTGCTGCTCGCGATGTGTGTGCCGTCAACGTCGACCGGCACCGAATCGGCGCGACGTCCGCCCGCAGGAAAGAGGCTCGTCGGATACGGCACATCGCCGACGGTCAGCCGATACACCGCGTGGTCCGAACCCAAATACTGCAGCGACTTCACCACCAGCGTGTAAGCCCCGTCCGCCGGAATCACGAGGCTCAGCAGCGGATCGAGACCGAGCGTGTCATCCGCCGCCGCGATCACTTTGCCGCTCGCATCGAGCAGTTCCAGATTCGTATCGAGATAGCCCTTTTGCGTGTTCTGAATGCTATCCATGCCATAGGCCACGATCGCCGCGACCAGCTTCTGCCCCGCCTTCCCCTGAAACCGAAAGTGATCGACATCGAGCGTCGGTGAAATGCGGGCATTGATCACGACCGGCAACGTCACCTCGTGAGCCGTTTCGATCGTGTTGTTCGGTTCCTTCTCAACGACCTCCGGCAGCGCTCCGACGAAGAAGTACCGAAAGTTCGTCATCCCTCCGCGCGGACTGACCACTCGCAGCATCCGCCGACCGAGCGGAGCATCGGCGGCGATTTTCAGCGTCCCCTTCACGAAGTTATTCCCCGCCGCCTCCACCTTCTCGACGCTGACCCCCGGCGGACCATCGACAATCACAGTGACGCCCCCGGTGACACCGTCTTGTCCACGCAACTCAACGGTAATCGTCTCCCCGCGCGCTCCCCCGGCGGGATAGACCGATTCGAGATGCGGAACCGGGTATTGCAGGATCTGTGCGGAGAGCGGTGTGGTTGCCAAGATGAGCAACAAGACGGCCCCGCACACTAGCCCGACGCGCAAGCGAGGGAGTGCGGCAAGAACCTCAATCGCGGCACGTCCCGCAACACCACCCCACACTAGCCCGACGCGCAAGCGAGGAAGCGTGCCGTAACTCTTCGCTTTGTAACTCCCTCGCTCTCGTGTCGCTTTGTAGCTCCCTCGCTTGCACGTTGCTTCTTGACTCCCTCGCTTGCGCGTCGGGCTAGTGTGTCTTTCTTGCATCCACATTTTTCGTTTCTCTCGTTTGTCGTTTGCATTTCAAGCGAGTTCTGTGCGGTTCTCAAAATCACCGGCTGGTCATTGACCGTCGAGAACATACCGGATCGCGGCTTCGAGACTTGCTTCGTCCCCGATGTACCGCACGCTTCCGCGTTCCGTCCACCAATTCTTGCGAATGGTTTTCAAGGCGGTCACAGATTTCTTCTGGCGAGCTTGCTCAAGCTCTTTGAGCTTACGTGTTCCCCACGCTTTGAATTGCTCTCTGACTTCGTCCGGATCGCGATTGGCCGAAACGACCACGTGACAATGATTCGTGCGGCAGTTGACGGCGTGTAATTCCCAGCCACGGATGCGGCAATGATTGACGATCGTTTCCTCCACCAGTTTCCGTTGCTCCTCATCGAGTACGCAGCCGTCTTCGGTCATCAACAATCTCAGCCGCCGATTTCCGTATGGGGTCGGGAAGTCGGAAACCTTTTCCTCGATAAACCCAACCTCGTTCATCGCCGGGAAGCCAACTGCCATACGTCGTCCACGTGATGAAGAATGCCAACGGATCGGGCATCGGCGGCTCGAAAGGACGTGTTCGCGAAGTCCCGAAACCACCCATGACAAGTCTCCCTCAACGAAGACGATTGGCACCAATTACACTAGCCCGACGCGCAAGCGAGGGTCGGTGATTGAAAATAAATTACCACACACCAATCCAAACTCCCTCGCTTGCACGTCGGTTGCGACCACGCTCCCTCGCTTGCGCGTCGGGCTAGTGTGGCTAGCTCATCGCTTCCAGAATCGGCTTGCCGTGGTAGTTGATGAGCACGGGGCGACCGTCGGGAGTCAGATACTCCTTCGTGCTGTCGATGCCGAGCAGGCGATAGATCGTTGCCGCGAAGTCGTGGGTCGAATGCGACGTGCCGACGGGATACGCGCAGTTGCCGTCGGTCTGGCCGATGATCTGGCCGTGCTTTACTCCGGCACCGCTGAGACAGATCGTGCTGGTCGGAGCCCAGTGGTCGCGGCCGGCGGCTCCGTTGACCTTCGGCGTGCGACCGAACTCGCCCATCCAGACCACGAGCGTCGTCTTCAACAAACCGCGTTGATCGAGATCTTCCAGCAAGGCCGACCAGAACTGATCGACGTTCGGCAGGCGGCTGTCACGCAGGTCTTTGAAGTTGTTTTGGTGCGTGTCCCACCAATGCGTCTCGACGGTGACGAACCGCACGCCCGCTTCGATCAGCCGCCGAGCCAACAACGCCGACTGGCCGAAGCGATGCCGCCCGTAACGATCGCGAACTGCCGCCGGTTCGTCGTCGAGTTGAAAGGCTCGCTTGGCCGACGACGATGTGATCAGGTCATACGCCTGCTGATAGAAACGGTCGCGATCGACCAGCGGTTCCAGCTTGCGATCGGTCAGCCGCTGCCACTGATCGAGTTCTGACAACATCGTTCGGCGTCGAGAAGTCCGGTCGGCACCGACGACGTCGGGGATCGACACATCTTGCACCGCGAACTTCGGCTCGTTCGCGTCTGCTTTGATCGTGAGCGGGCTGTATGCCGAGCCGAGATAACCCGACCCCATGTAGCCCGCAGGTTTCCCGGTCAACACGACATACGGCGGCAGGCTGTTTTGCCAACCACGCTCGCGGCTGACGACCGAGCCATACGCCGGATAGATCAACGAGTTCGCCGGCTGCCCGCTCGGATCAGGCCGCTGCGGATAGCCGGTCAGCATGTAGTGATTCGCCGCCGTGTGATCGCCGCTTTCGGTGTGACTCACCGAACGGAGCAAGCAGACCTTGTCCATTTGCTTGGCCATCAACGGCAGATGCTCGCAAACGGAGAGCCCCGGCAAGTTGGAGTCGATCGGCCGGAACTCGCCGCGATACTCGGCCGGGGCATCCGGTTTCATATCAAATGTGTCAATGTTCGAAGGCCCTCCGCCCATCCAGAGCAGAATGCAGTTCACATCCTTGCGAGCGACCGCCGGCTGCGATGCCTCCGCCTGCAAGAGCTGCGGCAAGCTCAGTCCGAACGATGCTAGCCCGCCGACGCGCAAGAAATTGCGACGATCAACCCCGCCACACGTCCGCACCAATTCATGACCGAGTGAGAACATCAGGAATCTCCTGTGAAATCGGGCGTACCTAAACCAGGACAGCGATGATTATGGGCAAATTCTTTTCCTGAAGGAACAGAGTTGTTGCAACAGACGGCGGATTAAGAAATGTTGCCGTCCAGACAATCGACCGGGCTTCGTTACTTTGCGTTATGACATTATCGCAAAAGCGGCCTGCAACCCGACGCGCGACTGATTGGAATTTTCTCAACGTCGCCACAACAATGCGTTCTCACCGAAAAGCGTTCGGCCATCTTTTGCGACGCCGGTTTTCACCGGCCAAGATAAATACAGGACATCATGGACACCGCGAAGCTGATTCTTGCAGGCAAGGAATACGAGTTCCCCGTTGTCATCGGCAGCGAAGGGGAAGTGGGTATCGACATTACGACTTTGCGAGCCAAAACCGGGGCGATCACGCTCGATTCTGGCTACGGCAACACCGGTTCTTGCAAAAGTTCAGTCTGTTTTATCGACGGGGAGCAAGGCATCCTCCGTTATCGCGGCTACGAAATCGCCGACTTGGCCGAACATGCTTCGTTCGTCGAAGTGGCTCACCTGCTGATTTATGGCGAGCTTCCGAACAAAGAAGAGTTGGCGACCTTTCGTGAGAAATTGACGCGTCACAGCATGATTCACGAGGACATGAAGAAATTCTACGAAGGCTATCCCCCGACGGCACATCCAATGGCGGTGCTTAGTTCGATGGCCGCCTCGCTCTCGACGTATTACCCGCCGGTGGATGGAGAAGACTCGGATCAACACATCATTCGCTTACTCGCCAAGACCAAGACGATCGCGGCTTATGCTTACAAAAAGTCCATCGGCCAGCCAACGATTTACCCGCAGAATAACTTGTCGTACTGCGCCAATTTCCTACGCATGATTCACGCCGTCCCCTGCGAGGAATATCAGGTCAACGAGCTGTGGGTGAAGGCGTTGAACAAGCTGCTGATCCTGCATGCCGACCACGAGCAAAATTGCAGCACCTCGACCGTGCGCATCGTCGGCAGCAGCCAAGCGAACTTGTACGCGACGATCTCCGCAGGCATCTGTGCTTTATGGGGCCCGCTGCATGGCGGAGCAAACCAGAGCGTCCTCGAAATGCTTGAGCAAATTCGAAACGACGGAGCCAACTACAAAAAGTACGTTGATATGGCAAAAGACAAGAACAGCGGTTTCAAGCTGATGGGCTTTGGTCATCGCGTCTATAAGAACTTCGATCCACGCGCGACAATCCTCAAGAAGACGTGTGACGAGGTACTTGGTCAATTGGGGATCAATGATCCGTTGCTCGACATCGCAAAGAAGCTCGAAGAAATTGCGCTGCACGATTCGTTCTTCATCGAACGGAAGTTGTACCCGAACGTCGATTTCTACAGCGGCATTATCTACCGCGCGATGGGAATTCCCACGAACATGTTCACGGTCATGTTCGCACTTGGACGCCTTCCTGGCTGGATCGCTCACTGGAAAGAGCAGAACGACGACACCGGCAGTCGCATCAACCGGCCACGGCAAGTCTACACCGGGCCCACGCTTCGTTCATTTGTGCCTTTGGATCAACGATAAGGGCGAGCGTGTAGCAGTCGCCTGTCCTTTCCTTCTGTGGGCATGAATGATCCCGAATAGGTCGTTCACACTGCGACTGAAACCTTCGGGCCACGGCCTGAATCGCCTAGTTTCAGTTCAAACTGAAAGCGGGCGGAAACCCGTTTGCGACTCCCGCTTTCTGACGGTGTTGTCGTTGGTGAAGATGGCTCAAGACCAGCTCGCTACGAAGATCGACATTCGTTTCTTCCAGCAGCAATCGAGCGTCGTCTGGGGGCACTCCTAGCGCATGCGTGATGACATCGCATAGCACACCGAGCGGCAGTTCTGCTTCTAGAAGTTGATGCAGCAATGGGTCGGACTGCAATTCCGGTAAGACAGCAATTGCACCCGTCAGTAACTCGCGCTGCCGGTGTCGGCGGTCGATCGTTGGTTCGGTTGGGTATTGGTCCGATAACAAAGTCAGTTTCGCGACACGGTAAGGTTCGGTTGTGTCGATTTCGTACTCAATTCTTGCCCGCGACAATCCACGCAGCGCGAGATTGAATCGCCCGTCCGTCAATCGTTCTTCGACAGCAATATGCCCCAGGCAAACAATCGGATGAATCTGAGCCAACTTCGTATCGTAAGTCGTCTCCCAATTCGGACGTAGAAAGGCCATCGCGATTAGTCGATCACCCTCGAGTACATCGGCAATCATCTGCCGATACCGCGCTTCAAAAATATGCAACGGCAACCAAGCATGAGGAAAATGCACTGCGTTCGGCAACGGGAATAGCGGAGCTTGTCCAGAAAACTGGCCCAACTCCTCCGAGACCTCAAACAAATCGCTCATGTGTTTTCATCCTGTGGAATAGGGATCTTTGGAACGAGTTCGTCCCGCAATTCAATATCTGTGGGGTAACGGTCGGTGTGGTTGAGGAGTTCTTGAAAACAACTTTGATAGGCCGTCAAGAACGAGTCTAAATCGACTCCCATGAAACTCGGCCGATAAGGCTCCAAACGGCCGCGTGCCGAGTCGTACAACTTGCGTGCTCCGCCAAAGTTGTCATTACCAAAGTGGAACAACGAAACGGAAACTTGAATCAAGCCTTGCAAGAATTTCTTTTCGTCGCCAACGGACTCTGACCAAAGTTCTTCCCACACATCGTGGGCGTCAAAAAATTCCTCCTCGTTGAACAATCGCAGTCCTTCGAGGTACTGCGCCGGGTATCCGTCCGACATGAAATTGGCCCTTTGAATTTTATTTGTTGTCCGTGGTCAGTTGTTGAAAGCGAAAGAACGAGAAGTGAGGCCGTCGCCTGCCACTGACAACAGACACTCTCCGGCAACTTGCAATCAGCTTCTCGGCTCCCCACAGTGTTCGGGTGGCGATTCTAGCGCTGGCAGAAACCCGAAGTCCAACCGCATCTTTTTCATATCACGAAGTTTGATCATGGCTCAGACTGGTCACACCTCTCGAACTGATGACCGAAAGCAACAATCCCTCAAAATCGTACATTGCTTAGAAGAAACCTATCGAGTTGCGATCTGCGCGTTGCACCACCAGAACCCGTTTGAGTTGCTCGCGGCCACGATTCTGTCAGCTCAATGCACCGACGAACGAGTCAACATGGTGACCCCTGCTTTGTTCGCCAAATATCCGACGCCCGCCAAGCTCGCGGTAGCAACTCAAGCGGACGTCGAGAAGATCGTGCAATCAACCGGCTTCTTTCGCGCGAAGGCGGCCAATTTGATTGGCATGGCACAAGGCCTAATGGCACAGTTCAACGGTGAGTTGCCGCGAACGCTCGAAGAAATGATCAAGCTTCCGGGAGTCGGTCGTAAAACGGCCAACGTCGTGCTCGGTACCGCGTTTGGGATTCCGACTGGAGTCGTTGTCGATACGCACGTCAAACGGATCACTCGCTTGCTCGGCCTGACGAAAAACAAAACGCCAGAAAAGATCGAATTGGATTTGCAATCCCTGATTCCGAAATCCGAGTGGATCAATTTCTCGCATCGGTTGATCCATCACGGTCGCCGTATCTGCATCGCTCGCCGTCCAAAGTGCGATGAGTGCCCGTTGCTCGCGATTTGTCATCGAGTGGGGCTGTTGCCGCTTTCGTAGAGACGGATTCAAAATTCGCCCGACGCGTAAGCAAGTGGCCGACAACATCAAACTCGGCCACCCGCTTGCTCGTCGTGCTTGTATTGGTAATTTTTCATTTGCTGTTCGACCAAAGCAGCAGAGCTAAGAAGATCTTCTCTCGGCGGCGGAATTGTGGCACAAGTTCTGTGTTTGAGGCGAGACGAGGAGGCGCCGCATGGATGCCAAGTTGTTGCGGTCGGTTCTGCCTGAGTTGGCAGGGTTTCTCAAGCCGTTTCAAAGTTGCTTTCACGATCATCGAGCGGCGAAGTCGCTTCTGCGGTATGCCTCCGGACAACTGTCGGATTTGCCTCGCAAAAGCGTTGAGCCCATCGCGCTGAAGGCGGGCGTGCCGTCACGTGCGTTGCAGGAATTTCTGGCTCATCTGGAGTGGATTGAATCGCCTGGTCCAAAGCGGACGGAATACACGCCAATCGTTTGGAGATCGGATCGCCAACTGGTGGCGATACTCCTTCGTGAAATACATCAACAGCGTCAATACGACGACAACGACCGTGACTGTTGCAAAAATACTGCGTAGCGTGAATTGCATGTTTCTTCTCCAGGAATGGGTCCGGGGTGACGGAAAGGTGGGGTGACGGAAAGGTGTCGGAGCCGAATCGTCTTCGGTTCCTGAAACCATTGTTTCGACCCAATGCAGTTCGCCAGTGCCGAGGGGAAGAACGGCGGGCAGTTCGACACGCCGCGCTGCGTGGCCCGCGTGCTGGTCGAGATGCTCGCGCCGTACAAGAGGCGAGTCTACGATCCGTGCTGCCGCTCGGCGGGCATGTTCGTGCAAAGCGAAAAGTTCGTCGAAGAATATGGCGGGTGGATCGGCGACATCGTGGTTTACGGGCAGGAGTTCTAATCGACGACTCGTGAACGAGGGCGCATGACGCACTTTGTGAATTTGGTTAGGCGGTGATTTGGGTGAGTCGTTTGTAGTTTCTGGTGCCAGTGGCCTGGTGAGGGCGTTGGAGCCAGGAGGTGTCGAGAGGTGCGGTGTCGCAAAGTTGATAGGCTCCGAGTTGTAGGAGGGCTTCGCCGCCGGTTGCGGTCCAAAAAGTTTTCGCTGCCTTTGACGCGGCGACTGATTTGTTTGACGGCGGACTCTGTTGATCGACGATCAAAAGTGCTTTGAAGCGGTGCGAAAACTGCGCTGGCCTGAAGCGGTGACGTGTCCGCATTGTGACTCGCGACAGGTGACCAAACGGGGATGGGATGAGACTCAGCACTGCCGGCTGCGTTACCACTGCGGGGGCCGCCGACGCGACTTCGATGACCTCGCCAACACCATCTTTGCGGGCCATCATCAGCCGCTACGAGTTTGGTTGTTGTGTCTGTATTTCCTAGGGCTGAACTTGTCGAATCGGCAGATTGCTCGAGAACTGGATTTGGATGAAGACAGCGTCCACGATATGGCGACTCAACTGCGTGAAGGGATCGTGGCGAAGCAACCCGCCGTGGTGCTGTCGGGCGAAGTCGAATGCGATGAAGTCTATGTGGTGGCAGGACATAAAGGGCATCCCGAGGCGGTCAAAAAAAAGGGCGACGGGGACGTCGGCGACGTTTGAAAGGGGCTCGTGGACGGAGCACTCTGGCCAAAGAGAAGCCGCCAATTCTGGGCATGATTCAACGCTCTGGTCAGGTCGTGATGCACATGCTGGCGAACGTCCAACAAGTCACGATCGCCCCCTTTCTGCGTGCCGCGATTGCACCAGGCACGACGGTCTACACCGATGATTACGACATCTATGGCCGATTAAAGGAATGGGGCTACGAGCACCTCACCGTCAATCACGGACGCGGCGAGTACGCTCGCGACGACGATGGCGACGGCTTCCACGAAGTTCACGTCAACACGATGGAAGGCTGTTGGTCGCTGTTGCGATCCTGGCTGCGACCCCACCGAGGCATTTCGCAAGAGAAGCTGCCGCTCTACGTCGGCTTCTTTCAGTTCGTCCACAACGCACGCAAACGCGGAAAAGCATTGCTAGAATCGCTCGTCGCAACCCTTATCGCTCCACCTCCCCGGATCGCCGGTTGAGCCTTCCTGAATTATCCCGGCTAGTGCCACGACCAAGAAATAACCTGCCATTAGATTTGGAGTGCGGCTTGTTGGATTTTTGTGGTGCGGGTGATGCGCCGGTGCGGTGGGCAGAACCGAGCTACGGGCTGCGATTGTGTCGGTTTGCCGGTGTAGG
>JAPLNX010000482.1 GCA_026400935.1 Planctomycetia bacterium | reverse complement strand
TGACTGTGCCTCTGTGAACGCTTCGACTTGGCGGTTGCCCGACAAGACGCATCACTCAAGGCCGAGGTGACTGGCTAAGTCTTCTCTCATGCGACTCTTTCATTCGCAACTCTCCTCCAGCTTACGCCGGCGCACCCTGACTGCTCTCTGCTTCTTCTTGTGACTAATGGCGCTGAAGAGTATTTTTACTCTTCGGTGACGCTCCAAGTTCCGTGAAGCATTGAGTCTAGAAACAGGGAAATGAGTTCGATGAGTAACACCCTTTTACGACTCACAATCACCGCGCTACTGATCGGCATCGCTTCGGACGCCACTCGGTCTCAGGAACTTTACGACTATCCTCTCAAACGGGAAGCAATCGACTGGTGTACGATCACGCTGAAAACGAAGCCTGTCAACGGGCCCGACCTGCCGCTGGTTCTCTTGATCGGCGACTCGATCACCGTTCGCTATGCCTCTGAGGTTGGCACCGCGCTGAAAGATGCGGCCTATGTCTCTGTGTTGGGGACTTCGAAGGCAGTCGGCGATCCGGCGCTGTTGGATGAGATCAAGCTGGTGCTGCGGCAGAACCATTACGCGGTGATCCATTTCAACTTCGGCTTGCACGGCGGCATCCCTGGCTATCGGACTGGATTCGCCGACGTGCTCGGCACGCTCAAGCAATATTCTCCGAAGTCGAAGCTCGTCTGGGCCACGACGACGCCGTGCCGCAAACAGGAAGATGGTCCCGATGTCGCAGTGCAAGAACGCAACGCGATCGCCGCCGAGCACATCGCCAAGGCCGGCATCGTTGTCGATGACTTGTACACGCTCGTAGCGAAGCATCCGACAAAGCTGTGGGACGGCGGCGGCGTGCATTACACGGCCGAAGGCACGAAGATTCAGTCGAAGCAAGTCGCGGAATCGATTCTCCCGTTGTTGCCGGTCGCGAAGTCGGATTCAAAAGCACCCTGAGGCCGCAGGGTTTGCTTTGACTGGATAGACCTTGTTTCTTAACGACGAGATCACATGAGCCGAATTGATTCTGGATGCAGTCCTGCGCGGGCAACCCGCTGGTTCTTCCAATGTTTGTTGGTCATCGCAGTTCTGTGCGGTGCAACCAGTTGGGCGACTGACCCCTTGCGGTCGCCGAAGTCGACTGCTCAGAGCGCCGCCAATGACGTGCGTGCAACGCTCCTTCGCGAGCTGTCGGCAGAGAAGAAGTGGAAGGAACTGGCCGACCAGTTTAAGGACGAGGATTTTTCATCCTGGCCAAGACCTGCGGACGCTTTCAGCCTGCGGGGCCAAGCGTTTGCTCGCTTCCAAGAGAACGCTCGAGCGGAACAGGATCTGAAACGCGCGGCGGAGCTTGCTCCCAAGGTGGGCGATCACTGGTTCAACCTTGCCGAGTTCTACCGCAATTCACTGAAGGACGATGCTCAGGCTCTGTCCGCTTATCACAAGGCATTCGAGTGCGCTGGGAAATCCCTCGGTTGGTTGCCGATCAGCGCCACTCTCAACGAAGCCGCGTTGATCCTCAAACAGGGAAACCACCGCGGCGCGAAACAGGTGATGGAGAGGTATGACGACTCTGACCTCCTGGCGATGGCGCCGGTCTGGGGCGACAAGATGCGCAGCCTCAATGAGCAGATTGCATCAAAGGCCGTCGGTTCTCTGCTGGTGATCGCGGACAAGGGTCAGACCGACTACCAGATTGTCATGCCGGACAAGTATCCGACTCCGGCCATCGAAGCAGATCTGAAACAAGTCGCGCGACTCGTGCAGGTCGCGTTCAAGGCGAACGGTGCCGATTTGCCGATCGTGACCGAGTCCGCTCGCAACGCGGCGAAGCCGGCAATCTTCCTCGGTGACACCGCGTTCGCGCGCAGCAAGAGCGTCGCCATGACGCAGATCAAAGGTTGGAGCTACGTCCACAAAGCGGTCGGCAAGGACGTCATTGTTGCTGGTCTCGATCAACCTGGGCCGGGTCGCGCGACGAATCTACCGGGTGCCGGCTTCGATCGAATCGGAACAGCCAAAGCGGCGGTGGACTTCCTTCAAAAATACGTCGGCACACGCTTCCTTTATCCTGAGAAAGGAGGCTTCGGAGCGCTGTCGAATGTCGCCAGCGTCGACCTGCTGAACTCGCCCACGATCGAGTATCTGGCGACTCCCACGATCGCCGTGCCTCCGGATCTCGACGTCACGAAGACGCCGACTCTGGAGTACGACATCACCTGGCCTCCGACGACGAGCTTCTATCACTTCGCGCAGAATCGTTTTCCCAACATCGACTCCACCTTCGGCGGACACACTTGGCATCGCGCGGTTCCTTGCAACGAAGCCGCCTTCGCCGCGAATCCCGAGCGTTTCGCGCTGCTCGGCGGCAAGCGGATGCTCACGGGCGGTGACGCCCAGATTCAGTTCTGCATTTCCAACCCCGACGTCCAAGAGCTCCTCTACAAGGATCTTGAAAAGCATTTCGCGATGGGCTTTCAGAACGTCGACATCGGCCAGCCCGACGGCTTTCGCGGATGTGAGTGCGAAGCCTGCACCAAGCTCTTCGACACCGGCACGGACTGGAACGAGAAGGTCTGGATTCTCCATCGCAACCTCGCCGAACGCGCTCACAAGGGGTTCCCTGACCGCACCGTCACTCTCTCCGTGTATGCGGTCACTGAGGTCATGCCCAAGACGTTCAAGTCCTTCCCTCCCAACGTGCGGCTTGGGATGAGCGGCACTCGCGATCACGAACTGGCCGCTTGGCGAAACTTTGGCGTGCCCCAGGGATTCGCCACCTATCTCTACTACTGGTGCCCGAACCTGATGCCGCGTTACTTCCCCATGCGAACGCCTTTGTATGTGGAGAACGCCGCCAAACGACTGATGGCGGCCAATGTCCACTCCATCGCGCGCGACGGCAACGGGGGCATCGCCTTTGGGCTTGAAGGGCCGACTTATTACACCATGGGTCGGATGTTTGACGGCCCCGGCGAGCATACGGCCAAGAGTCTCGTGGTCGAATTCGTGAATGCATCGTTCGGCAAGTCAGCCCCTGCCATGCTCGGTTTCTACGACCAGATCTTTAACTCCGTGGAACTCTACGCGCGATACATGGCGACGCGTGAAGACGGCTGGGCTTTCAAAGACATGTATGGCCGCAGTCGCAAGCACCTTTCTCAACCAGAGTCCGTGATCGCGTTCCTGTATCCGGTGGACTTGGTCCAGTCGTTGGAGAAGCAACTCGCGCTGGCCGAGAAGACCGACCTTGGTCCGAAAGTTCAAACGCGTCTGGCGCTCGTGCGGCGCGAGTTCGAGTATCTCAAGGGAGTCGTCAACACCGTCCACCTTTACAACGCCCATCAGATCTCGCCCGATCCCGCGTCGTTGGATCGACTGCTGAACGCGATCGACGCCCGTCGGGTCGCGATCGACCAACTGTTTGCAAAGGGGAATGAACTCAAGGGTTGGCCGCTCGTGATGTTCCCACCCACAGGCCACAATCCCGCCGCGCTCAAGCTCGAGTACGACGGCTATCAGGAGCCGTTCAAGAGCAGCTTCTTCAACTGGGACACCGCCGCCAAACGCAACGCTCCGCTGGCCAATGCGAAGAGAATTCTCTGTGGCTCAGCCACTGGGCCAGTGAAGATCGACTCGCCATTTTGGTCGAGCATTCAGACTCAGACGCTCATCCCGACGAAGCCATCCAATGCCAATCCTCTGAGTTCCGAAGTGCGGGCCGCGTTTGACAAACGCAACCTCTACCTCCGCTTTGAAAGCGCCCTGTCTCCCGGTGCCACGCTCGAGATGGTCGAGAAAGAGCGGGTCGAAGCATTCCTCATGCCCGCAGCAGGAACGCCCGTGACTTACCGGTTCGCTGCCGGGCTCAAACCAGACTCACGCACTCAGGCTGCACGCGGCCTGATCGAGGATTTGCTGAACCTTGCCTATGGGAAGTTCGATCCGCTGTGGCAGTGCGATTGGACGCACAGCGCCGTTCACGACCCCAAGGCCAACCGACTGACGGTGCTGATGACCATTCCGCTCACGTCAATCCCGCCTGCCAAGACCGGCGCGACTTGGTATGTCAACTTCCAGCGCTTGAGTCCTACCAGTGCCGCGCCGAACGACGCCTATGCATGGTCGGTGATTGCGGGAGGGAGTGGCATTGATGACCCGCGTAGCAACGGCGAGATGTCGTTCGCGGGTGCGGGAGCATCGGCTTCTCTCTCCCCTCTGCAGATGTACCGCGAGAAAAATTACAAGGAAACATTCGAAGTCCCTGCTCAATGGAAAGACCAGATCGCGACGGGACCGCAGATCGCATTGAACGACTGGCGGTTTCGCGCCGATCAGACCGATGCGGGAGTGACCGAGGAATGGTTCAAGTCGGCACGCTATTCCGAGGCGGAATGGATTCCGGTCAAGGTGCCTGCGTTCTGGGGTGAGAACGACGCGATCGGAAACCTCGAGGGACATGGCTGGTATCGAGTCACCTTCACATTGCCTCCGTCCTGTCAGGGCAAGCCACTGCGATTGATGTTCGCCGGAGTGGACGAGGAGGCTTGGCTGTACCTCAACGGCAAGCAGGTCGGCGAGCATTCCGTGAAGTCGGAGAAGAAACCGTTCACAGCGCTTTACGACGAACCCTTCACGATCGATGTCGCGGCCGCAGACCTGAAGAACGAGCAGCCCAACGTGTTGTTCGTCCGCGTGCATAATCAGGTCAAAGCCGGCGGGATCTGGAAACCGGTGTTCGCCATCGGACTGCCGGTGAAGTGAGCGGTCGAATGGTTGCCCGCAGACTCTCCTCTCTCCTCAAGAATGCCCCACCATGAATCGACGTCATTTCCTCCAGATTGCCGCAGCCGCACCGTGCTTTGGCGTGCCTCTCAACTTGTTGCTCGCGCAGCAGGTGAATAAGGCGTACCTCGATAGCATCGGGTTGCAGCTCTACACCCTGCGTCATCAGTTGAAAGAGGATGTCGTCGGCACACTCAAGGCCGTGAAAGAGATGGGCTACAAGCAGGTCGAACCCTATGAGTTCCCCAAATACAAAAAGCCCATCGAGATGGCTCGGGACGTCGGCCTAGAGGTTCATTCCACACACATCGTCTGGAACTCGGTCTTTCATCCAGAAGACAAGACCGTGCCGCCCTTTGCCAAAGTGCTTGAGGAAGCGCAGGCGGCGAAGATCAAGCATCTGGTGATCCCCACGATCGAGCCCAAGGACCGCCCGACGCTGGATGGCTACAAACGCGCCGCCGAAAAAATGAACCGCGCCGCCGTGGAGGCAAAGATGGCGGGCATTCAACTCGCGTATCACAATCACACCTTCGAGTTCGATCCGATGGAAGGCGGCAAGGCGGGCTTCGATGTTTTGGTCGAGGAGTTCAGCTCTGACATGCTGTTCGAGATCGATGCGTTCTGGGTTCAGCTCGGCAAACGCGATCCGGCGAAACTGATCCGCTCACTGAAGGGTCGTGTGACTCAGGTGCATCTCAAAGACCTCACCGGCGGGGTGAAGTTGCCCGAGAAAATCGAAGGCTGGTGGAGCCTGCCCGTCGAAGCATTCGCGTCGTTGGGCGAGGGCATCATTCCTGTGAACCCAATCCTCGAAGCGGCAAGAGAAGCCGGGGTCAAGTATTGCCATGTCGAGCAGGACCTCTCCGCAGCTCCGCTTAGTAGCATCCAGCGAAGCCTCAAATATCTACGCTCCTGATGAGGTCTACTCAATGGCGAAGATTCCATCACGCAAGTTTTCAACTGCCAAGAGGAAGATCGCTTCGACAAAGTTCTCCACAGCCAAACGAAAACTCGCTTCAGGACATTTTGCCAAACAGACCGCAAAAATTCCTTCGAGACAATTCGCCAAGGCAAAGGTCGCAACGAATCAAATCCAAGACTTGGATGCTCCGCTTGGCCACCCCGCCGATGAACAAGCTCGCCAGGAAGTCGTGGCGACGTTGAAGAAGCGAACGGATGCGTTGAAGAAGCGAGTAAAGAAGTAAAACGCTTCGTTGATCGGGAGACGATTCAACTGCAATCTGGAACCGTCCACCGTGAATATGAACAAGACTTTTGCTGGACTCCTTGGCTTCCTCATCGGATTGGGGATTGGCGGCTATTCTGTTTTCCCTGACTTGTTGATGCGTTTGCGCTGGTCCTGGAGCGGTGGCGGTGGTGAAACGGCAGATTGGGGCGAGCCGCTGTTCTATCTGGTGATCTTCGGATTTCCCGTGGGGTTGGTGGGAGCGGTCATCGGAGTGTTGTTGGCAGCATGGCTCGAAAAGAAGCGTGAGTGACGACACGCAGTTACAGAGAAAGGACACCACATGGACATCGCCAACGAATTCGTGTCAGCCACCATCAACGCATTTGAAGCCAATAAACGGCTGGCAGATCGAGCCGTCGAGCAAGTACCTGATGACAAACTTCACGTCGCTCTGGATGACAACACGAACTCAATTGCTGTGATCGTCAAGCATATCGCCGGGAATTTGATTTCTCGCTGGACCGACTTTCTGACTACTGATGGGGAGAAACGGTTGCGTAATCGGGATGATGAGTTTGTGGATTCGTTGGGAAACCGTGGAGAGATCCTGCAATTGTGGGAAACGGGCTGGGCTTGTCTGCTGAGCACATTGAAGAGCCTGAAATCCGAAGACTTCGGCAAGACAGTCCTGATCCGTGGAGAACCCCATTCCGTGCCGTTGGCGATGGAACGCTCAATGGGCCACACCTGCTACCACATCGGCCAGATCGTTCAAGTTGCCAGAATTCATGCTGGTGAGAACTGGAAGACGCTGACGATTCCACGAGGCGGATCAGAGCAATTCAACAAAGCGAATTGGGGGCAGACCGGGAAGTCGCATTCATAGTTCACACTTCAGCAGATGAGCAGTCGAGGACTCGCTTCCTCAATCCGGCAGCACCTTCACTCTGATCTTCCGATAGAAAACCGTGCTGTCGGGATCGTGGGCTTGAATGGCTATCAGGCCGTGGGAGAGAACTCGATCCTCCCAACTGTCAGGCCGTTTCACCGCTCGGAAGCGAAAACGGGGTTCGCCGCTCAAACGACTGCACCAACCCACCGACGTAAGACCGCACTTCGATTTTGTCGCGTGACAGTTTTCGAACTGCCTTCGGTGCCCACTTGCGGATCGGCGGCAGGTGACCACGCTCCACGTGTGAGCGCTTCTTGTTGTAATACTGAACCCATTCCGACACGACGTAGTCCAGATGTCGTTTGCCAAACAGAATAAATCTGAACAAGCGATCGTACTCTATGGATTGCACAAACCTTTCGACCCGGCCGTTCAAATTAGGCGAGGCAACCAGCCTCGGCACTATCTGAAATGGCTCGACGTGAAGTCGGCGGCCGGCATTCCGGTCGAGTTACCCAAGCCGACGGACTACGTGGCGATTTATCGCATCGCGGATGTGGAGCTGTCGAAGCTGCGTCAATGAGCGACTTTGAGCGACACTCAACTCTGTTTGCACCTCAGTCCGGGCACACCGGCGATGGCGGCCGTGTGGGTGTTGCTGGGCAAGACGCGCTATCCGGCCAAGCTCTTGGAGACGTTCGCGGGCAAGTCGTGGGGCACGGACATTCCGTTTGATCTCACGATTGACGTCCTGCCGGAACTCCTGCGAGACCCCGACAGCCACTTGCAGCATTTGGCGGCGGAAGGCCCGCAGGACGTCGCGGGGTTTGAGGACATCGCCAATAGTGTTCGGCACGAGATTTGCGCCAAGCATTCGAAGCAAGATCCCATTGTATTGGCACGGCTTTTGCGCCATCTCCAACAGATCGATTGAATTCTGTCAGGATGGCAGGGGACGGCCGTGGCACGGAAGAAGCGTGACGAAATTCAAGAGCGCGACATCACTGGGTTGAAGTATTTCGACCAGCTCGCGCCGTTGCTGGAGCGACTGCACGATGACGGCTGCTTGCGAGACAAGGCCGGCAACCGCACGCTGCATTACGATCACTATTGCTTGCTGGTGCTGCTGTATTTGTTCAATCCGATTTGCTCGTCGTTGCGTGCGGTGCAGCAGGCGTCGGAGTTGCCCAAAGTGCAGAAGCGGCTGGGCTGCACGCGTGCGGCGCTGGGGTCGCTGTCAGAAGCGGCGACGGTGTTTGACCCCGATCGGCTGATTGAGATCATCCAGGAGCTTGGCGGGCAGTTGCAGCCGATCGCGAAGGATGCAAGTCTGAAGGATGTCACGCTCACCAAGACACTGACGTTGGTCGATGCCACTTTGATCAAGGCGCTGCCGCGCGTGATGGCGGCGTCGGTGCTGAAAGCCCAGACCGGCAGCGGACTGGTGAAGTGGCGGTTGCATTCGCAGTTTGAGGTGGACTGCTACATCCCGACCCGGTTCGACGTGACTCGCAACGGCGGTGGCGACAACGACGAACGCTCGGCCTTCGAGCGGACGATTCAGGCCGACAAACTCTATGTGCTGGATCGCGGTTACGCCAAGTTCTCGTTGTTCAACCGGGTGCATGCGGCCAAGAGCAGCTACGTCTGCCGAGTCCGCGACAACAGCGTCTACGAAGTGCTCGAAGAAAAACCGTTGACCGACGCGGATCACGCGGCAAACGTGGTCTCGGATCAAATCGTTTCGTTGGGTCAAAGCTCGAAGAAGAGTGATCGGCTCGATCACAAAATCCGGCTGGTGATCGTGAAGATCAAGCCACACGTCTCGGCCGCCAAATACGCCGGCGGTTCGAGCGGCGTGAACTTCGACGGCTTCCTGCGGATCGCCACCAACTTGCTGGATGTCCCGGCAGAGATCATCGCTTTACTGTATCACTACCGCTGGACGATTGAGATTTTCTTCCGCACGTTCAAGCATCTGCTCGGCTGCCGGCATCTGCTCAGCCACAACCAGAACGGCATCGAGATTCAAACCTACTGCGCGGTCATCGCGTGCCTGCTGATCAGCCTCTGGACCGACCGTAAACCGAAAAAGCGAACGTCGGAAATGATCTGCTACTCTCTGATGGGCTGGGCCGACGAAACTACATTGACCGCTCACATCACCAAACTGCAACAGCACGACGCTGCGAAACATCGCTGATTCCGTCTTCGAGGATCATCGCGCGAACAACGTCCGTGCCGCTTTCTGCTGCGCGATGGATTGCGCCCGCCAGCCAACCGCGTCCTGCTCACGCACTCACACGGGCGGCAATCGCACACCAATCGACCGTCGATGCTCATTGCCGAGACTTCCGCCAGCCCCTATCAACCGTCGTGCCGAACACTATTGGGTCATGGCTCTGTAACCGCAGGAATTCCTTGGTCAGCTTCCGCTCGCGACCCTTCAACACTTCGATCACCGCGATCGCCAAATTGTCATAGCTGATCCGCTTCGGCACACCTCCCAAGAACTCGAACGCGCGGCGATGCCCCTCCAGAAACGTCTCCGTACATTCCCGAGGAAACGCCTGCACAAAGATCGCTCCCGAATACGGCAGCTTCATCACGAACAACGCCAACGATGTCTCTTGGCCATTGAGCTTGATCTTCGCCTCGCCGTAATCCACCTGAGCTTCCTCAGGCGGATGCGACAACGGCAAGAACACTTCCTTCCGAGACTGACGCCACTCCCGAACGGCCAGCGACACCATCGTCAGACCGCCGCGATACCCATGCTCATCCCACAGCCGCTCAAAGATCCGCCGGACCGTGTGCCGCTGCTTCTTCGGAGCCTGCCGATCCGATTCCAGAATCTGCTCGATGATCGGCAGAAACGTTCCCAACTTCCGCTTCTTCCGTGGCTGCCGCTGCCGATATCCCGGTGGCTCCGCGTGGGCCAAACTCTTCTTCAGCGTGCGCCATCCCAATCCGTACTTCCGAAACGCCGCTCGCTGACTCAATTCGTTCGTCAAAATCTCGCGACGAACCTCTTTCCAATTTTGCTGACACTATCCGTTTGCAGGGGTGAGTTTTCGGTATCCCATTAGAGTCTTCGATTTGACTGAGGCCTTGGTGGTAGAGCGTGATGATCGTACTCAGAAGACGTTGGCCCTCAATTGTCACTCGCCAACGATAGGTGTGCGGGATTTTCGCGATGAGGCCACGGACGTGTAGTCGCTTGAAGATGCGGCTGAGTGAGCTGGCTTGGCGACGATGCTCAGCGCGGTCGCTGGGGTTGCCGTGCAGACGCTGGCGGATGTCGGTGTTACGGAAGCCACGCGAGACGTGATCGCCGTGCATGATCGTTTGGGGGCCTGTCTGGAATTATGTGTCAGGCGGAATTTGCTGAAGTGTTTGTGTTCAGTTGAGGATTTTTGGCATTCGTCCTTCGAAGAGGATGGCGAAGTGGTTGAGAGCCTCTTTCCACTTCGGGATGGGCATCGTCCATT
>JAPLNX010000511.1 GCA_026400935.1 Planctomycetia bacterium | reverse complement strand
TCTGCGCGGCTGCATCAATCAAGGGGTCGATCCCCAGTCGGGGGCGTCGATCGGCCTCTCCTTCTTGTATGCGTCCGAGGGGAGCGAGCATGTTTATGAAGTCACTCGTACTTGGTCAGCAGGGAGCGGCGGTGCGATTCGTGAACGCGTCGCCGTCTTGAAAGATGGCGAGCCGGACGGCTGGATGTCCGAAAATTGGAATCAGTTGGTTGAGGATTTGATTCCGTTCGGAATTGCTCAATTGTGTTTCTTCGATGCCGAGAAAATTCGCTTCCTGGCTGAAGACGAAGGGAGCAGCCAGGCGTTGGGGGAAGCCATCAAATCACTGCTGGGGCTCGATTTGGCCGAGCGTCTGGTGACAGACTCTTCGGTGTTGGAAGGACGAATTGCCAAGCAGGTCCGCAAGTCCGATGAACTCGTGGCTCTCCAGCAACTGGAAGATGCTCGTGATGAAAAGTTGACGGAGATGTCGCGGCTGAAACAGGATCGAGCCGCGATCGTGCCCGTTCATGAGCGAGCCTTAAACCTCCTCGCGAAGGCCGAGGACAACTTCGCCAAAATGGGGGGCAAGCATTGGGAAAAGCGCGAAGAAAAGCAGAGGAAGCGTGGCGAACTGGAGCATGTGGTTCGTCAAGCCGAGGAATCACTGGTGTCGTTCGCGGCCGGCGATTTGCCCTTGATGATGGTCTCGGATCTGTTGGCTCAGGTGTCGCAGCAATCGCAGAATGAACAGGCCATCACGGAGTCGGACTTCATCCGACGGTTGCTCGAAGAACGTGATGCGGCGGTACTCAAACAATTGAAGAAACAAAAGGCCGCGACAGAACTCATTCAGTCGGTCAACAAGTTTCTGGCGAGCGACCGCCAAACTCGTGTGGTCGCCGCGGACGGTAACGCTTGGCTGAACTTACCCGACGGAAGTGCCCGTCGGCTGGACGATCTACTGAGTTTGGGACTGAAAACACGCTGGGAACAGGCGAACGACGTGCTGAGCCAGCTCGAATCCGCTCAGCGTGACCTGGAAACCGTGCAGCGAAGTCTCGCGGCGGCTCCCAAAGAAGACGCGATCAAGGGGATTGCTGAAGAGTTGAAAGCCGCGACGTCAGAGATCACCGACTTGCAGCAGCAGTTGAATCGCCTTGATCGAGAATTGGCCGCAGTCGAGTTTGAATGCAGTGAACTCGACAAACAGATCACGACACTCAATCGCCAGCACCTGGATGAGCGAGTGAAGACCGACGAACACGCCCGCATCGCGGCACTCGTCACGCGGACCCAGAGCACGATGCGAGAGTTCTTGAAGCAGGCGACCGCTCGCAAGATTCATCATCTGTCGGAGTTGGTGACGTCGTCGTTTCGCTTTCTGTTGCACAAGCAATCGTTGTTGCAGCGAGTCATCATCGACCCAGAAAGTTTTCGCATCACGCTGATCGACCCAGCGGGAAATGAACTTCCGAAGGACCAACTGAGCGAAGGGGAAAAACAGATTTTCGCGATCAGTGTCTTGTGGGGACTTTCCAAGGCGTCCGCCCGACCATTGCCTGCAATTATCGATACCCCGATGGGTCGGCTAGACGCGGAACACAGGAAACAACTCGTCGAACGCTACTTCCCTCATGCGAGTCATCAAGTCATCGTCCTCTCGACGGACACCGAAATCGAACGCGGATATTTCCAACTTCTCCAGCCACACATCGCCCGAGCTTATCACTTGGCCTATGACGAACAGTCCCGTGCGACTCAGCCCGAAGAGGGCTATTTCTGGCAAGCCGAAGCAACGACCGAGGTCGCAGTATGAGCATCAAACAAATCCGACTATCCAACCAAGCCAAAGATCAACTCATCCGGTTGAAAACCCGGACGGGGATTCAACAGTGGAACATTCTCTGCCGTTGGGCCTTCTGCTTGTCGCTGAAAGAACCGGCTCCGCCAACTCCAATCGACATTCCTACTGACAGCAACGTGGAAATGAGCTGGTATGTCTTTGGCGGTGAGCACCACGAACTCTATCTCGCACTCATCAAACAACGTTGCATCAACGACCGTCTAGACACTTCAACGGAGACTCTGAATCGCCAGTTTCGCCTGCACCTTCATCGAGGCATTGGGTATCTCGCAATGCCGAATAAAGTTCGCGGCATCAGTGATCTGCTGAAAACAACCCTCGATTCCAAATGATTTTTCAGCGAGGCATTTGTTAGGACCGGTTCACGATGCGAAGC
Source organism: Planctomycetia bacterium (assembly GCA_026400935.1). Taxonomy (GTDB): domain Bacteria; phylum Planctomycetota; class Planctomycetia; order Planctomycetales; family Planctomycetaceae; genus SXKJ01. The sequence continues at coordinate 29,266 of JAPLNX010000511.1, read as the reverse complement.
AATTCCGAAGAACCAAAATGGCTAAGCAGTGCAGAGGCACGCAAGCGGCTTGGACTGTCAACCTGCGACCTCGCACACCTGCGAAACTCCGGCAATCTAAAGTTCGTAAAACAGGGCAACGCGTTTTACTATTTTCTGGACGTTGAGGTAAAAACTGGAAATGCGAGCGAGGACACACCACCGCGAAGCACAAGGTAGGGAAGTATCCCTGAGCGGCCTTCACAATATCCGTTTGCCACGCCGCTGATTGCTTCTGAATCGCCCGTTTGCTCAAGACATTCCGAGCTCGGTTGATTCTGCTGCGTGCATTCTCTTCAGCGCAACGCGCCATAACGAGCTGATCGACTCGACAACAACGAGCGATTGTTGGCTCATCACCACGACTTCGATTGCGCGTGGTGTCATCCGGGGGCACGATCGGTGTGTCTGTTCGATGTTCGAGCAGATTGCACCTGAGAATCGTTCCTTTTCACTATCGGAGGCCTCCATGAGTACGTTGACCCAGGCACACAATCTGTTGTTTCGACGCAGATCAGACGAGTCTTTCTCGTCGGTCGAGTCCCTGCTCCAGCATTATCGGAATGAGCACCGGGAATCGGAGGACCGCTGGCATTTGCTGGCTCGTCTGCACAACCCGTTGTCGTCGGCGGAGAACTCTCGTTCTCTGCTGGTGATGATGGCGAATTCTTGCTCAACGACTGGAGCTTCTCGCAAATCTGCCGCTTGTCCGGTGTCGCCAAGGAGATCGTCAATCGGCACTCCCCCGGCACCGCGCTGATCGTCAAAGGCAAGCTCGACCAAAAGAACATCGCGAGTGCCGAGTTCCGTTGTGAGACGATCACGTTGTCTAAGACGCAACTGATTGCCATTCGCGGCCTCTTCAAGAAACACGGCCTGACCACGACTCCCAACAATGAATCAGTCGATGCTCCGAAGTTTCTCGACAAGTTGAGCAAGCTCGCGGAAGAGGCTGGTGGAGAGGCACCGCTTCCGAAGCAGCCACAGACGACGCATCTCACCGACCTTGGTAATCGCGTCGCCAATGACCAATTGAAAGCGATTCACGAACAGAAGGCGCGATTGGAACAGGACATCGCGGACTGGCAGGCTCAACGTGACGGCATTCAGAAGCGATTGCCGAAGTGGAAGCAACTGACTTCTTTGTTGGAACACGCCGCCGACTTATCCGTGGCCGCCGAAGTTCAGCCGGAGGTTGCCGCCATCCAAGAGAATCGGAGCTTGATGGCCGACCCCGATCCCGTCCCCGGCTTCATCACGAAGCTGACGACCGCACTGCGCGAGGCGATCAATCAGAGTCACGCGGCTTGCACCGCGAGCCACGAGCAGGGACTGGCTGCCCTCGACGACTCGCCGGTTTGGAAGCAGATCACCCAGCCGCAGCGATACGATCTCCTTTCGGCCAACAGTGTCCGCCAAGTTCCAGCGGTCGCGGTGGGGACGACGGAAGAGATTCTCGACACGCTGCGACAGGTCAAACTCAGCGAACTCAAGGCGCTCAGCGATGCGTTGCCAACCCGGTTTACCAAAGCCTTGAACGCCGCCGCCAAGCTGCTGGAGCCGAAGGCTCAGCACGTTTCGCTGCCGAGCGCGACGATCAAGAAAGACGCCGAACTGTTGACCTGGCTGGCTTCGGTGGAAGAAGCGATCCGGGTGAAGCTCAAAGACGGTCCAGTGATCGTGTAGTGAGGAAGTTGCTGGCGACTGGTGGAGCGGCGGGGTAGATTGTTTTGAGTGTCGCATTCGTTGATGAATGATGAATGAAAGCTGAGGATTCCCATGACGCTGACAATCGACTTGCCTTCGGAACTCGAACAAACCGTGCGCCAACAGGCGGCTCGCCGTGGCCAGGATGTGAATGGGTATGTCCTTCAGGCGGTGGAGGAAAAGGTCGCCAAGGCCCGGACCATCGCTGAAATCTGTCGGCCGATCGCAGACGCCGTCGCCGCGACAAGCATCACCGATCAGGAATTCGACGAGATCTTTGAGGAAGCTAGAAATGAAGTGTGGCAGGAGAAGCAGGAGAAGCTGGGGCAAGCACATTGAAACCACGAGTCGTTTTCGACTGCATGGTCTTTCTTCAAGGCGTGGGACGTCCCTCTGACCCGGCGTACGACTGTCTGAGTTTGGTCGATGATCATCGCGTCAAACTCTTCCTGAGCGACGAGATTCTCGCCGAGGTTCGTGACGTTCTGACGCGGTCGAAGATCCAACAGAGATTTCCGTTGCTGACTGCGGAGTCGGTGGACGAATTCAGCCGCGATGTGGTCCGCAAATCGGTCGTGCTCGCCAATGTGCCGAGTGCTTATTCCTTGCCGCGTGATCCGAAAGATGAGCGGTATCTCAACGTCGCGATTGCCGCGAACGCAGAGTTTCTGGTCAGCCGCGACCTGGACCTTCTCGACTTGATGAAGGACGCAACTTTTCGGCAGCAATTTTCCGGCCTCACGATTTTGGACCCTGTCGCCTTCCTTCAAATCATGGCCAATCGCAATTTGACTGAGCATCCGCCGACTGATGTGGACTCTGCGTCTGACTCCTGAAGAAACCCATTATGCCTGCTCTCGATTCCAAGCTTCGCTCGCAACTCGACACCGTTTGCCAACAGGCTCGTGAGAAGGCCGAGGAAGCGTGCAAAGGCGAGCGGTTGATGTGGCTGAGCCGCACGCTCATTTCAAGCCGGCGGAGAAAGTGTTGCGGAATCGGCTGCGTGCTCGTGGGCGGCAGGCGGGCGATTCGCAGTTGCCGAACAAGTCGCAGACGATCGACCAACTCGCTCAGGAGTTGGGCTATGAGTATTGGCATCGGATGCTCTTCGCTCGATTCCTCGCGGAGAATCATTTGCTGATGCACCCGGATGGGGTCGCGGTCAGCTTGGAGGAATGCGAGGAACTCGCCGCGTCGGAAGGAGCACCGAATGGGTTCGTGCTCGCGGCTCGGTATGCCAGCAAGATGTTGCCGCAGGTGTTCCGGACGGACGACGTGTTGCTGGAGATCGAGTTCGCGCCGGAGCATCGCCTCGCGTTGGAGAAGTCGCTGGCGAGTCTGCCGCGAGAGACTTTTTTGGCGGACGACAGTCTCGGCTGGGTGTATCAGTTCTGGCAGACCAGTCGGAAGAAAGCAGTCAATGAAAGCAGTCAATGAAAGCGGCAACAAGATTGATAGCCGCACCATCTCTTCGGTGACGCAGCTTTTCACCGAGGACTACATGGTGCAGTTCGAGCTTGTGATTTTTTCGATTCAGTGGTTTTTGGGGACGACGATTCGTTCAAGCTGACAGTCAATCGTCGATCCTGCACAATCCTATGAGGTCGTTTTTTGGTGAAGTCGTATCGAATTCGTTGAAATGTGAAAAACTCACAAGCTCTTCCTGTTGCACAACACGCTCGGTGCATGGTGGTGGGGAAAAGTTGTCGGTTGTCAGTTGTCAGTTGCCAGTGAAGAAGAAGCGCGAAGGGCCGCGGAGGTGCCGGGCGTCAAGTGGGACTACCTCCGCTTCGTCCGTACTGACAACCAACAACTGACAACTGACAACTCCTTCCGCCCTGCCGCAGGCACCTTCGAGGGTTGGCCGAAGACGTTGAAGGAGTTCACGCTGCTCGACCCGTGTTGTGGGAGCGGGCATTTTTTGGTGGCGGCGTTCAATCTGCTCGTGCCGTTGCGGATGCACGATGAGGGGCTGACGGCTCGCGAGGCGTGCGATGCCGTGTTGCGTGAGAACTTGTTTGGCTTGGAACTCGACCCGCGATGCACGCAGATCGCGGCGTTCGCTTTGGCTGTGGCAGCGTGGAAGTATTCAGGCGAAGACGGTCAGCCGCTCGGCTATCGCGTGCTTCCAATGCTCAACATTGCCTGTACGGGAGTTGGGCCGCAGGCGTCAGAGGACGAGTGGTTGAAGCTGGCCGAGCAATCCGGGCACCCGATGAATGTCCTGTCGCGCGAGCCGATCCTGAACGGGCTGCGGAATCTGCACGCGCTCTTTTCCGACGCGCCGACGCTCGGTTCGTTGATCGATCCGAACCAGTTGTCGGCGACGTTGATCTCCGCCGATTACGAGACGCTGCGGCCCTACCTGTCCGCCGCGCTCACGGCCGAGCAAAGCGACGACGATGCGCACGAGCGAGCGGTCGCGGCGGCTGGCATGGTCAAGGCGGCTGAACTGCTGGCCGGGGAATACACGTTGGTCATCACCAACGTCCCGTACTTCGGCCGAGGCAAGCAGGACGACACGCTCAAGCAACATCAGGAGCAGCATTACCCGAACAGCAAAGCCGACCTCGCCACCGCCTTCGTCGAGCGGTGCCTGGAGTTCTGCGAGAAGGACGGCACGACCGCGCTGGTCACGCCGCAGAATTGGTTGTTCCTCACGAGCTACACCAAGCTGCGCGAATCGCTGCTCAAGCAGCAGACATGGAACCTCATCGCGCGGCTGGGGCCGGGAGCGTTCGAGACCATCAGTGGCGAAGTAGTCAACGCGGCCCTCATCGCACTGTCGCTATCCAGGCCGAGCGACATCGCGACGATGGGCGGTATCGACGTCTCCGTAGTCAAAGAGGCCAGTGAAAAGGCCGCCCTGCTCCGCGGCGAGATGTCCGTGGAGATCACCATCGTTGACCAGGGTTCACAAATAAAGAACGCCGAGTGTCGCGTCTTGTTCACAACAGACAGTGAGATCACGTTGGTTTCCGCGTTTGCGAACTTTGCAAACGGCCTTCAGACCGGAGATGCAGTTCGTTATGTGCGTTTCCATTGGGAACCGCACTCGAAAGAAGTGGGGTTGCGCTGCTTTCAAAGCACAGTCGATGCAACTGCCCTCTACAGCGGTTGTGAGCAGGTCATCTGTTGGAGGAGCAACGGCTCCGTCATCACTCGGGAACAGCAAGGTGCTGCCATTCGCGGAACCGCCGCTTGGGGCAATTCCGGGATTGCGGTTAGCGCAATGCGCGACCTCAAGGTCACGCTCTATCTCGGCGAACTGTATGACGACAACACGGTCGTGATCATCCCGAAATCGTCCGATGCGTTAAGTGCGATTTGGTGTCTTTGCTCCTCGCCCGACTACGCGACGATGGTTCGGCAAATTGACCAAGCATTGAAGGTTCGGCGAGCACTGATCGAAGTCCCATTCGATCTCGCGTACTGGCAGCAAGTCGCGGCGGAAAAATATCCGGACGGGTTGCCGGAGCCGGAGAGCGATGATCCGACGCAGTGGCTGTTTCACGGGCGGCCGGAGTCGTCTACCGCACCGCTGCAAGTCGCCGTCGCGCGGCTCTTGGGCTACCGCTGGTCGGCGGAGGTGGAGGACTGTGGCGACCCGGAGGGCGCTCTACCGCGCGCGGGTGAAGATGGCACAAACCCCACCGAGCTTGCCTCGGTGGACACGGGCCTTTGCACTACGAGTGAGGCAAGCGTAGTGCAAAAGCCCGAAAACCACCGAGGCAAGCTCGGTGGGGTTGGTGGCAATCGCGGCGAAAGCGTGGCAAGTCCCATGCGTCTGAGCGCACGCGCACGAGACCTCGTCCGACGCTGCGAAGAATTGCTGCCGCTCGCCGATCGAGATGGACTCGTCCCCATCCCGTCCGTGCGCGGTGAAACGGCCGCGTCGGAACGACTGCTGGAACTGCTTCATGCCGCCTACGGCCCGAAGTGGTCGAACTCCGTGCTGCATGGTCTGCTCACCGAAGCGGGTTGCCCGCCGGGCACGACGCTCGACGAGTGGCTCCGCAATGCGTTCTTCGAGCAGCACTGCAAACTGTTCGGCAACCGGCCGTTCTTATGGCAGATTTGGGACGGACGCAAAGACGGCTTCGCCTGTCTGGTCAACTATCACCAGCTCAACCACAAGGCGCTGGAGAACCTGACCTACGCCTACTTGAAAGATTGGATCAACGCCCAAGCCGCTCAAGCCAAGACCGGCAAGACCGGAGCCGACCTGCGACTCGCCGCCGCTCAAGCGTTGCAGGACAAACTGAAACTGATCCTCACCGGCGAACCGCCCTACGACATCTTCGTCCGCTGGAAACCGCTCGCCGAACAACCCATCGGCTGGCACCCCGACCTCAACGACGGCGTCCGCATGAACATCCGCCCGTTCATCGAGGCCGGCATCCTCCGCAAGACTCCCAACATCAAATGGACCAAAGACCGAGGCAAAGAACCGCAGCGAGACGAGGACGAGTACCCGTGGTTCTGGGCCAACGGCCAATTCACCGGCGACCGTGTGAATGACGTGCATTTGACGAACGCGGAGAAGCAAGCGGCGAAAGACCAACAACTAAAAACTGACAGCCGGGCGGCGAAACGGTAAATTGAATGCGTTCCCCGACTCTCGAATGGAGAAACGCGATGTCCACGACAATGACACTGCAAGAGGCTCAAGCCAACTTGCCCGATTTGATTCACCACCTCACGCCGGGCGATTCCGTGGTCATTACGGAAAACGATCAACCGGTCGCCAAGCTGATGAGCCAGAAGCCTGCCGTCCGACAACGCCCTCAACCGGGGTTGTGCAAAGGGATGCTGACGATCGTTGCCGAGGATGACGAACACCTGAAGGACTTCGCGGAGTACATGCAGTGAGGCATCTTCTCGATACCCACACTTTGCTGTGGTACACGCTGTCCGATCCGCGACTGAGCGGAACGGCCAAAACGCTGATCCTCGATTCGTCCAACGAGATCTTGATCAGCCCGGCTTCCTATTGGGAAATCGCGATCAAAATTTGCATTGGCAAGCTGGTGCTGAATCAACCCTACGACGACTTCATTGACGTGTGCTTGAACCAATACGGCTTCGTCATTCTGCCGGTTGAACCGAAACACACCGCCGTCCTGACAACGCTCCCCTTGCATCACCGCGACCCGTTCGATTGGCTGATCATCGCTCAAGCGATGGTCGAAGACATCTCCGTCATCAGCAGTGATGACGACTTCGATGCGTATCCCGTGAGGCGATTGTGGTGAGTGTGACGACCCATACCACGGCATTCACTGTCTTCGACGCGCTGTTGGCCTCGCTCCAAAAGGCGGCGGAATACCATCATGACGACGCCGTGGCTCCTGCCGCGATTCTGTGGCCCGATGAAAAGCGGGAATGGGAACGGCTCGTTCCGCGTCTGCGTGCGATGCTGCCGTACTTTTTGACGTTCGGCCCCTACGGCAAAGCCAACCGCACCGGCCCGGCGATTTGGTTGCGGAGTGTTCTCTCCGCGAAGATCCCCGAAATCACTTGGGCATCGGACGCCGTGCCAATCATCTACCTCCCCGGCGTCAGCCGAGCGACATTGCGAGCCACGGAAGAGTGCCCTCAAGAACTCAAGCCGCTGGCGGAACTGCAATATCGCGGCGTCTTCTGGTCACAGCAGAACAGCAAGGACTGGACCGTGACCGCGTTCATGCAGACCAATCACGGCGGCCTGCAATTGAAAATCGCTCGAGACGCAGCCACCGCAACTTCGATTCGCCGAGCGATCGACAAGCTGATCGACGTTCCGGTCGAAGAGCTGCGAACGAAAGCCGCCAGCGGCGAACTCAACAGCACCTACTTCGATTCGCTGATTAGCGACGATCAGACCGATGACTTGCTCTCGTGGCTCGCCGATCCCAAGGGAGCGAGGGGCCGCTGGGAGCCGACACGCTGGGAAACTCTGTGCAGCCGGTGCATTGCGGACTACGGCTTCGATCCCGCTCGCGATGGCGAACTTGTCGGTGCCGAACTGCTCGGCGCGCAAGACAAGCCGGCATGGAAGACCGCTTGGAAACGCTTCGCCGCCGCACCGTCGCGATACGCTGGCTTGTTGGAACTACTGCGTCGAGCCAAACCGACACCGAAGTCGGGAGACTTGTTGGGACAACTCCACGCCGAAGCATGGCCGCAAGACAACGAGGCCGAAGAAGCCTCGCTGCGCGAGACGCTCACGTCTCTGACTTCCGCATCCGATGGTCAGGCCAGGAAGAATTTGATTGAGCTGGAGAGCCAGCATCGCAACCGTCGGGATTGGGTTTGGTCAAAACTCAGTCGAACACCGCTGGCCAATGCGATTCAACATCTCGCGACGTTGGCTGAAGTCACGCAGTCACCGCTCACCGGTGCGACGACCGCCGACATGGTTCGCGTTTACACAGACGGAGGCTGGCATGCCGATGCGGCCGTGTTGGACAGCTTGGCGGCCGTGTCACTGCCACCAGATCGAGACGCCGTGTGTGCGGCAATCGCTGACGTTTACACTCCGTGGTTGCGAGACGCCGCCGAGTTATTTCAAGAACGTGTGAAACACAATCCGCTTCCCGGCCGCGAAGTGCCCCGACTTGGAGTTGTGCCCGCCGGTGTCTGCGTCTTGTTCGCGGACGGACTCCGTTACGACGTGGGGCAGAAGCTCAAAGCCGCGTTGGCGAACCGCGTCGGCCAGATCACTGAGCAACATCACTTCGCTGCGCTGCCGTCCGTGACTCCGACGGCCAAACCGGCGGTGTCGCCGGTCGCTGGCAAGATCATGGGCACGACCGCAGGCGAAGAGTTTCGGCCATCCATCGCACTCGACAGCAAAGAACTAACGATTGATCGCTTTCGCAGCCTGTTGGACGACGACGGAATTCAAGTTCTCGGTGTGAACGATGTGGGCAATCCCGCTGGGCGTGCGTGGGCGGAATTCGGCAACATCGATTCGACCGGCCACAAGGATGGGATCAATCTCGCTCGCCGGATTCCTGAATTGATCGAATCACTGACGCACCGCATCGAATCGCTGCTCGCCGCCGGTTGGCGAGAAGTGCGTGTCGTCACCGACCACGGCTGGCTGCTGGTGCCGAAGTGCCTGCCGAAGAGCGACCTGCCGAAGTATCTCACCGCGACGCGCTGGGGCCGTTGTGCCGTCGTGAAGCCATCGGCCACCGTGAACCTGCCCACGTTCAATTGGTTCTGGTCCGAGGACGTCACGATCGCTTGCCCCGAAGGGATCAGCTCGTTCATCGCCGGACAGGAATTCAACCACGGCGGACTGAGCTTGCAAGAATGTGTCGTGCCGCAGTTTTCGATTCAGGCTGGCGCGGAACCGGTGGCGTCGGCAGAATTCGAGACCATCAAATGGCAGGGACTGCGCTGCAAAATCGTGGTCATTGGAAAGTTCGATGGTTGCCATGTCGATCTTCGCGAGAAGGCTGCCGATCCGACGACTTCGTTATTGGAGTCGAAGGCTTCCAAACCCGTCGGCCATGACGGAAACGTCGCGTTGCTTGCAGACGCGGAAGCACGCGAACGAAGTGCAACGCTCGTGTTGCTCGACTCGTTCGGGAGTGTGCTGGATAAAATGCTGGTCACGGTGGGAGGTTAAATGGCTGCGATTGAACTCGATAATCTGGACCGAATCGCGGCCAAGGCGTTCGATGGCTATATCGTCCGCAAAGACCTCGTGCGGAAATTTGCTCGCCAGTATCCAGTGCCAACGTACGTCTGCGAATTTCTGCTCGGCCGCTATTGCGCCAGTATCGACGAGCAAGAAATTCAAGAAGGCTTGCAGATCGTCGAACGTCAGCTTCGCGACCGAGCCGTTCGCAGTGGCGAGGAAGAGTTGTTCAAAGCCCGTGCTCGCGAAACCGGCATGGTCAAGATCATCGACATCATCTCCGCACGGCTCGACACGAAGTCCAACTCGTTTCTCGTGGCGCTGCCGAGCTTGCAGCTCAAGGACGTGTGCATCGGCGACAAGCTGGTCCACGACAACGAGCGAATGCTGACCGGCGGCTTCTACGCCGAGATCGACCTGAGCTACGACGCGATCATCGCCGAAGAAAAAAACGGCAGACCGTTTTCCGTGACGGGCCTGCGGCCGATTCAACTCAGCAAGCGGGACGTGCTGGATAATTTGTACGAAGGGCGACGGTGTTTTGAGACCGCCGAATGGAAACAATTCCTTCTGCGAAGTATCGGCCTGGAGCCGACTCAGATCACCGGCCGCAACCTGGACGCGATGCTGCTGCGAATGATTCCCTTCGTCGAGAACAACTACAACATCGTCGAGTTGGGACCACGCGGCACCGGCAAGTCGCACTTGTTCCAGCAAATCTCGCCCTATGCCCATCTCGTCAGCGGCGGCAAGGCGACGGTCGCTCGCATGTTCGTGAATATGTCATCGGGCCAGCGTGGGCTGGTGTGCCAGTACGACGTGGTTTGTTTCGACGAAGTGTCCGGCGTGTCGTTCGATCAGAAGGACGGCGTCAACATCATGAAGGGCTACATGGAGTCGGGCGAGTTCAGCCGCGGCAAGGAAAGCATTCGGGCCTACGGCAGCATCGTGATGGTGGGCAACTTCGAGGTTGACGTGCAGCATCAACAGCGCATCGGCCACCTGTTCGGCCCGATGCCGCCAGAGATGCGAAACGACACCGCCCTGATGGACCGCATTCACTGCTATCTGCCCGGCTGGGACGTGCCCAAGATCAGCGAGGCGATCAAGACCAACCACTTCGGCTTGGTTTCCGATTTTATGAGTGAGTGCTGGAGCAGGCTGCGAAGTCAAAGCCGAGTCTCGGCACTTCAAGTGCCGCCTGAGTTATGGCGGAGCCCTCAGTGGTCGCGATCAGAACGCCGTGACGAAGACGATCAACGGCTTGCTGAAACTCATTCATCCCTGCCCCGATGACAAAGTTCCCGACGACGACTTGGAATGGGCAGTTCGCTTGGCTCTGGAATGCCGCCGTCGCGTCAAAGAACAACAGAAGCGGATTGGAAACGCCGAATTCCGCAACACGCAGTTCAGCTACACGCTCGGCCAAGACGGTGTCGAGAAATTCGTCGTGACACCCGAACTGCAAAGCGAGGATCACATCGGCCGCGATCCGCTCCCGCCGGGCCAAGTGTGGGCGATCAGTCCCAGCGGCCAAGATGAAGGCTCTGGCCTCTACCGCATCGAAGTCACCGAAGGCCCAGGCAGCGGCGTGAGAATTCTGAATCGCCCGTCACCGCAAGCATTCACTGAGTCGGTGAAGTACGCGGAAGCAAACCTGTATTCGCGAGCCAGCGAATTGGTCGGCGATCGCAACCCCCGTGAGCATGAGTTCTCAGTCCAGCTTCGAGCATTCGACACCAGCAAGACCGGACACGCATTGGGTGTCGCCGCTCTCTTGGCGATGTGTTCGGCTCTAATCAACAAGAGCTTGCGTGGCGGACTCGTAGTCGTTGGCGGGATCAACTTGGGCGGCTCCGTGGATCTTCTGCACAACGCCATCGACATCGTCGAGCTTGCCATCGAGAAGGGAGCCTCCATCGTCTTGATGCCGGTATCGTCGCGGAAGCAGCTCTTCGATTTGTCGGACGACCTCGCGACAAAAGTCACAGTCGTCTTTTGCAACGACGCCCGCGAAGCTTTCATCAAGGCGATTGCGGACTGAGACAATCCGCATCGAGAGCGACGTGCTGTGAGCCATCGCTTATTTCCGATACCCGACATTGTGCTTGACGACATGGCAACGGTGTTGTCTCGTCATCATGAATGCGATTGGCCGAATGCGCCGGCGAGTTCTCGCCGCCGCAAACTGCCATGACCGGTGCGACGGGATTGTATTGCGGGGAACAAGACCTATTCGCGTTCCTCATTGATCCCGCCGGCTGGATCGAGATTGGCGAAGAAGCGTTCGCTCCCGGATTCTTCTGCTGGAACTCTGAGGTCGGGCGTCGGTCACTGGGAATCTCGACATTTTGGTACCAGCGAATTTGCCAGAACCATATCGTGTGGGACGCGACCAACGTCGTCGAGTTTACTCGCAAGCACACGGGCAACGTTCGTGAATCGCTGCTGGAAATTCGGCGGATGATTCAAGCGTTGCAAGAGCGCCGCGATGAACGCAAAGACTCGTTCGCAACGGCCGTCCGCAAAGCGATGGCGACGACCGTGGCTTCAGACAGCGACGAAGCCCTGAAGTTTCTGAGCCAACACAGCCTGCCTCGCGACACGATCGAGCGGGCCGTGAAGCAACTCGGCCACGATGGCAAGCCCTTCACGCTGTGGAATCTGGTTGATGTTCTGACACACCTCAACGTCAAACTCCGGTATGCCGGGGATCGCGTTGAGGCCGACCAGAAAGTCGCCAAGCTCATGCAACTGGCCGTCTGAATGCGACCAGGACAACCCTTTTCAGGAAAAACGCTCTGCACTGGAGGCAGAGCGTTTTTACGAACGACACGTCACTTACAAAAGCTTGACGCGGCAAATCACCTGTGGAACCCTGACGCCATGACAACGCTTCCGACTCTTCGGCCGCAGGAAATTCCGCTCGACGATCCACAGTCACGAGAGATGTTCATGCCGAGCGAGGCAAAGCCGCTCGTCGCGACTCCGGCCGCGATCGAGATGTACGGACAAGAGATGATCCTCGCGTGCTTGCAGGTGTTGCAAGAATCGGCAGTGAAACACGGTGGGCTCGATGATCTGCAAATCTTCGATTCAGCAGGCGAACAAGAAAATCTTTGGTTCATCGAAAACGGTTCCGGAGGAGCGATCTATGCATTGTTGCCGACTGATTACTGACCAGCGATAAACTGCATGTTGACGATGATGGAACAATGGTCGGTCGCTGCGACGATGTGGTGACGAGTACTTCGTCGAGCCCAAACCGGGAGACACCGACGATGACGTCGGTGGTCACCTCTAATTACTGAATCTTTGACACCAATCTGGAGTCGATGAGGCGTGGAGATTTCATTTGTTAGATAGCTAACAAGTTTGGATTATGGACGGAGAGGACCATTTATGTGTGCCCGATTTACGTTGCGAACTCCCGCCGCAATTCTGGCGAAAATGTTTGAGATTGCTTGGGAAAGTGGTTTCGAGGCACGGTCGAATATCGTACCGACGAACTCGATTTACGTGGTTCGTTGTGGGGATGAAGGTCGTGAAGTCACTTCATTGAGATGGAGTTTGCTTCCGGCTTGGGCGAAGTCGGCGGACTTTGTACCGCAGCCGATCAATGCGACGGCGGAGAAGCTGGATTCGAGCGGGATGTTCAAGCAGTCGTTTCGTCGTCGTCGGTGTCTTGTTCCGGTTGATGGTTGGTATGAGTGGAAGGCGATCACGTCGAAGATCAAGGAGCGATATTTTTTTCGAGTGCCTCAGCAAGCCTGTTTTGCGTTTGCGGGGATTTGGGATCGTTGGACTTCACGAAATCCATCCGGCGAACCGATCACGGTTGATTCGTGTGCGATCGTGACGACGGTGGCCAACGAATTGGTGGGAGCGATTCACGACAAAAGGCGGATGCCGGTGATTCTGCGTCCGGAGGAATACGGGCTTTGGTTGGATCACTCGATTGATGATCCGTCGTGTTTGTTGCCGCTGCTTCGTCCGTTTCCCGATGACGAGATGGAAGTGATTCCGGTTCCGCGAACGATTGAGAATGATTGGGTTGATGCTCGTTGCTGGCCGCACTTGGTGAATTAGCGGAAGTCTCGCGAGTGAGTTTGCAGATCGGCGAGTTCGGTGGTGAGATCGCGGAGTTGAGTGACGAGGACGTGGATGATTTGGCCCTCACGTTGGAGCGGTCCCGTGGCGAGCATCACGCTGGCGGTGCGGGCCACTTGCCGGTGTTGTTCCCAGACGTCGGGGCGGACGATCAGGTTGGTTGTTCCGGTTTCGTCTTCGAGTGTGACGAACGTGATTCCTTTCGCCGTGCTGGGACGTTGACGCATCAGGACCAAGCCCGCGACGGTGACTCGCTTGCCGTTCGGCCAAGAAGCCAGCTTCCAAGCGGGGACGGCTTGCAGTTCTTGCAGACGCGGACGCAGGAATTTTATTGGGTGGCCGCGCAACGAAAGCCCGACCGTGCGGTAATCGGAGACGACTTCTTCGACTGCGGAGAGGTGCGGTAGTGCGGGCAGCGGCTCGGCATCATCAAGCGGCTCACATTTCGGTTGATCGAACAGTGGCCCTGCATCGGGATCGGGAAGGGCGTGCCACAGGGATTCGCGGCGGTTGAGTTGCAGGGAACGAAACGCATCGGCTCGCGAGAGACGAGTGGCGGTCGAATTGCTTGCGCCCGTGCGATGAAAGAAGTCGTCCATAGAAGTGAAAGGGCCAGGGCCGCGTGCGCTGACGATGCTGTTGGCATCTGCCGGTGAAAGGCCGCTGAGCATGCAGAAGCCCAATCGCAGAGCGAGCGGTTTTTCTGGATGATGTCGTTCGAGCGTGCAATCCCACTCACTCCGGTTGATGTCCACCGGCAACACGGTGACTCCGTGCTTGCGGGCATCGGCCACCAATTGAGCGGGGGCGTAGAAGCCCATCGGTTGTGAGTTCAACAACGAGGCGGCGAAGGCTGCCGGATAGTGATGCTTGAGCCATGCCGAAGCCCACACGAGCAGCGCGAACGAGCAAGCGTGACTCTCCGGAAAACCATACTCACCGAACCCACGGAGTTGGCGAAACACACGCTCGGCGAAGTCGGCGGAGTAACCGTTCGCGGTCATGCCGTCGATCAGCTTCTTTTGAAATTGGTCGATGACTCCGCGACGACGCCAAGCGCCCATCGCCCGGCGAAGTTGATCGGCCTCACCGGGAGTGAATCCGGCGGCGACCACAACGAGCCGCATTGCTTGTTCCTGAAAGATCGGCACGCCCAACGTCTTTTCCAACACGGCTCGAATGCGGTCGTCAGGATACTCGACCGGCTCCTCGCCGCATCGCCGACGCAAATAGGGATGCACCATATCCCCTTGAATCGGGCCGGGACGAACGATCGCGACTTCGATGACAAGATCGTAGAAGCAACGAGGCTGCAATCTCGGCAACATGCTCATTTGGGCGCGCGATTCAATTTGGAAAACGCCCGTCGTGTCCGCTCGGCTGATCATGTCGAACACGCGCGGGTCGTGAGCCGGAATGTTGGCGAGCGTCAGATGTCGCTGGTGATGTCGCTGAACCAGATCGAAGCAGCGACGAATAGCCGTCAACATGCCGAGGGCCAGCACATCGACCTTCAAGATGCCGAGAGCATCCAAATCGTCTTTGTCCCATTCGATGACCGTGCGTCCGGGCATCGACGCATTCTCGATCGGCACGACTTCGCAGAGCGGACTGTGTGTGAGGACCATGCCGCCAACGTGTTGCGACAGATGGCGCGGGAAGTCGAGCAGTTCCGTCACGAGCGATACCAATTGGCCGCCGAGCCGCGATTCCGGCGGCAGCCCCGCTTCGCGAATGCGAGCGGCGAGATGTTCCGCGTCGTGCAGGTGATCGACATGCTTGGCCAGCGAATCGACGCGATCGAGCGACAGGCCGAGTGCTTTGCCGACGTCACGAATGGCTGAGCGAGGTCGATAGCAGATGACAGCCGCCGTCATACTGGCCCGTTCGCGGCCGTACTTCTCGTAAAGGTATTGAATGACTTCTTCGCGGCGTTCGTGCTCAAAGTCCACGTCGATGTCGGGAGCTTCGTTCCGCTCTTTGCTGATGAATCGCTCAAACAGCACGTCGATTCGATCGGGATCAACCGACGTCACACCGAGGCAATAGCAGACGGCGGAGTTCGCTGCGCTGCCGCGCCCCTGACACAAAATGTTTCGCTCGCGAGCAAAGCGAACCAAATCCCAAACCGTCAAGAAATAGGCGGCGTACTTCAACTCGCCGATGAGCGTGAGTTCGTGTTCGATGAGACGCCGCACCTTGTCGGGCACGCCGCGTGGGTAACGGTCTTTCGCACCCCGCCACGTCAGGTTGATGAGATGTTGAATCGGTGTCAGCCCGCGTGGGCACAACTCTTCCGGGTAGTCGTATCGAAGTTCGTCGAGCGAGAATTGGCAGCGATCCGCAATCTCGATAGTCCGAGCAACGGCATCGGGACACATTGCAAAGAGTGCCGACATTTCGGCGGAAGATTTCAGATGCCGCTCGCCGTTTGAGAATCGTCGCTCGCCAAGTTCCGCGACGGTGCAGCCGTATCGAATCGCCGTGAGCACGTCTTGCAACGGCTGACGTTCGCGAACGTGACAATGGACGTCGTTGGCCGCGACAAGCGGCAGGCCAACCCGTTTCGCGTCGGCCATCCAGCGTTGCAGTTGCCGATCATCGTCCGGCCCGCGATGCAGTTCCGCCAACAAGTACGCTCGGTCACCGAACGCTTCGCGGAGCCGCTCTACGTCGCCGTCACGCTCCGCGTGACGAGCTGACGATGAGTTTGACGTTGAAATTTGAGGCGGCGTCGATGGCGCGTTCGGCTCATCACGCGGAGCGTGAAGGCGACGTAACACAACACCCGCCAATAGCCCTTCGGCATGTTCGAGGAGCTCAGACAACGTGATCCGGCATTCGCCTTTGGGAGCGTTCCGTCGTCCTCGTGTGATGAGGCGGCAAAGGCGACCGTAACCCGCTCGATCGATCGCCCACAGGATGACTGGCGGCGAATCCGCAGGAGTGATTTCGGCTCCGATGAGCAGCTTCAATCCGTGCTCTTTTGCGGCAACGTGTGCTCGCACGACCCCTGCAACGCTGTTGCGATCCGTGATAGCGATCGCCGAGTGTCCGAGTTCGCTGGCCCGTGTTACCAATTCGTCAGGATGCGAAGCCCCTTCCAGAAACGAGTAGTTCGAGCGGCAATGAAGTTCGGCATAGCGCTGTTCTGGCGTCGCAAGCGGCGTTCTTTTGATGGCCACGGGCAACGGAACCGAACGTTTTGTCAGAGGCTTTTCAGGCATGGTGAGACTCCACTGTGCAAGGGATTCGGCATGACGTTTCCGGACGATCGCGATATGCTGCTCCCGTCATCCGATTCTCGGACAAATTGCGAAAAGGGTTTGCGACATGTCGACAACGCTGGTGGCTCATGGAGTGCTCCGTCCGGATGGTTGGATTCAGTTGCTCGACCCGGCTGATTTGCCGTCCGAGCCGATTGAAGTGGACATCTCGCTGACGGTGCTGAAGCCGACGACAACCGACTCAGTGGCTCCGACAAAACCTTGGACTCGCGAACCGGGCGGTTTCTGGCCTGACGAATCGATTTCCGCTCCGTTTGATCTGCCGTATTTAGGACCAGCGAGCCCGGTGAAAGCGCGAAAAGCGACTGGCCCATACCTGCCCGATCCCGTTTTCATCACGGTTGGCGAGGATGTTCTCGAATGATTTGGGAATCGAATCTCGACAATCGCCCGTTGTCTCAGGGGGATCTCTTCACGGATTGTCCACTTTTGTTGCGTGAAGGTTTTGGAGAGAGTCGTCAATTGGTTGAGCGTCCCATGCGAATCATCACGGTGACACAAGCGTGTGACTTGGCTCAAGCAAAAACGTCGCGAGTCGTCGTGGCGGTGGTTTACGAAGCTCAGCAATTGGTCGATGACGGCGTTCTCAAAGCTGCAATGATCCGCGAGCAAATTCGGACGCACCGAATTTACGGTTGGTATTTCCTTCCGAACGGGCCGGGGTTTCCGGAATCGTTGGTTGACTTGCGTGACTTGCACACGATCCGTCGCGAGTTTTTGGAAGAGTTGATCGCCAACGGCCAACGAGTGGCGCGGTTGCTGACGCCGTATCGCGAACACATGGCTCAACACTTTGCGACCACTTATGCGCGGATCGCGCTGCCGGAACCGTATGAGACCGCGCCGTGATGTCGTGAATCGGGGCATGGGATCGCCTCTTCAGTCGTTCAATCGAACGTGCCGTGAATGAACCAACCTCGGTCGTCGAGGCTCCGGAAAATCCAAAAGTGATGGCCGGTCTGAACCTCGACTCGGAAGTAGTCGCGACACACGGCGGACTCTCGCCACCAGCCGGTTTCGATTCGCTCCGGTCCCCAATTACGGATGACTCGGTGCTCGCGACGGTTCCACCAGAACGACAACGGAGCCCCTTCCGGCCCGGCGATGGAGACTTCGATCGGTTGTGGTGGCGAGAATAAATGCGTCGGTCGAACCGTTGCCTTGATGAGCCGGAACGCGCTAGCGTCCAGTTTGTCGCGATCAGAACCAGACGCTAGCGCGTCTAGCGTCCAGTTTGTCGCGATCAGAACCAGACGCTAGCGCGTCCCGGCTGATGTTGTTCTGATTCTTCACCCACGGCTCGAACGCGACCGCCAACTCTGGCTGAGCTTCCGGCAGCAATCGTGCTCTGACCACCGCTTGAGAACCGAGCCGGTTGCTCAACCGATCGAGCAACGTGACGACTTCACGCTGGCTGTCGGTGTCGAGTTCGTGTCCGAACAAGTCGCGTTGAACGACGTGCAATGGTTCGGTCTCCGTCGCCTCGAAATGGACGATCGTAATTTCATCCGGCAGAGCGGCTCGCTCCCATTGCAGGCAGAGCATTTCAAAAACGTGCTTGGCCTGATCAGCCGGAGCAACGAAGCCGATGCGAAATTCATGGAGCCGACCGCTGGAATCACGAAGCTCGCATCGCAACTGCCGCACTCCCTCGCGACGTGGCTTGAGCCGGTTCAAGAGTTGATCGAGCAACTCGCGAGTGACGCCATGCAACGACTCACGATCCGTGATCGGGAATTCGCCGACCCAACGGGCCACGAGCGATTCGCGTGGCTTCTCCGGCACGAGCAATTCCGGCTCGTCGCCAAACGCTTGATCGAGTCGCTTCAACAGCAACGGCCCGAACCGCGACGGCAAGCTGTCTCGTGACAACGCTCGTAATTGTCCGACCGACCGCAGGCCAAGTTCATGCAACGTCGCAATGATTGATGGCGTCAGCCGCAGCGATTCCACCGGCAACGGCCTCAACGCATCGGGGAGTTGTGGCGAAGTCACAACCGCCGGTGACTCAGGCTTCGCGAGAAATCGTGAGGCGGCCCAAGCGGCTCCGAGAGTCGGAGTGATCCCCACGCGAGCCTGAAAGCCTCGCTCACGAAAACTGGTTGCGAGACCGACCGCCGTCCCTTGATCGCCGCCGAAGAGATGCGTGCAGCCCGTGACATCGAGCAACAGACTTTCTGGCAACTCAGAGCCTTCGATTCCGAATTGCGGCGTGAATTGCTCACAGGTCAGAGACAATTGCCGCAGTCCCGCAACATCCCCTTTCACGTCCAACGATTCAAAGCAGGTCTCACGAGCGGCAGCATGGACTTCCGTCTGAGCACTGGCGGGCGGGTGTTCGATGAGAGCTTCCGCTTCGGCAAGCGGCATTCCGGGCGTCACCCCTTGTTGCGACGGCAACCGAGACGCCGAGACAACTCTCGGCCCGCGACCTCCCGATGACGAATAAATCACCACCGGGCGCGACTTAAGCTCCGGTCGCTCGTACCGCAGTCGTTGCAGAGGCCAGTTCGGCAGCCAAACACACGCAACCGTCTGCATCATCAAGTTCCACAATGACCGATTCCGTGGTGAACCCTTTCCGCCCTCGCAACACCTCGACCAGCAAACGCCGCCGAGGACGTGAGGCACTCGGCGGACCGGCCGTCGCCAGCGGTCGCACCAGCAAGCGGTACTCGGCCCATGACGGCTGATGCCGAACTCGCTCCGGACGCAGCAAGATGCCGAGGCTCCCACCTGTCTCTGCCGCCAGTTGCAGGCGACGAAACGCTGCTTGCGAGAGTCGATCAACTTCACACACCACCGCTCCAATGCCGCGTGTTCGCAAGGCTTGTTCAACCGCCCACAACACGTCCGCTGAACGTTCGGGTTTCACAATCACGATGCGCCGCAAATCCAACGACAAGGATGCGAACCCCGCTGCGTGCAACTGTTGCTGGCCATCGACGAAGACCCACAGCTCGTTTTCAATTGCTGACTGGCTCGCCAGCACTGCCAGGCTCGTTCCACCGGCCCCTTTCATGTCGGACAGCCATTCGATTAACCCGCCACGCAGCGACATCACATCCGGCAGCAGTCGATTGAGCCCAACGGCAGGAGACGACGAGACAGGCATATTACGCACTGTCCGAACTCGTGCTCGTTCCAACTGCCGAATGCGAGCCGACAAATCCGCGAGAATCGCCGAGCGCGCGGTCATGTTTGGTATCTCCGCAACACCCCGACCAAGACGCCGCGAATCTCCACATCGCGGACTTTGAGCGGCTTGAACCGCGAATTCTCCGGCTTGAGTAGAATGTGATCCTTCCGCCGAAAGAATCGCTTTAAGGTCGCCTCACCGTCAATGATCGCCGCAACAATCTCGCCATCATGACACGTCTCTTGTTGCCGAATAATCGCGATATCCCCATCCCCAATGAGCGCCTCAATCATCGAATCACCTTTCACGAGCAACCCGAAGTGCCGATCCGAATCGAACGCATCACCGAGATCAATTCGCTCGTCGGACTCAACAGCCTCAATCGCTTCCATTGGTCGGCCAGCCGCAATCCGTCCGAGGATCGCCACCCCTTTTGGTTTCACTGCCGCTGCGGACAACCCGTATTGATGCCCATGCTTCTCAAGCAATCCTTGCTCACAAAGCCGAGCAAAA
Organism: Planctomycetia bacterium; assembly: GCA_026400935.1. Classification (GTDB taxonomy): domain Bacteria; phylum Planctomycetota; class Planctomycetia; order Planctomycetales; family Planctomycetaceae; genus SXKJ01. The sequence continues at coordinate 8,859 of JAPLNX010000511.1, read as the reverse complement.
ATCCGCTGCACACTAGTCGGAGAACTGTGTCCGAAATGCGTCGCCACTTCACTGATCGACGGCATCCGTCGTTGCTGGCGATGCACTTGCTGTAGGAACGCCAACACCGCCGCATCAGTCAACGGATTTGATGTTCGCATGACAGAAGCCCTTCGACAGTATCGGCAAGATCATCTCGCCAGATCCACAGAATGAATATGTTCGTATTCAAACTGTGTCAAACAAAACGACTCCCGTCAACGGAGTCGTCTCAAGCAATCAGCGTTCGAGTGATTGATTGGCGAATAGCCGCATTTTCAACCGTCGTCAACACGATCCCGATAGACCTGGCGAATTGTTGGCCGAGTGGTTGACCGACAACGCTGGCGTGAACAAAGAACAAGATTCGGACGCCGACATGGTCGCCTCCGTGTCGTTCAAGCGAGCACGCACGAAAGACAAAGTCACGGTCAAACCGGCTTCGCAAAAACTCTGGCCGGGCGAGTGGCGTGAGAAGACAGCGACGATGCTGGCTCGCGACCTGGACGCGGCCGGCATCCCTTATGAAACCGAAGCGGGCATTCTCGACTTCCATGCTCTGCGAGGCACGTTCGCGACGATGCTTTCCAAGTCAGGGGTGAGTCCGAAAGCCGCTCAAGAACTGATGCGACACTCCGATATCCGATTGACCATGCCAAAATATACAAACAGATAGGTCAGCGACGTGGCCGACAGACTCACAAAACTGCCGACAATCCCCTGGACAATGACCGTATCACTGTCCGCGACTGGAACCGAAGCGGCTCACGGCCAAACTGTGACCTCACCACGGATCGAAACCGCTCTGGCATACGTCAGCCGATCCGAGACGGAGTCGAGCGATCCGGGTTTTGGTTGCCCAAAGGCTGGACACGCTCCATCGGAAATCGCCAATTCGCAGGTGTCATCACGCACCCTCACGACACAATCCGCCGCAACCGGGCTACCAATGCAACAGCCCTCATTTCCAGAGAGAAATGACGGCTGTTGCGATTCCGTAAGTACGATTGATTCAGAGCCACCGCTCGGATTCGAACCGAGGACCTATGCTTTACGAAAGCATCGCTCTGCCAGCTGAGCTACGGCGGCTGATGGCTGCGCTCGGCAGCCAAGTGGGGCGGCGTTATAGTCGCTGTCCGAAATGAATGGAAGTGGAATTGGCGAGTTGCAACAGAGGGTTGATCTGACTCGTTTTGTGGGCGTTGTTGATTACTTGTGACCGGCGATTGGCCTCACATATTTGGTTCTGGATACGGGTTGCGTGAGACATAATGATCAAGATCGTTGACTACGGAATGGGCAATCTACGCAGCGTGCAAAAAGCATTCGAGAAGCTTGGGTACGAGGCGATCATTTGCGATCGCGCGGCTGAATTGGGTGATGCCGATAAGCTCGTACTTCCGGGAGTCGGGGCGTTTTGCGACGCGATTCAAGAATTGCGAACCAAGGAGATGGTCTCACCGATTCTGAATCACGTTGCGATGGGAAAGCCTTTCTTGGGTATTTGTCTGGGCATGCAATTGCTGTTTGATGTCAGCTACGAAGATGGCGAATGGCCGGGACTAGGAATCGTTCCGGGCAAAGTGGTTCGATTTCAGGATCAACCGGATTTGAAGATTCCGCACATGGGCTGGAATCAACTGGAGATGGTTGGTGAGCCGGCATTGTTTCAGGCGATTCCGCGAGATGCCCATTTTTACTTCGTTCACAGCTATCACGTCGTGCCTAACGATCGCAATGTCGTGATTGCCGAAAGCGATCACGGTGGAAAGTTCGTCGCAGCGATTGGTCGCGAGAACTTGTGGGCGACTCAGTTTCATCCAGAGAAAAGCCAGAAGCACGGTCTGCAATTGCTGGCGAACTTCGCGGCGCTGTGAGGGGCGGAATTCACCGTAAAGGCGCAAAGATCGCGAAGTGGGCTGCAATGCAATGCCAAAAACCCGGAACGTCAGCGAGGGCGGGCGTTTTACGGAACCTTCGGTTCAAGGAACATTAACTTTCGAAGCGTTTGCCCTCGCAGATGCATCGGGTTAGTTGGCGGCTATGTCTTGGCAAGTTCACTGGGTCATTCTGAAGACCTGCTTGGAAGAGCGGTTCGTGTATCGCGGGGACTTCGCGTTTGCGACGCTCGTGCGGTTCATGCCGATCGTCACCAACATCTTTCTGTGGAGCGCGATCTACGCCGTCGGAACGTCACACGAATCAGCTCGTATGAATGGCTACAGCTATGCGAACATGGTGGCGTACTTTTTATTGGCAATGATCGGCCGCGCGTTTTCGAGCATGCCGGGACTCGCGAGCGGAATTGCTCGCGAAGTGCGTGACGGAACCGTCAAAAAGTATCTGACCCAGCCAATTGATATGCTGGGATATCTGTTTTGGCACCGAGTTGCTCACAAAGTGGTTTACTACGTGGTGGCTATCGGTCCGTTCGCGTTGGTCTTCTGGCTTTGCCGAGGCTATTTCGACGGCTGGCCGGATGCGTTCACGATCGCCGGGTTTGTCGTGTCGTTGTTGTTGAGCTTTCTGATCGGCTTCTTGTTGGAAGCGTGGATTGGGTTGATCTCTTTTTGGTTTTTGGAGGTTAGTTCGCTGCTCTTCATCTACATGATGTTCAACTACTTTTTGTCGGGACACATGATCCCGCTGGATTGGTTAGGAGCATTCGGGCGTTGCTTTCGCTACATGCCATTTCAGTATTTGGCCTATGTGCCCGCAGCCATCATGTTGGGCAAGTACTCGCATCAAGAACTGCTGTTGGAGTTGGCCATCGAGTCCACCTGGGTCATTGTGCTGTTCGTGACGTGTCGAGTGACGCTTGCTCGTGGTATTCGACAGTACGGAGCTTTCGGCGGTTAGCTGGAATTATTCTTGAGTCCGGGTGAACGCCCCGCAGGCTGTTCCACACAAACTCGATGCGCAAGCGAGCAATTTCGGCACATTCACTCGCTTGCGCTTCGGGCTTGTATGGGGACAGAGATAATCCCGGATAGACTCCGTCACGGCGATTCTGAAGCGGTGTTGCCGTTTCGCAACGCATGACTCAAGACCTCGGACAATCGGTACGAAACGTTTCCTCGCCGACCTGCTTTGGGGAAAGGACGCTGTAACGCTTGCGAGCGGGCGGGCGCGTTTCCATCATACCCCGTGTCGGTAACCGGCAGGTCGCGTATCGCTTGCCGTGTTCCGCTAGAGACAGCCCTGTCACTTATTTCCTGCCAGAAGAAACAAGAAAAAAGGAACGAAACGATGAAGCGAGTCATGTGGTCCCTGCTTGCCGGCGCGAGCCTGTTGCTGCCCTCTGTTGCCAGCGCCCGAGATTGCTGCAAACCGGTGAAATGCAAGAAGGTCAAAGTCAAATGCTGCCAACCGGCTCCCGTGCAGACCTGCTGCCAACCAGCAGCCACTTGTTGCAACGGAACCGCGTCCTCTGCTGCAAGCATGGCCCCTGTTACAGCGGAAGTGAAAAAGCCCTACGAAGAAGTCGCTGCACCAGCGCCACCAGCCGAAGACGGAGCGAAGAAAGCCGCCGAAGAGAAAGCCGTCGCTGCGAAGAAGGCGGCTGCCGACGCTGCGGCCAAGAAAGCGGCAGAAGAAAAGGCTGCTGCTGAGAAGACGGCCGCCGAAGCCAAAGCCGCTGCTGACAAGAAGGCCGCTGACGACGCTGCGGCCAAAAAAGCGGCCGACGAGAAAGTTGCCGCTGAAAAGAAAGCCGCCGAAGTCAAAGCCGCTGCTGATAAGAAGGCCGCCGACGAAGCTGCTGCCAAGAAAGCTGCTGACGAAAAGGCCGCAGCGGATAAGAAGGCCGCTGATGAAAAGGCTGCTGCTGACAAGAAGGCGGCTGACGATGCCGCCAAGAAAGATGAAAAGCCAGCCGAAGAAAAGAAGGAATAATTCTTTTTCGACCTGCGATTGATTGACGTCAAACAGCCCCGAACCAACTGAGGTTCGGGGCTGTTTTTGTTGAGAAAATCAATGTCGCCGCGTCATCTCCGCCACCCGTTTGATCAACGCTCCAATTCGCGGCTTCGCTCCCTGTCACCAACTACGCCACTTCCTACAATCCCGTTCCTAATTTCCAACTGCCTGCATCTGATGACGAGGTTTGACAGCAATGAGTGAAATTTCGAGGGCAATTCTTGAGACGTTCGAGAATCCTTACCCCGACCGTGACTATGAAATCGAAACGGTTTGTCCGGAGTTCACTTCCATGTGTCCCAAGACAGGACAGCCCGATTTCGGCACCTTGACGATCTGCTATGTCCCGGATCGTCTCTGCTATGAGTTAAAGTCGCTCAAACTTTACTTGCAACAATTCCGCAATCAGGGGGCGTTTTACGAACGAGTGACCAATTACATTCTGGATGATTTGGTATCGCTGACCCAACCGCGATGGATGACGATCGTCGCCGATTTCACACCGCGTGGAGGAATTCGGACGACAGTGAAAGTGCGGTATGACGCCAAGAAGTAGGTCGCTTTGCCAAATTCGCGTAAGACCTGACTCTGACTGGCAATCGAATTAGAGCCTCCCTAGAATCCGCCCGCCTTTGCCAATCCTAAGTTTGATCTTGAGTTTGGCAGTCTTGTGTTGCTGACCCATTTGTTTCCCCTTGAGATTTTTCAGATCACGACATGCCAAACAATCGCAATGCAGCCAAAGCCGATCGCCAAGCCCAAAAACGCCGACTTCAAAACCGGTCTCAAATGTCGAGCCTGAAGACGTTGGTGAAGAAATTCAAGACAGGTTTGACCGACGCAGCGGCGACAGCCGTGCCGCTCACTGAGGTCTCCAAGCGTTTGGACCAAGCCGGTTCAAAGAACTTGATTCACAAAAATAAGGCCTCGCGACTCAAGTCTCGCTTGGCCAAAGCCTCAAATAAGGTCGCTGCCGCCGCTGCTGCAAAGTAAGCAGTTGGTGAAGCAAGTGACCGTGAAAACTCTCCGATATGGAGCGTTCTTACCCCGGTCGGATGGTGACGATTCAGTGTCATCAACCGTCCGGGGTTTTTTCGTTGAGAATTCACTTCGCGAAAGGAGAACCACATGGAATCAACGATCGCGTTCTTGTCACAAGGCCGTTTGTTTGTGAAAGAATCCGGGAAACCGATTCGTGAAGTCGAAAGCCGATTTGCCAATGATGCGATGGACCGTCAGGCTAAGGATCGCAATTCCAATGCTTGGCGAGCTCGCAGTGGCGTGTGGGGCAACATGGGAATGGCCCCGCCCAAATGGAGCCAATGGGAAGGGGAAGATACAGGCGATGCTCGCCGTCGAATTCGGTTTGCGGGTTTAGCTCGTGGATCAAGGCCGGGAACGCTCCTCTATGTTCTCGATATGGAAAACGTCAACGGGTTGTTTGAGTACGACCTCAATACCAACATTGAAAAGCGTTTGATTCATAGAAATGGCTTTGTCGCTCGCGATTTGGTCTGCCATCCGGATTGTGGTGAGTTGGCCATTTCCATGAGCCGTGAGGATGGCTCTTCACATCTTGCGGTGAGCGATTCTGAAGGACGTTTTTGGAATCATGTCGCGGGAGGTGATTCGCTGGACCAGATGCCCTCATGGGTGGCAGGTGATGGCCGCAAATTGGTCTGCCAGTCCGCTGCGATCGGACGAAATCAGGCGGGGAATTTTCGCGGAATCGGACCGTATGCGATCGAGCGGTTCGATTTGGACCACGAAGGAAAGGTCGAAACAGTCCTCAGTGACGAGCACAGCGACTTGCTTCAACCGACGTTGTTGCCGGATGGATCGCCCCTCTTAATTCGCCGACCCTATAAACCGCTCGGACAGCAGCGAGTTGATCCGATCGAATTTCTGAAAGACATCTGCCTCTTTCCTTTACGACTACTCCGAGCAATTGGCTATTTCCTGAATTTCTTTTCGATGATGTTCAGCGGAAAGCCCCTCGCGACCTCAATGGGACAACGGCAACCTACGGCACAAGATCGGGGCCTTATGCTTTGGGGACACATGATCGACACGAAACGCGCGCTGCGTCAGGCAGAAAAAGGTCGCGGTGAGGGGTTGGTGCCACGTGATTGGCAAATGGTGCGTCGAGCGACTGACAACTCGGAGGTCGTCATTGCGGAGAACGTATTGGCCTACGATCGTCGCCCCAACGGCCAATTGATCTACACGAACGGCACTGTGATTTACGCCCTAAGCGACAGCGGCGAACGGACAGAGTTGTGTCGCGACTCGATGATCGAAAAGATTATTTGTGTGTCGTAGGGCACAGTCCACCTGATGGCGTTGTCTGAAACCTTACTTCAGGGGCTTCGTCTGCCCGGTTTTGTTCGCGAACAATCTTGTTCGGACTTGCGATGGAACTGCGAATTTCCAGCAACGCTGCTCGCCGAGCTGTCGATCGAGTCAGCAGTGCCGGTTGTGCCACCCTCGGACAACCGGTCCAAGCGTCGGAGTCTCCGTTTGTCCGACCTTTTCGCTCCGTGACAAGCTTTCGCCAAACTGCCGTTCTCACGGTTGTTCGTGCGCCGACAGTCGTTTTTGTCATCAAAGACTCAAGCCCTGGCAGAGTCGCCAAGAACTCGTGCTAGAGTTGGGCGTCTTGAGCGAGCCTCATTGCGTCAGCGCATCATGAGCCGCCAGTGAGCGATTTTGCTCGTTGAAAGTATTGCTTGTCAGGACAACAGAACGCTGGCTGATGGACGCAGCCAACGGCAAATCGTCTCCACACATTTCGGACCTCTTAGGGCGATGACTCCTCCAGAGTCAGTGAGAACATACCGATGGGCTTCCTCAAGAAATTCATCAAGAACACGTTTCGAGACGGGCAGCCGCCACGCGGTCGCAGCAGCTTCGAGGATCTCTCGGAAGCGCAACTCGAATCGCACTTGAAACTGTCCGATTACGACGGCTTTACACTAACCGATGCTGTCCGACCTTCGTTCGATTTGCAGGTCATTCCGCGAGCCGGTTATCGACACGACAAGTACCGTGATGAACGCACGGGAGTTGATATTCCCGTCTTGATGGCGAGCGTCTCCAAAGAAGACGTCATTGAACTCTTTATGGATTTGCTCGACCCGATTGGCAGCGAAGTGGATGTCGTTCTGGAGACCAGCCACGACAAGAACAACGGCAATCACGACGACATGTACCGTGAGCATATCGACCTGCCGATCCTCAAAAGCATTTTGTACGACTTTGAAGAGATGCTGATGAACGACGGCTGCACGGGAATCGCCGTTCTAAATCCGCGGATACCGGTCGAGGTTCAATTCGATGAACACAAGTTGTTGATCATCTACGGTCACGACCTCAGCGAGTTTGAAGCGGTTCTCAACCAACACGGCCTTGAATGTGATGACGAAATCAAATTCATCACCGAAGCCGAACACGTTCATTCTTCCAGTGATGAGTTCTCTCGCCAGTTCGAGGAAATGCGATATCGCTTGGGTATCGACGATTGCTAACTCCATCGGCATCCCGCAGGTCGCCTTCACTCTTCACCACTCAAACAATTGGTGCTGAAGACTTCACGACGCCGAAACTACAGCGCCAATCTGGGCGATCAGTTCCGCAACATTCGAGACCGGCTCTCCCGTGAATCTGGCAACGTGGATCATCGTGATTCGCTCACGTACTGCGGCGAGCGTGCTGACCAAGTCGTGCGGCAGTCGCTCACGCACCGCGTGAAGATGAGCCAGACTCTGCTGGCGAGACTGCTCGAACAGCGCGAGTCGCTCCGAGTTTTTCAAAACGGTGCCCATCGCTGTTGTCGAATGCATCTCGGCCGCGAACGACGGTCGAGCAAGTAACGCATCGAGTTCACGCAACCGCTCCACTTTTGCTCGCCATATTGTGCTCAGTTCTGCGATGCGGGCTTGTTCTTGCCGTACATTGCGATCAGCCCAACAGGGAAGGTCAGCGAGGGCGAGCGTCAGTTCGTTCTCGACTTGTTCAATCATTTGAGTGAACTCATCAGGCACCGTAGTAGATGATGTTGCTGTGAGAGACTCCGACAATTCGATCGCCTTTGGTTGCAACAGCAGCGGCAGGTAGACCGGCCAAAACAAGAGCGCCGTGAAAATCCGAAACCATTGCTCGCCTCGCCGAGGTTCCTGGTCGCTGAGCCAGGTCGCCATCGCGACGCTGGTACCAATCAGGCCATAGAAAATCGCAGTGGTTGTGAAGCTCATGATGTCACCGTGCGAGATGTTCCCAAAGCGTGAAGATCATTACGGGAGCGACAGCCGTGTAACACGCGGCCCAAGAAGCGACGAGTCGCCTGAGTAAGCACGTGCGTTGTTGACGACGTTCCGGCGGTAGCGTGTCGCACAGAGTGGCGAAACTGCGATAGAGTGCCGCCGTCCCGCATAGTCTGGTAATGAATGGCAACAATAGGCCAAGCCAATACGCTCCATAACGCAACAATTCTGGTGCGTCGACGATGACAATTCCCATGTCCAGCGCTGTGTAGATCGGCAAAATGCCGACCAATGCGACCGCCGATGTCGCCTTCGACTTGAGTGCCTGCACTGCAGCATCAAGCCACGTCATGCGCACCCCAGCTAGCAAACCATAGAAGTACAAGCTCGGCAAACAGACTCCCGTCGTGGCGATCAGTCCGAACGCATACGCAATTGCTAGTGCCACGACCAAGAAATAACCTGCCATTAGATTTGGAGTGCGGCTTGTTGGATTTTTGTGGTGCGGGTGATGCGGCGGTGCGGTGGGCAGAACCGAGCTACGGGCGGCGATTATGTCGGTTTGCCGGTGTAGGTCCAAGTCATGCGGCTGGCCATCGTCGTGTTGAAGTAGGACATAAAACGCCCCAGCTTCTCTTTCAAATCCGCCACCGACTCGAAA
>JAPLNX010000361.1 GCA_026400935.1 Planctomycetia bacterium | reverse complement strand
TCTGGAATCGGCTTACCGATCCTCGAACGTTGGTGCTTCAGCCATCCGTAAACCTGAGCCGTGGCGTGGTCGCAGGGAAGGATCGCGGACTCATCCAAGCCGGTCAGGAACGACTCCACCTTCGCCATTTCCTTGGCGGGGTGCTGAGCGTTGTGAGCACCGTAAAGCAATTCGCCAATCACGGTCGCTGGTATAAAGATGCTGTCAGCGGCGGCGAGTGCTTGTTGGACGCGAGCATCCTTGCGGAGTGCGGCGATCACGATGTTCGTGTCGAGCAACACACTATTCGCCATGAGACTCCACCCGTCCGCAGCCTTCTTCGATCGCCTTTTCCATGGCGTCGAGCGTTTTGACGGAAATACTTCCGGCGGCCTCCAGTAACCGTCGCGGCGACATCCCCTTGCGAGTCAAAGGTGTTTTCAGGGGCCGAGCCAACTTGGGCGTGGTCACTCGACTCTTGGTGAGGACTTTGTTCTTCCTCGTGGACGTTTTTGGGTGGCCGGTGGATTTTGCCATGACAGCATCACTCCTCAGTCGCAGTAGAGATCGCGCACTTCAGAACGATACTGTGCCTCAAATCCTGGCCTGAGATCAAGGCGAATCGAATCTCTCGAACGTCGCCTTCGAGCGGCCGGATGATCTCGCCGTCCGCCGCAGAGCGACATTTGATGGTAGCCGTGGGTTTCAACCCACGGAGGGCGATGACACAGGAATGATTTTTCGCGGAGCGACGATGGAAGGCGGGGGGCAGCGGCGCGAATGAAATTGATCGCTGATCGTGTGGCGATGGTTCGATCGTCACTCCGCGACGAGATGGTTTGGCGGGATGGCCGACCGTGGGTGGAAACCCACGGCGACCTTCGGCGGTCGCTCTGCGACCAAGGACATGAACCAAAGAGTCGCGTGTGGGTTCAATCCTCAGCCTTCCGTCTCTTCCCCATCTGTTTTCGGCGCACTTGCTTCGTCGATGCGTTTCACCAGCAGCGGTAAATGGTTTTGGATGATGTCCCAAACGACGGCATCATCAACGATGTCGTAACCATGAACCAAGATGTTTCAGAACGCGATGATTTGCCGTCTCTCTGGAAGCTGATCGGTCAGCTCAGGAGCAGCTTAGGAAAGGCGTGTCATTGCCTCGCCGACATCATCAACTCTCGTTCAATGGCTGCGTGCAACATTTCGTCGGCACGATAGTCGTCGAATGTGCGGCCGTTGACGAACTTCGCAATCAGTGCCGCCGCATGACGAATGTCTTCCAGACTCTTGCGCGGGTCAGGCGGCATAAATCACCTGCCGGCTCTGATCCACTCCGGCCCGGAAGTACGGATTGCGAATGGCGCGATCCATGACGAGATCGACTTTCCGCTGAAACAAATCTTCGAGATCAAACAGCAAGCCGAAGTAGGCGTCGGCGGGCTTCTTGTCCGCGTCAGGCAGGTATTCGACGAGGAAATCGAGATCGCTGCTCTCCGCCTTGAACGAGCCATCCGACGCCGAACCAAACACTTCCAGCCGGCGAACAAGATGCTTGCGGCACAGCCGGTCGAGGTCCGAGTGATGTTGTTCTAAAAGTGGGATCATGGTCGTCTCCGCAGAAGAGTCTAACCAACGCCTGCACGACCATCCAAGACGTTTTCGCGGCAGTGATTGATTGCGTTGGAGCACACCTGTCGCGGAGCGACATTTGATGGTCGCCGTGGGTTTCAACCCACGGGTGGCGATGACACAGGAATGATTCGTCGCGGAGCGACGATTGAGGGCGGGGAGCATCGGCGCGAAGGAAATTGATCGCTGATCGTGTGGCGATGGTTCGATCGTCGCTCCGCGACGAGATGGTTTGGCGGGATGGCCGACCGTGGGTGGAAACCCACGGCGACCTTCGGCGGTCGCTCTGTGACCAAGGACATGAACCAATGAGTCGCTGAGGCCACGTTGGATGACGTGATGCAAACCGTTGGCAATGTCGATGCGGTGCGAGGGTTGTCGTCGGGCGTTCGACAACACGAGTGTTGGCTACCAATTGCCGGTCGTCTGCAACTCGGCTCTCATTTCGACTCGGATATCGTCATTCATCGCCAGCAGTCTTGCCGTCGCTCGTCCGACGGGATTCAGTCCCAAGATCACCGGCCCTTCCAAGTCGAAGCACTCGTCCCACAGATTGGTTCTCGGATTGAACAGCGGAACCAACTGTTGTGTGTCCGGATCGATGGACGACAGATTGGGGCCTTTGTGGCGATTGCAGTCCGGACAGGCGAGAGCCAGGTTGTCGAACGCATCGTCCCCGCCATGCTGCGACGCGCGAATATGCTCGATGTGGAAGCTCAGAAAAGGCGCGGCGGACTGAGGCAAGTGGCAGTACTCGCACCGTTGGTTTGCTCGCTGTCGCACGCGCTGACGAGTGGCGGCGTCTATTGTCAGGCCGCCGATTGGTCGAGCAAGCGACGTGCCCGAGCCTGCATGATCGTGACGAAGTGAAACGCGGCGAGATACCGGTCGTACTCGGCTCGTTCTTCGTCGGTCAGTTGTCCGTCATTCGCTTTGTCGGCCAATTCATCGACGCGAGTCTGCATCTCGGCATCGGCACGCAGAGCCACGATTTTCCGGGCGGCGGACGTCGTCAGACATTCGGCGAACGGTTCGATGACGCGATCAAGGAGAGTGGTGTTCATGACGGGATTCTATCACAGGAACATTCCACGTCACGGCCATACTTCGGTCATTTTCTTCGTCGCGCGTGAATGGACGAACGCGGATTCGGCAACGAAGGATAAAAACCAAAGAGTCACCCGACCCCGCGTTCCCAACAGTCGCGCAAGAATTCGCGGTCGAGATGCGGTTCGTCGCGGAGCGACATTTGATGGTCGCCGTGGGTTTTAACCCACGGATGGCACTGACACAAGAATGATTCGTGGCGGAGCGATGATCGAAGGCGGGGGGCATCGGCGCGAAGGAAATTGTTCGCCGATCATGTGGCGATGGTTCGATCGCCGCTCCGCGACGAGATGGTTGGGCGGGATGGCCGACCGTGGGTTGAATCCCACGGCGACCTTCGGCGGTCGCTCTGCGACCAAGGACAAGAACCAATGAATCGGGTCAGTCCGCCCAATTCTCAACGAGCAGATTGGGGACACGGCCAAAGTCGGCGACATTCCGAGTCACGACTGTCGCACCGCTGACCAGTGCGATCGCCGCAATCCGAAGATCATTGGCACGGACTCCCAATTTCAGCGTTCGCAAATTCTCGAAGCGGTCGATGGCTACTTCCGTGAACGACAACAGTCGGAACTGGTTCAGTTCCACGACGGTATCGACCAAGTTGCGATAGGCTCGCGCCAGTTGCTCGCGACTCTTTTGTTTGCGAAGCAACGTGTACCAGCCGGTCAGTTGCTCCTCGACCGTGATGGCGGTCGTGGCCAGAGTGTTCAGCGATTGCTGGAGCATCTTCTGCACGACCAGCGGCTGCCCGCGCCGGTACAGCGACAGCGTGTCCGTGTCCAAGACGAACAAGCTCATGGCAAACCGTCTTCCACGTCGCGCTGTTGCCGAAACTCTTCGATGGCCGCTTGCCAGTCATCGAACAGCGGATCGTCTTTCAAGTCGCCTGCAAATCGGGCCAACGGATGCTCGGTGGGGATGGCCGGTTCGACTCGCACCACCTCGGCATCAGCCGGCAAGACCGACGAGAATCGCTCTCGCCACAACCGCAGCGACTCCTCAGCCGACTCCCCCTCGACGGCGAAAAGCTGCGCGGTCGCGCTCTTGGCTCGAAACCGATTTCCGGCGAGCCGTTCAATCACAACGGGAATCTGCATGGCCTGCCTCCAACTGACATTTCAACAGCATAGGCCAAGCCCTCACAAGTCGGAAGAGGCTCTTGCCATCACGGGGATTTAACGCCTCGACATTCCAGCACGACGCGTGAGCGAGTGGTTGTTCAAGAAAACCCCTCGCTTGCGCGTCTTGCTGGTGTGGCACACCCGACCCCGCGTTCCCAACAGTCGCGCAAGAATTCGCGGTCGAGATGCCGTCCGTCGCGGAGCGACATTTGA
>JAPLNX010000283.1 GCA_026400935.1 Planctomycetia bacterium | reverse complement strand
CGGTTGGTGCAGTTGCAATGGTTCAGCCGACATCGTTTCTCGGATCAAGTCGAGCAGCAAAGTGCGTTTATTGAAGAGCTTCCCGCTCGGCCAGGTGAGATCCTAGATCGCGATGGGCGCGTGCTGGCGACGACGATTGCGACGAAGAGTTTCTTTGTTGTGCCGAGCCGATTGACGCAGACTCCAGGGCAATGGGAACTCGTGCAGAAGCTGGCTACGGCAATCGGGCAAGATGCCGATCAGCTTCAGTCACGCATCGGTGAACAGAGCGAGAAACACTTCTTTTGGGTTCGTCGTCGCATCGTTGATGCCGATGTCGTCGATCGACTCAGCGAATTGAAATGGCCACATGACCTCGGCGGCTTTCGTGATGAGTTCATGCGACAGTACCCACAAGGACATCTCGCGGCACATGTGATCGGCGGACGTGATATCGACGGCGTCGGGCGTGGTGGTGTTGAGCAGCATCTCAACGAATATCTCACCGGGAAGCCGGGGCGCCGGCGACTCGTGCTCGATTCGCGGCGGCGCGTGATCGACATGCAGTCGGACGCCAGCGAGGCACCGCAGCACGGCAAGAGCATCACGTTGTCGATTGACACGGTTATACAACTTCATGTTGAAGAAGAACTTGACAAGTTGATGGAGAAGTGGCGGGCGAAACATTCGGCGTCGATCGTGCTGGATGCGAAGACCGGTGAAGTACTCGCGATGGCCTCGCGACCGACGTATGACCCGAATAATCTGACTCACGTCAGCGAAGAGGCGTGGAAAAATCAGGCAATCGCCGCAATGTACGAACCCGGCTCGACGTTCAAGCCGTTCGTTGTTGGCTGGGGGATTGATCAAGGCTTGATTCGCCGAGATGAGTCGTTCAATTGCGAGAACGGCACTTACTTCATGGGACGGCGCGAACTGCACGATCATCACAAGTATGGCGTGCTCAACGTTACCGACATTTTGGTGAAGTCGAGTAATATCGGCATGGCGAAGATCGGCGAGCGCATCGGCAATGCGGAGTTGTATCGAGCGGCAGTGACGTTCGGCTTCGGTCGTCAGACAGGGATTGAGCTTCCGGGGGAACTGGCGGGGCGATTGCATCCGTTGAAGAAATGGACGTCCTACTCAACCGGCTCGATTCCGATGGGCCAAGAAGTCGCCGTCACTGCGTTGCAGTTAGCGTCGGCGTATACGGCGCTGACGAACGGAGGGAAACTGATCAGTCCGCGACTCGTGCGCGGGACACGAACGGCTCCGGTTGGACGACCGTGGGCGGAGAGACCTGAGCGTAATCGCCGGACTGCGGAGAAGGATTCGTGGCTGCGGAATATCTCGCTGCAAATTCGGAATCCGGCGAGCCGTGGCGATAATCGTGGAGTCGATGAAGACCGCGATGATCTCGAAGGCTTTCAAGACTTAATTAACTCCGTATCAGATAAAGATGTGAGCGGTGACGAACAACGTGATCGACGGAGCAATGAGGAGTTGATTCGTGTGGATGATGAGATGCCGCTGTCGTCGGCGATTGTCTCGAAGACAATTCGACCTGACGTGACACGTTGGCTTGTTGAGTCGGTGATGACCGAAGTGATCAAACGCGGGACAGCCAAGAAGGCGCGGCTCGACGACTACACCGTCTTTGGTAAAACAGGGACGGCTCAGAAACGCGATCCGGCGACGGGAAAGTACTCGAACCGACTGCATGTGAGTTCGTTCGTTGGCGGTGCTCCGGCGGCGAATCCGCGCGTGATCGTGTTGGTTATGGTCGATGAACCGACCACAAGCGGCGAACATTTCGGTGGTGACATCGCTGCTCCGCCCGCTCGTGAAATCCTCCACAAGTCGCTGATCCAATTGGGCGTGCCTCCGGAACAGAAGCCCTCGAAGTCCGCCCGAATCGAGACGGCCCCATTACGCTGATAGATTTTAATGTGTGCTCAGGCGAACGAGGCTGGCGCCACCCCGCTCGCCAAAATGGTTCAGTCGGTGAAGGCTTGATTGCGTCGTCTTCGGTCAGCCAGTAGTTTTCGCCTCTTTGGTTGTGAGGAAAACTGTGAGCAAGTCGGAACGGCACTACGATCGAGCGAATCGACTCTTTGAAAAGGGGAGGTTTCGCGATGCGCTGCGTGAGTTCAACCTCGCGATTGAAATCGATCCACACGAGCCCGATTTCTATAACGATCGTGGACTGGTTTGGGACAAGCTGGGGATCGCAGAGCGAGCACTGGAAGACTTCACTGCGGCAATCGATTTGAACCCGACAACTCCGGCGTACTTCTTCAATCGAGCGCGCATTTTCTCTCTGATTAACGAGCCTGAACGAGCCGGCGAAGACCTAACCGAGGTGCTGCATCTGGACCCCTTTGATTCGGAAGCGTTGCTGTTACGCGGCGGTGTGCTGGCCGATCAGATGAAGTGGGACGACGCGATTGATGATTACAACACAGCGATTGATTTGACTCCCGATAACGCGGATCTATTTTACGACCGTGGGCTCGCTTGGGAGGGAAAGAAGGAATACCACAAAGCGATCGACGACTTCACGCAAGCGCTGGCGTTTGATCCAGACTACGTTCCGGCAGTGATGGATCGAGGCAATTGCTGGGACGAGTTAGGGGAGTTGGAGAATGCTTTGGAGGATTACAGCCGCGCCCTGGAACTCGCCCCCAACGATCCGATGATCCTGTTCAATCGAGGTCTTGCGTGGTTGAACTCCGGGAAAATTGATGAAGCGATCGAGGACTTCGGCAACTCGCTGAAATATGAGCCGGACAATCGTCGGGCTCTTTCTAGCCGCGGCGATGCGTGGATGAAAAAAGGCGATCGTGAGAAGGCGCTCGCCGACTATGCTGCCGCGATCGAGTTAGACCCCGATGACGGCGATCTTTATTACCGTCGAGGCAATCTGTGGGATGAGTTGGGTAATCCGGAAAACGCACTCGCGGATTACAACCTTGCCGTGCGACTGGAGCCTCAACAGTTTGGTGCATGGCACAATCGTGGAAACTTGTGGTTTGAACGGGGTGAGTACCAGAAGGCATTGGATGATTACTCGAAGGCGATCGAACTCGATCCCAAAATGGTCATCGCCTATCGCAATCGAGGCGATACGTTGCGATCGCTGGGGAAACCGGAATTAGCACTGGCTGATTTCAATCATGCGCTGGAACTCGATCCGGACAATCACGAGTCACATAACTGCCGAGGCGGGTTGTTTCTTGAGCTTGGTCAATTGGAGAAGTCACTCGAAGATTACGACCGCGCCGTGAACCTCGACCCGAGTTGCTCGGTTTGCTTGAAGGCGCGCGGTGAGGTCTATTGGCGGTTGGGCCAATACGAAGAAGCGATCTCAGATTTCACGGCATCAATCGCGATCGATCCGCAGGATAGCGAAAGTTACGCGATGCGAGCTGAAGCCTATGAACAAATCGGACAAGCTCAATTAGCTGAAGCCGATCGTGTCATAACGTTCGAATTGCGTGCTCGTCTCAAGCCGTAAGGGACGGCGGAGATGACGGATTCCGATAAAGATTCTGATTCGATGGACGCAACTTCTGCGGCACTTGTCGATCGCCTTCGAATCTTGGTCGAAGGAGTGCTGGGCAATACTGCCGAACGTTGTCTGGCAGTGTTGACGGCCGCGTTGTTGCACTCGCCGGTCCCAGAAGTGACGTTGGTTGGACTGGAACGGTTTGTTGAGAGTGAGCCGAATCCGCGCAAACTTCTGGAGTTGCTGACGACCGCTCCGCGTTCGGTCGAGGTGTTATTGAAGCTGTTTGCCGGCAGCCCGTACCTTACAGATATTTTGCTGCGTGAGCCGAGTTTGTTGTCGCAGTTAACGAACCCTAACTCAGTCGGCGACCTACGCAGTCGGCAAGATTTTGTGGAAAGCGCATTAGCGGTTGCCACAAAAACACCTGAATCACAATGGGCCGCTTTGAGGCGATTTCAGCAGGGCGAGTTACTGCGAATCGGTGTCTGTGATTTTCTAGGACTGCTTGATTTGCGTTCGGTGACGAATCAGTTGTCGCTGCTCGCGGACGCGCTCGTGCAAGCTTCGCTACGACTGATCGTGAGCGACGGCGAGTCGGCGGAATCGCTTCGCGGGTTCGCAGTCTTGGCCTTCGGAAAACTCGGCGGAGAAGAGTTGAATTACAGCTCGGACATCGACTTGGTTTTCATCTGCGACGGTGATGCCGCACCGTTTGATACGCTTGCCCAAAAGTTGAATCGCGCTTTATCCGATGTCACACCGCACGGTTTTATGTATCGCGTTGACCTCCGATTGCGACCCTGGGGTAACGCTGGACCGTTGATCGTCTCGACTGCGGCATATCTTGATTATCTGCAAACTCAAGGACAGTTGTGGGAGAAGCAAGCGTTATTAAAGACGCGAGTTATTGCGGGCGACCTTTCGTTGGGGAATGAGTTCTTGAAGCGTTGTCAGCCGCTGATTTTCGCGGCATCGGCGGATGCAATTCGGCGGAGCGTGTGGCAGGCGAAGAAGAAGATCGAACAAGAACTGCAACGCCGTGGTCGCGGTTGGGGCGAAGTTAAACTCGGAGCGGGAACGATTCGCGATGTCGAATTCGTCGTGCAGTGCTTGCAGTTACAGCACGGCGGAGCGGTGGCTGAAGTTCGCAGCATCAACACGCTCGATGGCTTAGTCCGGTTGGCGGATTTTGGTTTTGTGCGAGGGGACGAGTTTCGAGAGTTGTCGAGCGCCTATGTTTTCTATCGAGTGATCGAGCATGCCTTGCAGCTCAAACACAGTCGACAGACTCACACATTGCCGAACGATCCTGCAGAATTGGAGACGCTCGCGAGGCGGCTCGACTTTTTTGATGCGAGGCAACTTGAGTGTCACTTTCAACAACATCGTGCCGGCGTGCGGCGAATCTTTGAGAAGTATGTTGGCGATGCAGACAAGACTCCGAAAGGTGAACGAGGGCGATCGCGCCAAGACTCTCCTCAAGGGCGGACGCCATTGTTGTCGGTTGAGGATGATGGCGGGCGATCATCGGAACTTGTGGGAGAGATCGTCCTCACTGATGCTTTGGACTCCAACGGAACGAGCAGGGCAGGGGAGATGTCGATCGATCAGCGACTACTCGACCAGCTCTCTCCGTCGGAACCGCTGATCGTTGATTGGCGACCACGAGATGTGGACTGCGGACAGGTCACGATTGCAGGCTTCGATCAGTTGGGCGACCTGTCGATGATTTGCGGTCTGCTTTTCGTGCACGGATTCGACATTCTGAATGGTCAAGTTGAAACCGAAGAGCACTTCGCGGAGGTTACCACCAGGAAAAAAACGTCGTTGCGATTTCTCGATTCTTTTGTCGTTTGTCGTCGTAAACGCAGCGTTTCTGACGCCGCATCAACTTCCGGATCCGCGATGAGCGAGGAATGGACGGCGTTCCGCACAGAGTTGCTTGACCTGCTGGAGGAGGCCCAAAGTGGACGCCGACGCGAAACGCAAGCTCGATTGGCGCGACGTGTTTCAGAAACGCTGCCCGATGCGCGTGCGAGTGGCGCGGTACAATCGCCCGTTGAGATTGAATTTGACAACGACTCGCATCCACTCACGACGGTTATTCGCATCTCGGCAGAAGACACGAGCGGGTTTCTCTATGAGCTGACGAACGCGCTCGCGCTGCTGGGTGTCGATGTTCGGCACATGTTGATCCGAACGGTCGGCTCGCGGGTTCAAGACTGGTTGCGAGTCACCGACGATTCGGGTCGTAAGTTACTCGATGCTCGACGACAACAAGAATTGCGAGCGGCGATCGTCTTGATTCAGCATTTCACTGATTGGCTGCCGCAGTCGCCTGCCCCCGAAGCGGCGTTATTGCACTTTCAGCAATTGCTCGAATACGAACTACGTGAGCCAGACTGGCTCGAACGTTTAGCCTCACTGCAGCGTCCCGAGGTGCTCTCAGTCCTCGCGAAGTTGCTCGGAGTGAGCGATCTCTTTTGGGAAGATTTTCTGCGTTTGCAACATGCGAATTTGTTTCCAGTACTGACCGATGTCGCTGGCTTGAAGCATCAAAAATCGTCCGTCGAATTGAGTCGTGAACTCTCCACTGAGCTCTCAGTTGAGGCATCATTTGCCGAACGTCTCATTCAATTGAATGCGTTCAAAGATCGCGAGATGTTTCGCATTGATATGCGACACCTCGCGGGCTCTGTGACCGACTTTGAATCGTTCGCCGCCGAGTTGACCGAATTGGCGGAAGTAGTATTGGTTGCAGCTTGTGAACTGGTTGATGCAGAACTACGAACGAAATACGGCTCACCGCGGACAGCGACTTCAGAGGCCGCGAAATCAGAAAAACGTGGCGAATGCAGCTGGTGTGTTGCCGCGCTCGGCAAGCTCGGCGGACGTGAGATCGGATTCGCATCGGATATCGA
Source organism: Planctomycetia bacterium (assembly GCA_026400935.1). GTDB lineage: Bacteria > Planctomycetota > Planctomycetia > Planctomycetales > Planctomycetaceae > SXKJ01. Next base: position 30,704 of record JAPLNX010000283.1, on the reverse strand, counting down.
GTTGCTGTTTTTGTATGCCGCTGACGGCATGACGAACGGCCGAAACACGATCTCGAACGCTGTGTATTTTCAGCATTTTGTGGAGCTTTTTCAGCAAGCGATACAAGCCAAGCGAGCGGGAATTTTTCGCATCGACTTGCGTCTGCGACCTCACGGGCGAGCGGGCAATCTTGCGGTATCGCTGGATGAGTTCTGTCGTTATTTCGCTCATGATGGCTCGGCGTGGCCGTTCGAGCGGCAGTCGCTCATCAAGTTACGACCGTTTGCGGGTGACGTTGAGTTTGGTAAGAACGTGGTTGCAAAGCGGGACGAAATTCTTTTTCGCGATGCCCGTTGGGATGCGGTTCCAGTGCGAGCGATGCGCGAACGACAAGTCCGACAACTCGTGCGTGCAGGAACATTTCATGCCAAGCTCAGCCCTGGAGCGTTGGTCGATGTCGAATACCTCGTGCAGTTGCTGCAATTGACTCATGGTGGCCAACACCCTGCTTTGCACACACCAAATACTTTGGAAGGGCTAGCCGCATTGACCAATTTATGTTTGATTCCCGCAGAAGCGTTTGTGCCGCTACGGACGGCGTACTTGTTCTTCCGCCGATTGATTGATGCGTTGCGGATGGCTCGAGGCTCGGCCGACGATCTGACTTTGCCGACACTGAACGAAGACTTGTTCGCAGGATTGGCTCGACGCCTGAGTTACTCACCGTCGCAGTTGACGAAAGCGGTCGAACAACATTCCGAAGATGTGCGACACTGGGCAACTGCGCTTGATTGGCCGATATTGCCAACGTAGTTCTCGCGCAGACAAACGCGACCTCTTTCGTTACTTTCCTACCGTTCAAAGTGTCGCTCTGTAGTTGGGGCGAACTTCTCTCCGTCTAATCTTGAACCCCAAAGGAACGAAAATTATGAAGACGAAAGCCACGTTATTGCTCTTGGCGCTGGCGGTGACGATCGCTCTCCCGAGACTCACAGCCGAAGAAAAAGACAAACTGAACGGTGCCAAGTGCCCGGTTGCCAGCACGAAGGCCGCTAAGGAAGACAACTCCGTCGAGTATCGCGGTGCGAAGGTTTACTTCTGCTGCGGCGGTTGCCCGGATGCCTTCGCGAAGGACAAGGCGAAGTACACGACGAAAGCGAATCATCAACTCGCGGTGACGGGCCAAGCCAAGCAAGAGAAGTGCCCGCTCACCGTTGGCGACCTCAACAAGGACGCGACGGCTGAAGTCAACGGCGTGAAGGTCACCTTCTGCTGCAACAACTGCAAAGGGAAAGTCGAAAAGGCCAAGGACGATGAGAAGATCGAACTGGTCTTCGCCGACAAGGCGTTCGACAAGGGCTTCAAGGTTGAGAAGGCCAAGAAGTAGTTGATTATTCGTAGACCTGAAGTCAAAACTCAAAGCCCGGTGAGTCCACTCGCCGGGCTTTGTCGTTTTAGACGCTCTTAAATGTGGTGTGTATTCTGCGAGAAACTATTCCGAGGAAAGTATCGCGAACAAGAAAGCTCACTCATTGCTGCTGCCAGATCGTTCCGAACTAATTGACTTTGTTTATACGTCGGGGTCTAATTCGCCCCAGCATTTCCCGGCGGAGAATCGTCTTAGAGAGCACGAAACTGTGGAGCGCGACATCAGGGCGTCCAACGTCACAGTTGGCTTCCGAACTGGTTTGCTCGCGACGTCGGGATCAACTCAAACTGCTAGCGGAGGTCTCAATGAAGGGCTTGATGCGAGGAATGATGGTGGCCGGTGCGGTCGCTGGTGTCGTGATTGGCTTTGGTTCGAGCGTTGAAGCTCGTCCCCCTTACAAGAAGGTGTTTGAAACCACCTACGAAAAGGTCGCCAAAGACAACAAAGTTGACTGCAACTCCTGCCACGTTGCTGACAAGGAAAAGAAAGAGCGCAACAACTACGGCGAAGCTCTCGCCAAGAACATTGGCAAGAATGAAAAAGATGACGCCAAAATTAAGGAAGCTCTCGTCAAGACCGAGAAGGAGAAGAGCGCTGTGAAGGACAAGACCTTCGGCGACCTCCTGAAGGATGGCAAGTTGCCAGCCAGCAAGTAATCGAATTCATGGTCATCTGAATTCCGGGAAGACCACCATTTTGGTGGTCTTCTTTTTTGTGAGTCGTACCATGCAACTCCTGATTATTCGACATGCTCGCGCGGCGGACGCACACGGCATTCCTGATTCTCAACGCCCGTTGACCGCGCTGGGGCGTCGAGAATTTGAAGCGTCAGTACGTTGGGTTGTCGAAAAGGGAGTTGTTCCGGCCCACGTCTTCCATAGTCCAGCGATGCGGACCACAGAGACGGCAGAGATTCTCGCGACAGCCGCTGGGTTAACGAATCAGGTTCGCGAAGCCGCTCATTGGCTGGCGCTCGGCGTGGGACTCGATGAAATCCTGCCAATGGTGTCGTTGGTTCCGTCAGAGATTACCGCGCTGGTTGGCCATGAACCGAATATGAGTGCGCTCGCGTCATCGCTGATCGGTGGCGGTTGGGTGTCATTCCGCCCCGGAACGATCGCCTGCATCGAATTTGAATCTGCTATCGCTCCCGGGTTAGGAAAGCTCAATTGGCTGCTCGATGCTGGGATGTTTGAGTAGTTGAAATGAGCACGGCGCACTGGCGAGTGGTCATTGCTGGAACCACTCGCATGCAGGCAAAGCTAACGTGACTTCGGGAGTTTATTTCAGTCCTGCCTCTTAAGCACGCAGCCAAATCTCACCGCGACCGAGTTCCAGAAAATCGCCGCAGTGACGATGCACGGCGAGATCGAGTAACTCGTCAGCTATCGGGAATCCGGCTCGGCGTAGATGCAACAAGCAAAGCCGCAAAGCTGTAGGGCGAAATGTTCCTGAGTACTTAAACGTCGGCAACATATCCGGCGGCTGAGTGGTTCCCAGCAAGCCAATCGTGCCACGTTTCATACCGACGCCGGGACGAATACCACTTTCACCCAACACGAAAATCGAACCTGCCAACAAATTTACTCCGGTTGCATCGCCCGCTTTGCCGCCAATCGCGATTAGACCGCGTCTCATGCAGTGTCCAATTTCGTTGCCAGCGTTGCCTGAAATCAGGATTTCGCCACCGGTCATTCCTTTGCGGCCACCGCGGTAGACCGCTCCGATCAAGTGACCAGCGTTTCCCTTGACTCGAATGCGACCACCGTGCATTTCGGCTCCGACCCAATCAGTCGCGTGGCCGGAAACAATGATCTCGCCTCCTGACATCTCTGCACCGAGGTGCATTCCGGCATTCCCTTCAACACGAATTCGGCCATCGATCAACTTTGAACCGATCAGTTTTACGTGAGAACAATCGCCCTCCCAGACCAACTCATTGTCCGCTGCGCTGCCAGAAACGTCGAAGAACTCGCCGATCTCACGCTGTTTGTTGCCGTATTGGACCAGCGTGTGCGCGACCATGTCAGCCGATTGCTCACGAACGGCTTCGAGTCGGATGGCATCGACTTCCAGCGGGATTGACGTGTTGTTGCGGAGCGAAAAGGTCAGCGGCATAGATTCAAGCCTCGTTTGGCGCTGGGCAATTCAAAGTAGACGAGTCACTCCGTGACTCGAAGGTTCCGGTCACGGATTGACTGGTCTACCTTTTTGCCGTTCGCCTGAATGGAAGTCGCGTTGTAGCGGGCTGTTCGCAACGCGGCAACGGACGATTTTGCCTGTCAAAATAGAACGATTGAAGAAGCCCTACCGCTTATGCCGATTTTATTGCAGTTGGTTTTTCGGAAGTCGTAAAAAGCGTTGCACCCGTGAACGGAGTCGTAATCTCGACGAACATTGCAATCGAGCATCGTCTTGATGGCCGATAGATGCTTCGTGCTGGAAATCAGGACGTGAACTCACGACCGATCGCTGGCAGTGAACGATGGAACGGAAGCAGCGTCGCGTTAGCGACAAACTGAAGCAATGAGGAGATCCGCCATGACGCGTGAATTGAATGTGCTGGCCCTCGTGAAAGACACCGAACGCTACATCTTTCTTTATGACGAAGAGAGTGCGGACTCGCTCCTGCAAACGATGGGGCAGTATGCCGCCGACAAAGACCTCAGTTTCACGTGGTACGACGCCGCGGTGTTGAGCCAAAAGGTTCGTCGTCTTAAAGAAGAAACTGACGCCGAAGCTCGCGAACAATGGTCGCGGCAAACGACTTGGTAGTTCAGTTGACTCCATAATGCACTCAGCAATCGACAGCTTCATACGCTCACTTCGCATCGAGCGGAACGCCTCACCACTGACGTTGAAGTCCTATTCCGAGGACTTCAACAGTCTGTTCGATTATTTGCAGGATCGCGTTGGCCGCTTTCCGGAACCTGCAGAAGTCGACATCACAATGCTGCGCGGCTACGTCGCTTACTTACATGAATGTCAATACGCCAAGACGACGATCGCACGACGGCTTGCGTCGTTACGAAGTTTTTTCCGTTATTGCACTCGTGAACAATTAACGAAATCAAATCCAGCAAAGGCACTGCGCACACCACGAGTCGGACGAAAACTACCAAACTTCTTGACAACTCAGCAGACGGTGAAGCTGATTGAAACACCGCTGACCAATGAACCAGCAGGGATCCGCGACAAGGCCATGCTGGAAACGATGTACTCCGCTGGCCTACGCGTGGCTGAATTAGTCGGCCTCAACATCTCCGACTGGGACCGCGACGCGAACATCTTGCGAGTTCGTGGTAAAGGCCGAAAGGAACGGATTGCTCCTGTCGGACGTTACGCCAGTTCGGCACTCGATGAATGGCTCGTCGTTCGAGTCCTATCACCCGAAGCAAAGCCCGAAGATCAAGACGCCGTGTTCTTGAATCGCTTCGGCACGAGGCTCACAACACGTAGTGTGGGCCGCATGTTGGAGAAGTACACGAAACAAACGGGGCTTGATTCCAAAACTAGCCCGCACACGATGCGGCATTCGTTTGCAACTCACATGCTCGACGGTGGAGCGGACCTGCGCAGCGTTCAAGAACTGCTCGGTCACAAGAGTCTGACGACGACTCAAATCTACACTCACGTTAGCACACAGCGGATGCGTGAGACTTACGAGAAGGCTCACCCGCACTCGCAAACTCGAAAGTAGGCGGGGCACTCCGAGGTTGTGAGTGAATGACGTTGAGCACGTTTTCAACGTGCCCAATCAGGCTATTTTCGAGCACGTTGAAAACGTGCGCCACAAGATCATCACAAGCTCTCCGAGTGCTGGAATCTTCGATTCACGGAGTGAATTGTTAAGCTTATTTCAGGCAGACACAACCGGCAGTTCGCAGATAGCCCATTGACCGAAGTTTTCCTCGACTTCAACCTGAATCAACTCAATTGGCGTCTTTGCCACGGCAACGATCACATCGCGCAGGCGTTGGGCAATCCACAAAGCGATCTCCTCTGCCGTGGTGTTCTCGACCGGCAACAGTACGCAGTCTTCGCGCGGAAAGATCCAGCGTCGGTCAGCAAACGTGGCGATCACTTCCCGGTCATCCGCCTGGACGTGAATCTGTCGATGAGTTGTCGGCAGCAAGACGCGGTGATCGAGTTCATTGACGATCTTTTGCAACGAGTCTCGTAACGCGATGAAGTCAAACACGTAACGGTTCTCGTCGAGCGATCCGGCCACTTCGACGGCAGTCCGCCAGTTATGCCCATGCAGCCTTTCGCAGACGTTGCCATTGAAGGTGATGAAGTGCGCGGCGCTGAAAACCAAATGGTCTTTGGTGACTCGCACTCGAAAGCGGGGTTCTGTCATTGTTGCCTCCAGAAGATGCATTGCCGTGAGAGATATTTGGGGGCAGGCGGAAATGATTTGAATGGGTCGTGGAGAAAAGGATTCGCCATTGCCTTCACGGGTATCGCCCTTCCGGCGGGATGGCATCTGAAAGAATGGGAGGCAAATTCAGTTCTTCACGAGCGAACATCGCAAACTGCGAATCGCGATAGACCGATTGCCAACCCGGATGGTCGGCGAGCTTCTGGGCCACTTCCATATTCAGCAGAACCAACACGATGTCGGTCGGATACTTTGCGAGAGTCTGCTCCCAACCATCGCGAGCTGCGAAGAAGGCTTCATCCTCTTCGAGTCGCCACGTCGGATAGGCCACTTCGTACCGGCTGTCGAACGAGATCTGCACTTCCGGGCCGAGCTTCCACATCACGTACGAACCCCAGTTGTAGGGGACGAAAACGTTGCCTTGAAATTTGAGGTTGGTGAGATAATTCACGGCTCCCACTGGATAGGTCAGATGGAATGCCCCCTCTTTCTTTCGATGACTCGGTACGCTAACTCGCCACGGCTCGTCAGTCAGCGACTTCCCCAGCAGCAACAACGAACACATTGCAAAGCCCCCGCAGAATACTCGCTGATACTTCCACCAACCGCGTCGCAGAACCTTGCCTAGTTCAATGCGGCTGAGTTGCCCGGGCAAATAGCAGGCATAGACGATGGCATAGAACGCTAGAAAACGATTGCTCTTCAATCCAGCCAAACCGGTTGCAACCAGCAGCAAGATGCCTGGCATTTGACGCCAGCGCCCGTCACGCAGAATGAGCCAGCCCAACCCCACCGATACAGTAAACCGAATTAAATGTGGCCATTCGACCCACACGGGATCCCATTCGGAGATACGTGGACGAGGCATCGTGATCGCGCGCGCCAAGTAAGCGTGATAATGCCAGCCCCACGGATTGAGTGCCGCCAATGGGATCAGCAACAGGCCGGCGATCAACAAATGCCGATGCGGTTGCCGACGCATTAATTGCTCCAGCCAATGCCCGCCTAGCAATCCCGCGCCCACCAGGCAGCCACCATGCAGGTTGACCCACAGCGGAAACAACACGAACAGGCCAATCAGCCAGCGGCGATCACCCTTGCGATCGCAATCAAATCCCCACAACAGTAGCGCCGTTAGCAAATACGAATACATCTGCGCTCGAACCGTTCCAAAGCTGTAGTCCCTCAGCCAGATCGCGAGCGCCGCGACCAGTCCAGTCGCGATCACACTCGCACCACGTCGGCGCGCGTTGCCCCAGCAGACAACCGCCAGTCCAAAGACTAGAGAGAACTTCAACAACAGCAGACCTGCCGGTCCCAACGCCTCAGTTAGCAGATAGGCCAACAGCCCCGCTCCCCATTCGTGATGCACCACAAGGTCGAGCTTCGGCGTGTATGCGAAATGGTCCTGCCAGGGAACATGCCCTGTTTGCAACGCCTCTCTCGCCAACGCCAGCTCATGCCACAAGTCGAGATCAACAACACCACTCGCCGTGTAGAGAAAAAGCAGAGTCAACAAGCAAGTGATCAACAACCACTTGGCGGTTCGGTGCATCTGCATGTCACTTCCTGAAAGGAAAACAATGACCAATTACTATCAATAACCAACGATCGATCTGCTATCCCCGGACTATGGGTATTGTCCTTCGGGTGGGTCGTCATCCGAGATGATGACTGGTAGGTTGATTCCGTCGCGAGAAAACATCGCAAACTGCGAATCGCGATAGACCGGCTGCCATCCCGCGACTGCGGCTAGCTTTTTCGTTACCGCCATCCGTACCGGAACGAGTACCAAGTCTGTTGGATATTTCGTGAGGATCGGCTCCCAGCCATCGCGAGCCTCGAAGAAGAGATAGTCTTCTTCGAGGCGCCAGGCGGGATATGCCACTTCGTAGCGGCTGTCGAACGAGATTTGTACTTCCGGGCCGAGCTTCCACATCACATACGAGCCCCAGTCATACGGGACGAAGACGTTGCCACGAAACTGTTGTGCGGACAAGTAATTGACAGCACCGACCGGATAAATCAAATGGTTTGCGTCTGGAGTTTCAAGGTGACTAGGGACACGCAGTCGCCAAGGTTCGGACAACAGTCCTTTTCCGAGGAGCAACAATGCTCCTATTGCAAGAACTCCACAGAAGGCTCGCTGGTACTTCCACCACCAACGTCGCAGATCTTTTCCCAATTCAATGTGGCTCAGCAGGCCCGGCAGGTAACTCGCATAAACGATTGCATAGAACGCCAAGAACCGATTGCTTTTCACGCCAGCCAAACCCGTCGCGACCAACAGCAGTATTCCCGGCATCTGACGCCAGCGTCCGTCACGCAATACCAGCCACAGTAATCCCACCGACACAACAAAGGCCAGCAGGTGATGCACTTCACCCTCCGTCCACAACGGAGCCCACTCAGCAATGCGTGGCCGTGGCATCGCAATCGCTCGCGCCAAGTAAGCGTGATAATGCCAGCCCCACGGATTGAGGATAGCCAACGGAATCAGCGACAGCCCCGCAATCAGTAAATGACGATGTGGTTGCCGACGCAGCAACTGCTCCAACCAATGTGCACCGAGCAATCCCGCTCCCACCAAACATCCGCCATGCAGATTGACCCACAGCGGAAACAGCAGGAACAAGCCGACCAGCCAGCGACGATCTCCCGCTCGATCGCGGTCGAAACCCCACAACAGGAAACCGGTGAGCAAGTACGAATACATCTGGGCACGCACCGTTGCGAAGCTGTAATCCCCCAGCACAATTGCCAGTCCTGCGACCAATCCCGTAGCAAGCGCACTCGCCCCGCGTCGCCTAGACGTGTTCCAACAGACTCCCGCCAATCCAAAGATCAGCGAGAACTTTACCACCAACAGGCCGCCCGGCCCGAATGCTTTCGTCATCAGTAAGGCGATCACACCGGCCCCCCATTCGTGATGGACCACGATGTCGAGCTTCGGTGTGTAGGCGAAATGATCCTCCCAAGGTACGTGCCCGGTCAGCAGTACCTCTTTTGCTAACGCCAGTTCATGCCAAAGATCGAGATCAACTCCTGCGCTAGCCGTGCGTGAAAACAGAAACGCCAGCAAGAAGCTAATCAACAACCATTTTGCAGTTCGGTGCATCCGCTTGTCACTCCCTTATCCAGCATTGTGAGGGGCGTCCATTCCGCTTTATATCCCACCACCAAAGACCTTCACTTGGCAGATATCGTTGAACTCCTGCAAAGAACTCGGCGGGGGATCGGTTGGTGGCCAAAATTCGCGCCGTGCGACGCAGCGTGCGACGCGCATAGCGGACGCGTCTGCATCGGAAAGTTCGTCGCGCGACCATTCGGCGAACGATGCTCCAACTCCCCCTAAGTCTTTCGGCAAGTTGATGTAGCCCAAACGAGGTTCTTGCGACAGCGAAAAGACGTGCGCGAGATGTCGATACAACGGCAGTTGCAGATCGACCCATTCTGACTTTCGCTTGCGATGCGTCTCTTCCGGCGAGGCTCCTTTGTCTCCCGACTTGTAATCGAAGATCGCCCATTCGTCGGTCACTACGTTGTGATCAATGCGATCAATGCGGCCATGTAGCCAAACCGGGATGCCATCGACCGTGAAGGCGGGTTTATTTGCCACGTCAGTCTGATCCGCATTGTTGCCCATCTTCGAAACATCCACGCTCGGTCGCACTGAGACCTCTGCGTAAGCGATCGTCCAACCGTCACGACGCCATGTTGCCTGCCAACGAGCGAAGACTTCCAACCGACTTTCCAGTTGCTTGAGTTGTACGTTAACTGCGGCTCGACGTCGCGTGCCGAACTGTTCGTCGGCCACTTCTATCAGCAGTTGGCAGAGCCACTTTCGCAGCTTCTCCGCATCCGCAGAGTCGCGCAGGTCCGACTGTCCGAACTTCCGCAATACCTCATGGAGGACGTTGCCAAACGACAGTGCATCGAGTTCGACCGCGTCATCATCCAATGTTTGCAGCTTGAGTACGTGTCGCAGGAAGTAGCGATACGGACAAGCGAGGTACGATCGAAACTCAGTCACATTTAACGTCAGTTCGCGAGCGGGCTGCAACAACTCGGTCATTTCCAATGAGGCCGCGATCTGGCCAGGGTGAGGAATCACGAAGCCGACATGATCTTCCGTACTAGGATTATTGACGCAAACATCACCGAGCTTGGCACTCGTAGGGTCGCGGTGGAATCCTGGCTTTTGCACAACGCCGTCATTGGTTCCCACAAGATCGCTCGTAGTGCAAAGGCCCTTTTCCACTGAGACAAGCTCAGTGGGGTTTGTGTCATCGTTGGAGGCCTGCGGTGTCGAGGTGACGCTGTGTTGGTCACGTTCCAAAAACTGTAACACGCGTTGGGGCAGTTCCTTTTCATCGACCGCGAATAACAGCCGGCTCGGAATCAGCGGATTTCCTTCGGCGTCTCTCCGTCCAATGAGCCAAACCACATCTCGTCGAGCATGTTGCAGCAACGTCACTGCATACGCATCGCGAGCGAACCGGCGAGTGTTGTCGTTTAAGCCGAGTCGCTGTCGCAGTTCATTCGGCAAGAAGAGGTCTGAGTTCAGCGACGTTGGTACGAACCCTTCGTTGAAAGAAGTAACGATCGCTGCTGGCGTGTCGTCCAGCGGCAATTCCAACCAGCCGAGCAATTCGATCGCATTGTCGATCGTCTCCGGCGGCACGAAATCCGCAGTGGTCCGTTTTATCGCACAGCGAATCGCGTCCGCTGCCGAAACCACGGGGGCAACCGAATCCGGCACGACGGCAATCTCGTCGATGATCTCATTGAGCCGACGCAAAGCGCTCGTCATGATGCGGCCCTCGTTTGTCGAATCATCGACAACACGCTCGCCGTACACAGTTCGTAGCCACGTCAGCAACGGCTCGGCCCATTCGTTCAATTTGCGATCCGCTCGTTTCAATGGTGCGAGCAGTTCGTGAGTGGCCTGTAACAACTCACGAATCGATGCTGACAGTTGCGGAGTCGTCGGTGCCTCTTGCTCAGTGACATTTGCCGGCAAAGACGCCAGCGCCTTCTGACGACTCCGTTTTTTCGCCGCGAGCTTCATTGTCGCGTCGCTGCTCGGAGCATCGAGTATTTCCTGCAACGTCTCCGCACTGATTGGCAGATGCAATCGAAACGCCTCGTCGAGCGTTGCTAGGTCAATCGCGCTCGCATCTCGTCCGCGTCGCGCGAGCCAGTCACCAAAATCATGATGACGCATCAACGCGGCGAAGTCTTCAATGCGTCCCCGTTCCAAAACATCTGCCACGACCGCTAACAATCGACACGGTCCAGAATCGGCCAGTCGGGACCCCTCGATCCAGCGTGTCGTCACGCTGTGCGTGCTGAGTTCTCGCTCGATGAACGGTCCCAAGTTTTGATCTGCCAGCCCGATGACGACCTCGTCTGTTCGATATCTACCATCAAATGACGCCAATTCACGAGCGACCTGCGACGCCTGATCGGCCGGCCCTTCGCATAATCGAATCTGTTCCGCCGGGACATCAATCGGCGCTTCGGCCCACATCGTCGGAACCAAACAGCCATACGCATCGAACCAACTCGCTCGCGCTTCTGGAGCGGCAATCAACGCAGTCACGCGATCCGCTACCAAGTCCAGCACGCCGCGAGTGACCTGATTGATGTCCGCTGTCCCCAGCAGAATCAAGTCGCGATCTGTCTGTGGTTCACGCTTTTCGATCGCCACCAATCGAGACGTTTGCATATCCCAAAGGTTCAATCCATCCATCGATTCGTGATAGGTGTTCTGTGCCTTCACCAGCGCTTGCCAGCGAGCGGCCTCACCAAAGCCAGTCATCGCACGCCCACATTCGAGGACGCTTTGAAAGTTGCATCCATCCGCCGCGAGTTCTCGATGTTGCTGCCACATCAACGAACCGAGAGACCACCACGCTAATGCGTCTTCCTTCGCAGGAGGTTGTGGAACAATTCTCCCTAAAACGCTCCGATCCATCTCACGCAAAACCTTCGCCCAAGTCAGTTGCTGCACTAGGTCATTTGCGAGCGGCTTTTGCAACGGATAGAGCGTTTCTGGCAACGCTCCCAGAGTTTCGATGAACGGTGGCACGAGGCGAGTCTTTGCTGACTCGGACGCCAAGACCAAAAGCTCCAACAGCCTTCGTCCCACACGACGCCCGGGCACGACGATGCTCACGCGACTGAGGTCCAACTCACTCGTCGAACCATAACGCGCGATTAACCAACTCACCGCTGTCTCCAACAACGGTCGGTCCCAGCTCAGAAACACTCGCGTGATTGAAGTCGTCATATAGCTCCAAGTGATGAAATCCAACGTAGACCAGTCACGCCGAGCTTGTGAAGAAATGCCCTGGGGCACGTTTCCAACGTGCCAATTGACGTAAGCTTGAACACGTTGACAACGTGCTCCACGAAATCTTCCCAGGCTCTCCATGACTGAAATCAGCGAGTCGCCGAGTGACTCGCCTACTTTGTGTAACCGACATCCCACCAACCGCCTTACCAACGTTCGACCGGTCCACTCGGAACCGGAATACTCATCTCAGGCAACTCACCTGTGCGGTTGCCACCGATCGGGCCTTCGCTCGACAGCCGACTGAAATACGCTTCGAGTTCTTCCTCATTACGAATCAATTGAAACTCATGACGCAACCGAGCGCGAACGTGCATGGCTTTCAAATACCAGTGAGCCATCTTTCGAAATCCGATGATCGCCGCTTCCGTTCCGCGCAGTTCTTCGCGGTATCGAAACTGCCGCTGCATCAACGCGAGTCGTTCATCGAAATTGCCCGGCGGGCCGAAGGAACCAGTCGTTTCCCATTCGACCAACTGACGGAATATCCACGGATTCGCAAGTGCTCCGCGACCGATCGATACACCGTGACAACCGGTCTCGCGCAACATCACTTCGGCGTCCGCCACCGTCCGCACATCGCCGTTGCCAATCACCGGAATCCGCTCGACCGCTTCGACCACTTGCCGAATGCCCGTACGATCAACGCTTCCTGAAAAGCCTTGTGCTCGCGTACGGCCATGAATGGCCACTGCCGCGACGCCAGCTTGCTCGAATTCTCTTGCGAAAAACGGAGCAGTGATTTGCATCGCATCCCAGCCGAGTCGCATCTTGACCGTCACCGGAATCCGCACCGACTCCACGATCTTCCGCACAAGCCCCAGCGTCTCATCAGGTCGACACATCATGCTGGCCCCCGACCCGTGTGCCACGATCCGCCGCACCGGACAGCCCATGTTGATGTCGATCGAATCAACGCCGCGAGCTTCCAACATCTGAGCTGCGTCACACATCGTACTCACGACGCTGCCAAAAATCTGGACGGCAAACGGTGATTCGATTTGGCAGGTCTCAATCAACTCCAACGTTTTCTTACTTTGCTCAATCAAAGCTCGAGCGTTGACCAAGTCCGTCGTGGTCAGTCCCACGCCGCCGATCTCGTGCGTGATCCGCCGAAACGGCAAGTTCGTAAACCCGGCCAACGGCGAGAGCAAATACCGCGATTTCAATCGCAACGCCCCATAACTCACTGGCAGCGGAAACGCCGGGCGCGGGACGCTTTCGTTTTTTGTTTCGTCGAGAGTCGAGGACATTCCAACTGGCCAAATCCATAACACAGGCGGCTCGCCTGTGGTTCGATCAGAGAAAGCACACTGGCGAGCCGCCTGTGCTACGTTGTGAAAACGTCGTCAAAACGGAAATTTCTCGTCCACCGGCGATGCCGATAACTCAACCAAAAAACTGGCGAAGCGATCGGTAACTGGTTCTAAAAACTGGCGACCTTTCTCTGCAGTCGCGCAGTGTGGATTGCCCGAACCACTGTTCGTGGTCAGTAAATGCCACGGGCGAGTGATCGAAACCCAGCCTTTGTTGATTGCATCAAACCGAGACTTTGCCACCGAGCCATCATCCGCCAACAACTTGCCAGTCGCCGGGTCCGTCGCCACAAGATGCGGTTTCAGAAATTGGATCAGCGATGTTTCCATTTCACCGGCGTGATCGTCGGGATTCGTGAAGATTTTTTTCCCCACATCTGCCGACAAGCCGCGATACCACTCGCAGAGAAAAATCTTCACCGGCGTTTTGTCTGCTAGCTCGCGAAGCACCGGTTTGAAATCGTTGCCGCCGTGACTATTCAGCACGACGAGCTTCATCACTTTGTGCTTTGCTAGCGAATCGACAATGTCTGAGATGACTCGCGTCAGTGTTGAAGGATTGAGATTCATTGCCATCGAGAACTCCATCATGTTGGTCTCGGTGCCATAAGGCATCGGTGGCAACATCACGACCTTCGCGCCTTGCTTCCAAGCTTTCTCACACGACATTGATCCGACTGCCTCAGCTTCGTAAGCATCGGTCCCATACGGCAGATGCAGGTTATGGGGCTCCGTTGCCCCCATCGGCAGGACGGCCACTTGATAAGGGTTGTGTTTGACGAAGCCATAGTTGATTTCGCTAAGCAGCCACGGACGCGGAGCGAGTTGAGTCATGGTGAGTTGATCCTGTTTTGAGTTGTGAAATCCTGGAGTGCTCCGGCTCGACGAAACCCTCCTTTGAAAGCAGCAAACGGCACTCAAATTGAAGTTGTTGTCGTCGTGACTGTCGATGTTGTGGGCCAGCGATCATTCAGTAGACATCGCTTCCCACGACGAGCAGTGATTGAGAATCCCATGCTGTTTTTCGCGGTGTTGGAGTGCTCCGCCGCGCCGGAACACTCCTGGTTTTCGGTGATCATTTCGCAGCTTCATAAATCGCCGCGTGACGAATCGGCGTTTCCAAGACGAGCAGACATAGCGTCGTCAAATAGAGCCGCCCTCCTTTGCCTGCGTATTCTTCATTCGATCCCGGCGGCTTGTTTGGATGCCAGCTTCCGCTGACTTCTCCGCTGCCAAGTTGCTGGTTCGCGAGGATCAATTTGCTGACCTGTTGATACCACGCTTCCCACTGCGGCCCGCCAAGATTGTGTAGTGCTTGGGCCGTGTAGTACCACGCATAAACGTTTCGACGACCGGGCAACCACGAGGGTTGATTCTCGTCGGACACCAGATAACTCAGCGCCTCCTTTTGTGGTGGATGATCCTTCGGCCAACCGAGCCATTGCCGACAGAGCAATCCCTCCGCCGTCATTGCCAGGGAAACTTTTTCGAACGGATCATTCGGCTGATATTTGAACCTCGCACCGTTTTGTTCGGAGACTGAATCGAGAAATAGCGACGCTCGCTCAAAGTTATCAACCGGCACGTCGATCTTTGCCATGCGTGCCGAATGCAACGCCATCAACGCCCAACCGGTGACCGACAAATCCCCCATAGACAGGCCGTTCTGTGGCTGATAACGCCAGCCGCCGTTTTGAGGATGTTGCGAAGCCATCAGAAATTTGACGGCTTTTTCGCATGGTAGTTTTAGCGAGAAGTCATTCGTCAACGCATACGCTTCACACATCGCGATCGTCGCCTGCGAGTGCGCGTAGAAAGCGGTTTGCCGCCCGAGTTCTTCGTGATCGTGAAAGTCTCCATTCGCCTTTTGGTTCGCTTTCAACCAAGCGATCCCTTTCGACACCACCTTGGCATGTTGTCCGGCATTCGTCGTGTGGCCATCGCCCAGAAACGCCAACAACGCCAATGCGGTCGCTCCCGTATCGGTACGAATCGTCCGCTCGCCAGGATCGGGATAACCTTCGTGCAACTTCCAATTGCCTCCCTTTTCCTGCTGCCTAACTAGCCATGCTAGACCACCGCCGATTCCGGTTTGCGGCTTTGTTCCCACGCCCAACCCGCCCCAGATTCCTTCCCGGCTGCCACCCGATCGTCCGCCGAGAGCACTTCCCACTCCGACCGGACTCACTCCCACTGGCCCCGCTCCACTGGCGTTACTGGCGGGGGTACCTTTTGCCTTCTCAGTCGCATCGGGCTTTCCGAAATCTTTGTTCTCCGGGCCGTTGCCGATCGTTACCGGATTCAGCTTCACACTGATCTGAGCCGGCGAGGCCATTGCGGCCTGAGCCATCTGCGATTCGATCGCTACCCAGCCAGCGTCAATCATCGCCTGTTTGACGTTCGTCTTACTCGGCAAAATCCAGATCGCAAACAACACAAAAAATAAGCCGTGCAATCCAGCGCTCGTTAGCAACCCCGCTCGATTATGAGTCCACCAATGCCGCAACCAATCTGTGATCGTCCAGTCTTCTCGCCCGCTCGTCGACCAGCCGCTCAACGACATCAACAATCGAATGATTGAAAACGGCGGCTTTGGTGCTGGGACATAGTCTGTCGTCTGTGAACGCCGTTTGACCGCTTTTTTCTTTGGTAGGGCAGGGGAGTGTGTTGTCGCATCCGCGACTATTTTCGACTCACCGTTTGCCTCGCGAGAAGGTTCGACCGCATCCGCTTTCGCGTCTGCCGACACTGGTCGGCGCAGCCACGCGGGCTTCTCAGGAGGCATCGGTCGATCGGGCGTTTCTGACATGGTGTGGCATGGTAGCGAGACAGGATTGTGACCGTGAGCGGACTGGGCATCGGAAAACGACATCACGTTTCCGTAGCTCGGTTTTTCAAACCGGGCGGTCAAAGAGACCCGGTTTGAAAGAACGGGCTACGGGAACAATCGCTCGATGTGCCATGTACCATCCGGTTGTTGGCGATAGATCAAACGATCGTGTAACCGAGCGGCTCCCCCTTGCCAGAACTCAATGCTCTCAGGCTGTAACCAATAGCCGCCCCAGTTCGGCGGTCGAGGAACCGGGCCTCCAGCGAATTGCTTCTCGAATTCAGTCGTGCGTTGCTCCAACAACTCGCGACTCGCGAGCGGCTGACTTTGCAACGAGGCCCACGCACCGATGCAACTCTCACGTGGGCGGCCAGCGAAGTACGCATCAGACTCCGACTCGCTCCCCTTCACGACGATCCCTTCGATGCGGACCTGCCGTTCGAGTTCCTTCCAATACAACAACGCGGCTGCTCGCGGGTTCTCCGACAACTCGTTCCCTTTGCGGCTGTTGTAATTGGTGAAGAACAAGATGCCTCGCGGATCAACGCCCCGCAGATAGACGATTCGCACCGACGGAACTCCCGTTCGAGTCGATGTCGCCATTGACATCGCCTGAAACTCACTCACACCCGCAGCAGTCACTTCTTCGATCCAACGCCGAAGCTGTGTCAAAGGATCATCGGCCAAATCAGCTTCGAGGAGCTTGCTTTTGGAAAACTCCGAGTGAACTACAACGTCGATGCTCATTTATCTGTCTCGTAAAGTTGCTCAATGCGACTCTACGTAGCCATCACGCTCCGCGTGATGAGCCGATCGCTTCATGAGTCATTGAGAAGCATTCGGCTCGTCACACGGATCGCAACGCCTACGTAATCACGGCTTCACCGTTGCCTTTGCTTGCTCAAACCGCAGTGCCACTACCATCCCAACTCCCACCAGCATCAATCCCGCACCCATCCAATACGGCAACGCGACACCCAATTCCGGCTGTTCTTGACCCAACTTGAACAGCGTCACTCCGACAACCGGCCCAAGGATACGGGCCAGTGCCGACATACTCTGGCCGACCCCCAGCATTTCTCCTTGTTCTTCCGCGCCGCAGCGGAGCGACAACAAAGCTTGCAGCGACGGCGTCAGTGCCGAATAGCCCACGACGCAGATCGGCAAGATCGAGTACAGCATTCCCAACGATTGCTCCTTCGAGACCACCGCAATCAACACCAAACCGATCGTCATCAAGACCGTACCAATCAAGCTCATCTTGAACTCACCCAATTTCGGAGCCAGCCGGCGGACTAAGAAACCTTGGCTCAACGCGAGGATGAATCCGACATAGGCGTAGACGAAGAACATGTACTTGTCCGCCAGTCCGAGATGTTTCGTGAACAACGACAACGTCACTTCAAATTGAGCGAACGCGAACGTTGTCAGAAAGATCGTCGCCAGCAACAAACCGATTCCGGCTCGCGAAAAGGCGCGCGCGATCGCTCCGAAATTCATCTGACGTCGCACCGTAGAAGTCACCCCATGCGTGAGCGATTCCGGCAAGCGGGCCAGCGCGAACAAGAACGCACACGCTGACATACCCGATGCAACGTAGCCCGCCAGTGCGCTCGGCGGGCCGTTCAGGTCGCTCGACACACACAATGCTCCCACCAGCGGGCCAAACGTGAACCCGATGCCGAAAGCCGCGCCGATCAAGGCCATTCCTTTCCCACGTCCCTCTGCCGTCGTCGAGTCCGCGATGTATGCCTGAGCCGTCGAAATCGTCGCCCCCGCGATCCCCGCTCCAATGCGCGTGATGAACAGCCACGGAACAGCCGACAGTCCGAGCCACACTCCTTCATTTCCCAATGACGTCGCAAAACCAAACAGCCCGTAAAACAAAGCCGATCCCGCAAGTCCCAGTAGCAACACCGGTCGCCGACCGATCCGATCAGAGATTCGCCCCCACAACGGAGAAAACACGAACTGCATCGCCGAGAACGAGGCCATCAGCAGCCCCAGCGATATTTTACCCATCCCGAAGTGCTCGCCGTAACGCGGTAGCAACGGCATCACGATGCCAAAGCCGAGCAAGTCGATAAAGACCGTAACGAAGATGATCAGCAGCGGTGAGCGTTTCAAAGGTAAAGGTCCAATTCGTTTTGATTTAAGATTTCAAACTTGAGTTCAGCCTGTTGCCGTCAGCGTTTCACAAACCACCAAGCCAGCCAACAGAACAACGGAAACAGCACGAACATGATCAGGAAAGTCCAAAGCTGCGACCGGCTATCATCTGGCCAACGTCCCATGATCTCACAGATCCTTGCGGAGGCAGGGAAGTGCGACCGCCTCACTTAGACTACTTGTAGGACGGGCGCTCTTGCCCGTCTTTTCGTGAAGCCACTGCAATTTCCCGAAGTAAGCGACAGGCAAGAGTGCCCATCCTCTCTTTCCCGCACAGCAATTTCCCGCTGCGGAAACCGGCATTGTGACGGGCTTGCTCACAGACTCAATCGAAGCGAAGGATGTTTTGAAAACGCTTCGTCTTCAGCACGAGCGATCCGCCGCATCCGGGAGCCAAGCGGACGACCACACGTCGGTCGTTGATCGGTTGCGAAGCTCCGTTGAGCGACAGCGATTCGATGTGATGTTCGCCGTATGCACCCGATTGAACGACGACCGCACGCGTTTCGGTCTGATGCACATTGACCAGAGTGACTCGTACTTCATCATCAGTCAGCCGATCAACGAGTGCCGCAACCTCGGCTGGCAATCCGGGGCGACCATGCTGCAGATCGAAATAACGCAATCGGACATGCAACGCCGATCCGAGTGGCACGGGAATTCCGCCGCACGCTAGATGCAACAGGCTATCGATCGAGCAGGGATTGAACTTCATCGGATCGTCGGAGAGGCGCGTGTCTGGAGTCGTCGTGTCTTCTCGCATCGCAGTCGCTCGCTGTCGAATGCGAGCAAGGTCGGCTCGCAACGCGGACTCCGGATAATCCGGGTTCTTGCCCGACAAGTACGATAGCCACGGGTTTGAATCGACTCGCGACAGGTCATCTGGCTTCATCGACCAGTATGCCACTTCGAGTGCTCCGTGATCCCAGCTCTTCGCTTGGAAGTCGTACCAGCCATCGTCGCCAAACATGTGCGGCGTCAGCTTCTTGCCGTCGATTACTCTCGCTTGCGAGTTCACCGCGTCCATCTGTCGTCGCCAGACATCGACGTACTTTTGATCGCCGGTCAGCAGCAGCGCGTTGCCGAAACCTCCGAGTGCCAACCTCACCGTGTTGCGATGTGCTTTGTGTCCGTTGACTGGATCAATCACCGTGAAACCCCAGCCGTAAGTTCCTCCGAACCATTTGCCGTTCGCGTCTCCGCCGATCTTTCCGTTACGTCCCACATTCGACGGCAGCAAACCGTTGTTCGCCGCCGCTCGCTCGCACCACGCATCGACGTACTCCAGCAGCCAGCGACGATACTTTTCCTCGTGTGTTGCCGCAAACGCATTCAACGCCAATGAGGTCGCCATCAGGTTCTGCGGATGATCGCCCAGTGTTTCGGTGTAGTCTTTGAAGTGCTCTAGCATCTCGGCGAAGTTCCGCTCGCCGTGTCCCGGTTTGAAGCGGTCTTCAATTTCAATCGGATCACCCGCCCAATCGAGCGCCGTCGCCTTGCGGAGCAGCGGGCCTCGGCTGCCGTTGAACAGGCTGACGATGATCTTGTGCCGCGCGTCGTAATTCGCACTCGCCGTTTTGTTGAGCGAGTTGTCTTCCGCCGGAACGTAAAAGTCCGCGAACCGCCGTACTCTCTGAGCGAACTTCTTTTCGCCCGGAGCCGACAACCCCTGCATGTTGAAAACCGTCAGCCCTTCGGCGTTGTGCAACCAGTCCATCATCACGGGGAACTCGCGGTAATACATCCCGTCGCGAGCGAACTCGACCTCCGTCGTCTTCGCCGCCGTGAACTGCCGCAGATGTCCCTCCCAAGCCTTGAGGTACATCGACTTGACCACGTCGCCACCACCCAACATGTGCAGTAACGGCCAGTCGGTCAAGTTCTCAATCGCATCATCCGGCCCATCGTCCCCACCCCAACGCTCGACGCATTCGAGATAACCACGGTCATCAAAGAACCGAGCGAAATACTCGCGACAAGCAGCCTCATTCGCTCGGAACAACTCCCGCTCCAACAACGCCCAATTCGGCGGCGACATCGGAGTGGTGATGTTGAGTTCCGCACCACGAGCAATTCCTCCCACGACGAGCAGAACAATCGCCATCATCGCGGCAGTCAGTCGAATGCACGCCATCATGATCCCCCCTTGGAGTGCTGCGGCCCGACGCAGCCCTCAGACAATTGGAATAACGATCCACAAAGGCCAAACACCGCCATCACCACAACCAGCCCACCAACCACCATTCCGAATGACCCACGTCGTCATTCCAACTGATGGAGGGCTGCGTCGAGCCGCAGCACTCCAGTGTTTATCTGGTCTCATCCGCCTGTCGAGGCCACATCCAGAACATCGCCGACAAAGCTACCAGCGGCAGCAAACTTGCCACCATCATGCCAACGTCATACGACTTCGTGTGATCGACCCAACGGCCAAACTCACGATGCCAATACGAAAAGGTCCACGCGATCGTGCCCAGTGTTCCGGTGATCTTTCCTTGATGTGTCTGCGTCAGCTCTTGGCTGAGCGAGTAATAACACGGAAACAAACCGAGCGATCCGAGTCCCACGGTCATGAGCACCAATTCGAGCGAATGCCCTTTCGGCAACCACGGAAAGAATGCGCCGGATGCCGTCAGCAGAGCACAAACTCCAAACGCCATACAGCGTGCTCCGTGAGTTGACCAGCCTTGTCGGCCTAACGCCACGGTCGCGAATCCGGTCGTCAGACATCCGACATCCGTCGCGATGTTAAACCAAGTCACGATGTCGAGCGCCTCATTGCGCGAGTAGCCCCGACCCTCTTCGAGAAAAAGTTGCATCCAAACTCGAAACGTATGCCAGCAGAGATTGATCGAGATAACGACGATCAGCAGTGTCAAAAACTTTCGCGACAACAGCAACTCGAAGAATGAGGCTTCTCTTGCCGGACTGAGGGGCAGATTCGCGTCCGCACCTGGCTTTGGATCGGGCAACTTCTCTTTCGGCTGCAGAGCCAGATCACGCGAGTGAACCGACAACAGCCACAGAACAATCCACGCAACTCCGATCGCTCCGACCACTTGAAAAGCGATTCGCCAACTCCCTCGCTCGTCCGTCACCATCACTTTGATGATCTGAGGAGTCACGATCGCTCCGATCGCAGTCCCACTCTGTAACACGCTGTTACCAAGCGTTCTGAATTTCGGCGGCAACAGTCGCTGTGTCGTCTTCAACGCACACGGCCAATGCCCCGCCTCAAAAAAACCCAATAAAAAGCGACACAACAACAGGCCCGAGTATGTTTGAACCAACCCCGTCGCGAAGCCCATTGCGGACCACAGCAATAGCACTCCAGGATACAACCAGCGAACATTCGTTCGATCCGAGACAAAGCCGAAAACGCTGGCCCCAACAGCAAAGGCCATCCCAAACGCGAACTCGATTGTCCCATACTGCTCGTTGGTCAGCACGAATTCGCGTTTGATTTGTGGCGACGTGCTCGACAGCGTTTGCCGATCCATGTAGTTGATCGAACTCGCCAACAGCAGCAGCCCACAAATCCACCACACCCAGCGCTGCGATCGTCCTGCTTGAGGCTCAGACATGAAGGCGGTCTCCGCGTTAATTTCGTAGTGCAAGCTTCCAGCTTGCCGCTCACTCGCAGCCATCCTCGCGAACCAACTCTCGTGGAGCAAACAACCGCGACAACATTTCTCGCGGTCGAAAAATCATGTGCTGAGCTGTGATTGTCTGCCGGACGCGCGGATCGGTCAGGGCGTAGAGCAATTGCGCGTCTAACACTTCATCCGTCACTCGATGTTTTGCGAAGAGTTTGCTCAGCACATCGAATCGCGAGCAACTGGTCTGCAACAACACCTCCATAGAGCCATGTTCGCTCGCATTGAGCATTCGGTAATCGTTGGTTGTCACTAGCGGCTCATCACCGACCGGACGTCTCAACACAAACGCCGACGGCTTTCGCTCGACGACGACACGTTGAATGTTTTCGGTTCCCACAACCGTAAACAACGCTCCGGCCATCAGTCGCTCCGACGCCAGCCAATCAACCGCTGCATCGAAGCTCTCGGCGTCCTCCAAGACTCGCCGCAAATGCAGCAACACAGGATATCCCGATTTGTCCGAGCCGCCGCCGACAGCATTCAGAACAACGGCAAAGCCTTTCACCGACATGCCGCTGACAACACCAATCGCTCCTGGCCACCCCGCGTTCACGAATGCGAGCTGACCACCGCGTGTAAACTGCATCAACGTGCTCGCGCGAGCCAGCCATTTCTCCGGCCAGAAATCCATATTCCGAGCCAGCACCGGCCCCTCTGCTGTCGCTAATGCAATCGTCGAGCAAGCAAACATCCCGACAACCAACTTATAGCTCAGATTGGCCAACGTCAGATCACGCCAATCGACACCCACTCGTTGAGCATTCGCCTTCATCTCAGCAAGAAAGCGATACGCCGTCCGCAAATGCACGGCATCCGCCAACCATCGTTGCCCTCCCGAAATCTCCGCTTGTACCGCTGCCAACAGTTGGCGAGATCGCTCAAGAAAATCTTCCGACACGCCAGCAATTCGATCTTCTGGTGATCGATCCAAATCCAGCGACAACGAAGGACACTCAATCCACGGAAGCACGAGGCGCTCCTATTGGAACTTTTGAATCGCTGCGTCGTGGAGATGAAAGCGGTTGTTTTAACCGACAACCTCTTTGTCCGTCTCAGGCGCAGCGTCACTCTCGGGATCGAACCATTCCGGCTTGAAGACGATTCGTTTCTTGTACTTCATCGCGAGGTTCGATGTTAAAGCCATGATGGCATCGGCCATCGCGACGGTGCCGTTGCAACGCAGGCCGCCGTCTTTCGGACCAGCGAAGATGTTGTTGCGGATGCAATGGCAGAAATGCTCCATTTCCTCCGTGTAACCACGGCTGATCTTTTCTACGGTTGCTCCCGCTGATGCGGCTCCGGCGCTTGGAGCCAAACTGGCACTGGCCGACAAAACCGGGCCACTGTCGTTGCCGTTGATGACGTAAAGTCTTTGTTCAACGCCACCGCCGCCCGTTTCAGGGCTCGCTTCTTTGTAGAGCATTGCTTGTTGCTCGGTTTGAACCACGAGTGTGCCACGGCTTCCCATGACTTGCTCGCCGTACGGTTCAAAGCGATTCGTGCTCAGCGATGAGTAAGTCACGATCGCAACATCGTCCGGGTTGTCCTTCGCGTCATAGTGTTGGCCGGGGAACTCGAACGTGACGTAAACGTGATCGTCGATCTCGCGTTTGTCTTCTTGCTTGTCCTTCGAGCCGACTCCCTTCACGCCGTAGAAGTTCTTGCCGCCGTAACCGCTGCACGCGATCGGCTTCACCTTTCCCAAGAAGATGCTGCTCGCATCGAGCTGGTGGCTGCCGAGTTCGGCCATCAGCCCGCCTCCGGTCTTGTTGTAGACGCGCCAGTTGACGAGTTGTTCGACCGAGTCAAAGCCGTAATCTTTGTAGTCTTTGATGCGGTCCTTCAGCGCTTCCAAATCTTTGGCATCGACTTTTTTGTTCCACGAATCGCGACCAGGGAAGCTGTTGTTGCGATGCCACTGCGCGCGAATGTGTTTGATATCGCCGAGCAGTCCCATTTTGATAATGCTGTAAGCGTTGTCGTACAGCACGCTGTAGTGCCGCTGGTGCCCGACCGCCAATAGTTTGCCGGTATCCTTCGCGGTCTTGATCATTGATTTGCAGTCAGTGACCGTCTTGGCCATCAGCTTTTCGCAGAGGACATGCTTTCCTGCTTTAATCGCCTCGATCGCCAAGGTGTGGTGCGATATTAGAGGTGTAGCAATGACGATTGCTTCAATGTTTGGATCGGCCAGCAGTTTTCGATGGTCGTCGTACAACTTGATTGACGTCGCCTTTTTCTCGCCGAGCTTTCTGATGAGACCGACGCGATCGTCGTTACCGTCACCGTGAAGAGCGCGAACGAGATTCGTTGGTCGAATATCGGCGATGCCAACGATGTCCATGTACTCTGGCGGATGCTGAGTCAGCAGGACCGAGCCTTCGTCACCCGTTCCGATGAAGCCGACTCGAACGCGTTCCCCCTTCAGCTTGTCGTAGCCGAAGTAGTACGCACCGAGTCCAGTTCCGGCAGCGGCAGCACCGGTGATGAATTCTCGCCGACTGAAGCCGACCGCCTCGTTGAAGTTTTCTTTGCCGAGTTGCTTTTGTTCTGGAGTGAGTTGCATGGTTTTGTCCTTTTGTCGTTGAGTGTTCGATGATCGTGCTTCTCAGTCCAAAGGGCACGATCCTGCGGGTTTTGGGATTCGTCAGACCGTCGTAGCCACTGTCGTCTTGGGAAGCCGGTGGGCTTTTTTGCCGGTGGTTCGTGAAGTTTTGGCCTTGAGTTTGGGCTTCGTCAATGTGCCTCGCTGTTCCAGTGAGGCCATCCAGGCTTTGTTGCCGAATCGACCAGCCATCAGGCCCTCGATGGAGAATTGCTGATCGAGCGTCGGCCATTCGATATCAAAGCCCGGACTCATAACCTCGACTCGTGACAAGTTCTTCACCGAGGCGTCATGAACTCCCTGCAACAATTCGACGGGGACGCTGAGCGTCGTCCCCTTGTTGAGGTCCACAACGACTCGGCGGATTCGCTTGTCAAAACGTACGGCTACCGCGAGCGGTTGAGTTCGCAATTCTTCCTCACCGCGCCGAGTCGCCTCTTCAATCTGCCGCTCGATTTCGGCTTCGGTCAGTTTGAACCGGCCCCATTGAACGGTCTTCGAGGCTAAGCGTATTTTAGCCATGAATGAATCCCCATTGTTCGACCAGAAAATCGTTGTGCTCCATCACGATTCGCAGCGCGGTCCGCTGCACGTCGGCAGACGCATGTTTCACCGTGCGGATAGACGGTGCTTGTCCGGGTGCGACCGCCAAGTTGACCACGACAAGTCCCCGTTCGTGTCGCGCATGAACATGAGGCGGTTCGTGATCATGCACGAAGATTTGAATCTTAAAACCCTCTTGCTGAAGGACTGTTGGCATCTCAGTTCACCACGAGCACGACGTAACGCATGAATGGTCGCAAACAGCCGAGTTCAAATCTTGACTCCACTCACTTGCAAAGGCGTTGTCGAAGTCGTTGAGCAAGCCGAGCTACCGCAAGACTTTTTCCAGCAGCAAAACTTGGAACACAAGCGGTCGAGTCCAAACCATTGGCCAGTCGGGAGCGAAGCGATCGCTAGCAACGCAATCGCTTCGATGAGATTCTTGTTGATAAACAAACTGTGTTCAGGGCCCGGCGATTCAGGAACTCCCGGCCACGGAGGCAGCGGCAAATAGAACATCACCATCATAAACGCCCCTGCCACAGCGGCGATCCGTGTGCCGCAGCCAACAAGCAACATAATACCCAGGATTGTGAGTCCCCACATCGTCTGCTGATTGATGCGATCAACGGGGGTCGCTGCGAGCTTTACAGGGCCTCGAGCCAGTTGCTCGGTCGAGAGGATTTTCTGAGCGGCAATCTTGAGCTCTGATTCCAAACTCTTGACCGGACCGACGACTTTGGACTTCAGTTGTTGCAGTTCAGACCATTGCTTCTGCAGGTGTTCGCGAGGGAATTGCATGTCCGACTGTTTGCTCGCCTTCGCAAGGTTTCCTTCGTAGCGTTCGAGGTTCGCCTTGTAGAGATCGATGTCTCCGAGTCGGCGCTCGTCAATCGTGTCTTTGTACTGCGGATAGACGCGGCCCGCGACTTCTGGATTGCCGACGAGTGTCGCTCCCAGCCGCTCCTTGAAGCTAATGGCCTTCGCATCGCTCGCTCGCTTGTACAATGCACTCACCGCGTCGTGAAACGCTTTCAGCGCTTTTTGTGTTTCTGCCGATGCCGACTCGTCAGTTTTGGCGAGCGCCAGCAGGGACTCACGCTCGCTTGCCAGCATGTGCAACTTGCCATCGCAGATCAGTCGCTTGGCTTTCGCGTCGTACTTCACGGCCTTGGCAACATCTTTCGGAATCGTGACCCCTTCAGGCAGGGCCGCCAGCTCGACGCGAAAATCGCTGACGCCGTTGAGCAGACGATCCAGCTCCTTCTTTTGAGTGTCATTCAATCCAAAATGATTCGTGAACCGAGCTGACCAGTCGTCCCATTTGGCCACAACCTTGTCGCGGTCGAGCCAATTCAGATCGTCGGGATCGCCTGTCATTCCTCGAAAGTGGTTCCGAAACGGTCCTTGAGCGTTCTTGAGATAGCCCTCCGCCGACCATGGCGCCGATGTTCCGAGTGCTTTGAATTTCCACAAGCCTTCGTACAAGAACTGCCAACCGATCGAAAGACGCAGACCAACGATCAGCACAACGGTGAGACAGCAGTATTTCTTGGTGTCAGTCATTCGTCATTCCAAAAGAGTTGTTCCAGCGGGACCCCGATGTTTACCGGCTCCAACCGTTGTCCAATAGTTGGAGGTGGAATCAGCAGGGCCGAAACCGAGGGGTGATTAGAGCAATATCTTTCTGCCAATTCGACTCCGCCCACGAAGAAAGCTGTCGAGAGCGCATCAGCTTCCGCCGCTGTCGGTGCCAGAACCGTTAAAGACAGCATTTTGTCCGTCGGCCAGCCCGATCTCGGATCGATGATGTGGCCGTAACGCTTCCCGTCAAATCGAAAGTGTTGCACCGCCGTTCCGCTTGTGGCGAGCGTTTGATCGCGAAGCAATATCGTACCGAGTCGCCGTTGAGGCAAAAGTGGATTCCGAATCCCAACCGGCCATCCGGGCAGGCCGTTGTGCCCACCTCGTGCAACGATGCTGCTGTGACCTCCTTGAATCAACCAATCGTCGAGATTGTGTTCAATCAATACTTCCGCCGCTCGGTCCAATGCATATCCCTTACCGATGCTGCCGAGGTTCAGTTCCACGCCGGTCTGTAAAAATGAAATTGCCCCGTCCGAGAATGCCACATGTTGCATCCCAACCTGAGAAAGACATGTGGCCAACTCCGATTCCGTCGGCAGGCGAACCTCCGTCCGGCATTGCCGCCACAACGCGATCAATGGACCGGATGTCGGATCAAAACAACCATTCGTCTCACGCCAGATCTCATGAGCTCGGCACAACAATTCAAACAGCCGCTCCTCAACTTGAACCGGTCGCGACGCGGCGACTTGATTGAGCTGTGACAGTTCCGTCTGTGGCCGATAGACACTCATTTGATCTTCAAGCACGTGAATCAGATCAAGAGCCTCACTCGCCCATCGCAGCGGTTGCCGAGGGTCATCTTCGCGGATCGCGTTGAAGATGACCGAAAAATCCGTTGCCATCGCCGATGTCGCCAAGCGAATCGTGGCGGCACTCGTCGGCACCAGCCGAGTTTCATCAACCTCACCGAGAATCGCATCGCCAGCCACTTGCCCCACGGCGACAACTTCATCCCGTAGCGCACGCCCAGCCAAAAAGTCGCGACGTGAAGGTGGAGGCGAGGAAGGTGCTGTCATGCGTGCCGACTTGAACGATGTCAAAAAAGGTTGGCGACAAAGACACCAAGTGCGGCCTATTTTTCTTTGAGCCTTCGTGCCTTGGTGGTTCACTATGCCTGAGGAGAATTTTATCGCAACGACTTACCGTTCTCGCCACAAGACATCATCTGTGATCTCTCGCTGAGCTTGTACTTCAACAATCTCCGCTTTGAATCTCGCCGCATCCACTGGATAACCCGCCGTCGGCTTTACGCCGGGAAGATGCTTGGCCCAGAACTGATTGAAGGCGTGCATCGACAGTTCGCGGACATACTTGCAAACGATCGATGCCAACGCGACCGGGAAGTTGGCTTCAGCCTTCATCTGAAACCGCAACTCCGTTGAACCGACACGATAGACGCTCCGTTCCTTCGCTTCACCGACCGAGAAAACCATTGCGCCGTCGAGCACTTCGGCGAGTAAATCTTCATAGCGATTTCGTCCGCCATGTTTGTCGCAGATCACGAGCGTCGGTTCTTTGTCGTCCGGATTCCAAACAGACCGCAGCAAATTCAAACTCAAGCGTGACAGTGCGAGCGCTTTGTTATCGGCTGCTCGAACGAGTGCGTTGAAGCGTTGCGGCTGCACAATCTCGCTCCGAATTTCTTTGAGCGTGACGCCACTTCGCTGACAACACTCCAACCACTTCGTCGCGATCTCGCCGATCAATGCTGAGTTGATTTCGGTCGGCAGCTTGAGTTCAGCGTCGCTGAGCCACGGTGGTGTGTCAAATTTCAGATTTGAAATCTGCGGCCGCAATTCCTCACTCAATTCCGTCAACGTCTGCGGCGTTCTTCCCAAAATTCGCAACGCACTCAGCACCGACTTCTCTAACGCCGCAAGTCCCTTTCCCGGCGAATAGACTTGCTTCGAGTCGGCCACATGCAGCTTCAACGGTTCCTTCGTCGGCGTCTGTTGAGCGACCGCAGACATCGCATCCCAGAGATCAAACTCACGCGGAGAGCCAGGGACTTCCCAAACTGTAACGGTCACCACCAACGGGCCGAGGTTCGGCCCATATCCAGCTTCATCCATGCCGATGAGCAGTCCCAAGTGTGTTGATCCTCGTTAAAGCGTGACAAAGGCGGCTCGCCTGTGATTCATTGCGATTGCTCAAGCAGGCGAGACGCCTGCTCGACGTTGAAAGCAGACCCGAAACAGAAACCGACACGCTCGTCAGTCTTTCGTCGTTGCGGTCGTCACACCGGGGGCAACGATGAAGCCTTGAGTCGTCAGCGATTTTCGAGCTTGATCAAAGTTGGGCGATTCTGCCAGCAGCCCGATGCGAATTTCTTTTTTCGTGGCATCGATCACGAGGTCGTTTTGATCGGCCCAATCCACCTTTTTCAACGCTTCTTTCATCGCGTTTGCCGACGAGCCTTTCTCTGTGAAACGTTCGTATTTGAAAGTCACGACTCGCCGAGCCTTCTCACGCTCAGGACGCTTTTCCGGCGGATTACTCGGTGGCGTGACTGGTGTCGGCTTGGATTTTGGCGTCTCTGCTTTGACCGGTGGCTTGTTGACCGGAACATCGGGAATTACTTGGGATGGCACGGTCACTGGCTTGGCCGTATCGACCTTCTCGTTTCTGATCGGTGGTGATTGTGCTTCAGCAACCAACGCTGACTTTGAGCCGATTGAAACGCCGGGCAACATTTGAAAGCCCGCAGAGCTGAGCGCTTGCTGAGCCATTCCCGTATTCACCGATCCGCCCAACTGACCAATCCGAATTTCACCCTTACCCGCATCAACCTCGATGTCATTCGGATCGGCCCAAGCCACACCCCTCAACGCCTGCCGAGCCGCAGCTACCGCGTTTCCTTGCCCTCCAAACGATTGAAACCGAAACGTCACGACTCGCCCGCTGGGTTGTCCGCCTGCGTTCGTGTTCTGAGGCAAGTTCGTCAACGGCCCCAGTGGCATCGTGAGATTCGGCATCACTCCCGCGTTCTGTTTGGAGGGAGCTTGATTCTGTGCGACAACCGGAAAGGCATTTGAGCCTGCCTGACTCGCCAATTGCTTCAACCACGGAATCGCACGCGGAACCCCTTGCTGAATCATCGAGTCGTAATGATTGCCAGTGGGGACTTCGACGTACTCCACTTGCTTGGCATTTGACTTGAGCAATTCAGCGAACTTGCGCGAGTCGCTCACCGGGACATTCCCATCATCGGCAGCGTGAAACAAGAACACCGGACACGCCACTCGTTTGACATGAGACAGCGGCGAGCTTTGTCTTGCGAAATGATGAACGCCGGGCATGATATGCTGGGAAGCCGGAGCGTTGAGTGTCTCGCGTAGCCGAGACTCCACATCGGAGACAGGTGCGAAGGCAACTGCTCCCTTCAATCGTGGCTCGTGAGCCGCTGCCAACAGCGCCAACGTCGCAGCGGAGCTAAGTCCCACAATAAACAGTTGGTTGGGATTCACCTGCGGAATTTTCTGCGAAGCAAACTCGACAACGTTTCGCACATTCACAACTCCCGCGTGAGCTTTTTGAAACGTCATGAAGTTAATCTGGAGGCATTGCTCGTCAGAGAACTGCGGCTTTTTTGCGCTGTACCCATCCACGGAAAATCCGATGACAGCGAATCCGGCTCTCACGTAAGGTAAGCGTTCACGGGCACGGTAGCAGTGATGGAATTGGCTCGTGTTTGAAATGAGCCTGAACGGCGGTGACAAGGTAGTCGTAGATTGAACGGTTTTGGAGGCGGCAGGTTTCGGAGACGGTGAGGATGCGTTCGAGG
>JAPLNX010000108.1 GCA_026400935.1 Planctomycetia bacterium | reverse complement strand
GAGCAGCCCTCCTCCCGGCTGGCTCATCCTCTGGCGCGGCTGGGAAAAACTCCAGCTCATGGTCGATGGAGCACGCATCGCCAAATCTCTCTACCAACGTGAGCTCAACCAAACCAACCAAAGATGTGCCTAGAAGTCAGGCCCAACCCGGGAAAAACAAGGGAAGGAAGAAGGCTGACAAGTGAAATCAGAAATGCTGTCGTCTTCCCTTGCCATTGCGCGAAATTGAATCACTGCCACTCCCTCGAACAAGGTTCCGACCATGAAACGCTCCTTTCAATTTGCTGCCGTGATCGCCGTCCTGTCTGGAGCCGCGTTGCTGGCGTGGGCTCAGAAACCCGGCGAAAGACCTCCTCCGCCGGGTGGCGGCGGTGCCAAGATCAAGAAGCCACAGATGAGCGATACGGTCAAAGCCAACATGTATGCCGACAACTGGTTCATGCTCTATATAAACGGTGAATTGGTGGCGGTCGATTCGATAAAGTTCATTCCGCACAACGTCATCTCGGTCGATATCCTGCCGACCTATCCGATGACGATCGCCGTCATGGCCAAGGACAATGCCGATCCAAAGACCGGCATGGAGTACGCCAACACGAACATCGGCGACGCGGGTTTCATCCTGAAGTTCGGCGACGGGACCGTCACGAACGCGAGTTGGAAGGCGAAGAAGTTCTCGTGGGGACCGATCGACCGCGACATCAAGAACCCGCGCGTCGAGAACCTCCCGATCCCCGAGAACTGGTACGCTGTCGGTTTTGACGACAGCTCGTGGGGCCAGGCCAAGGAATACACCGAAGAGCAAGTCGGCCCCAAGCAGCCGTTCTTCGAGCACGACTTCAAAGGAGCCAAATTCATTTGGACCGACGACATCGAACTCGACAACACGGTCCTGTTCCGGCACGTCGTTAAGTCGTCTCCCGATGGCAAGCAGCGTGTCGATTACTCGAACCTCAACAACGTCGTCCCGGATTCGCCGCCGAAGAAAAAGAAGTAGCCACACTCGCCAGTACGTGGGTATGGCCAACGCTCGACCGCGCCACCAATCACAATTGAACGGAGATCACTCATGGAGCACGATTCACAATCAACATCCAATGCCAGAAATCGAAAATGGCGAATACCGACAGCCATCCTTGCGTTGTTGTGTCTCGGGACGGCCTGCTTCATCTATTTCGCTCAGCCGTGGGGGCCCGGCCCCAATGGCCCCTGGTCAGCAGCCGATCACAATCGAGATGGCGTTGTGACCCGCGAAGAAATGGAACTCTTTGGAACCCAAAAGCCGCACCGCAACTTGTCTCGACTGTTGATGCACGTTGATAGGGCTGACGTCAATCACGATCGCCTTGTGACACAAGACGAAATCGATGCCTATGGCAAAGATATCGGGAGCCGAGATCCAGCAAACCACGTTGGCGAAAGATTGAAACCATGAAAACGCTACTCATACTCGCCTTTTTGTCGATTCCCTCGATTTGCTTGGCGGGCGAGCGGCCGAACATCGTCTTCATGCTCGCCGACGATCAGGGTTGGAGCGGCCTGTCGGTCGCGATGCACCCGGATGTGGCGGGATCGAAGGGGGACGTCTTTCACACTCCCAACTTGGAGCGACTCGCGGCTCAGGGGATGAGGTTCTCGGCGGGGTATGCTCCGGCTTCGGTCTGTTCGCCAACGCGGATCAGTTTGCAGACGGGCAAGAGTCCTGCAACTCTGCATTGGACGAAGGCCGCTCCACCGGAGAGCGGACACAAGCTGATTGAACCTCGCAACGTCAAAAGCATCTCAGCCAATGAAACAACGATTGGCGAGTTGTTGCAGAAGGCGGGCTATGCGACGGCTCATTATGGCAAGTGGCACATCAATGGCGGCGGGCCAGAGAAGCATGGCTACGACGAGTCCGATGGCGACACCGGCAACGAGAACGCTTTCAAGTTCCACGACCCGAATCCCGTGGACATCTTCGGCATGGCCGAACGAGCCGCCGCGTTCATGGAGAAGAACTCGAAAGCGAAGAAGCCGTTCTTCATTCAACTGTCTTGGAACGCGCTCCATGCGTCGGAGAATGCGAACAGGGCGACGCTCGCGAAGTACGAAGAAAGGATGAAGGGCGAAAACTCCAAACGGATCGCGACGGCGGCCATCACCGAAGACCTCGATGCGGGAGCCGGCAAGGTGATGGAGGCGATCGAGCGGCTCGGCCTGACCGGCAACACCTACGTCATCTACATGTCCGACAACGGATCGGGCGGCGGCAAGAAAGTATTGGCTGGCGGAAAGGGGGGCGTTTGGGAAGGGGGCATTCGAGTCCCGTTCATCGTGCGCGGTCCCGGCGTGAAGGCGAACTCGTGGTGTCACACGCGCGTCGTCGGCTACGATCTCTTCCCGACCTTCTGCGAGTGGGCCGGCATCAACAAGACCTCGCTGCCGAAGGGACTCGAAGGAGGCAGCATTGCCTCGCTGTTGGCGAACGATGGTCGCGGCGAGGTGAAACGGTCTCGAGACGAACTCGTCTTTCACTTTCCGCACTATCAAGGGGACGCCCCGCACTCAGCGATCTTCCTCGGCGATTTGAAGCTGCTGCATTTCTACGAAGACAGCCACGACGAGTTGTTCGACATCTCGCAAGACATCGGCGAACGCAATGACCTCGCGAAGCAGAGACCTGCCGACACCAAGAAGCTGCGCGACCGGCTCGAAAAATATCTCGCTTCAGTCGATGCACAATTCCCGACACCGAATCCCAACTTCGACCCCAGCAAGCCAGACGCTCCCACGAAAGGCAATGGGGACAATGGCAAGAAGCCGAAGAAGTAGCCACGCTCGCCAGAGCGTGGGCCATCGGCCGTAGACTCTTCCCACGTTCTGGCGAACGTGGCTACTCAGGAGTTCCGCATGTCTCGAATCACGATGAATCTTTTCGCGATGCTGGTCTCGCTGTGGGTGAGTTCCCCGGCCGTCGCGCATCCCGGTCATTCGCATCGCAAGCCGACACAGAAGTCTTCAGAGGTTGTGGACTCCATTCTTGATGTGGCCGCCGACGACAACGAATCCGATGAGCAGATCGTTGTGGAACTCCCGCTGTTGCTCGCTCAGCTTGATCAGAAGCAGTCGCGAGCCGGTGCTGACAACGTGCCGGAGATGACGAAGGCGTTTGCAGCGTTCGTCAAACTCAAAGCGATCAACACTCGCTGGGACGACCGCTTCTTCTACGTCGAATCCAATGGCATCCCCGATCACCGGATGATGGTCGGCATCACCGCTTGGCAGCAGCAGGTGCCGTTACCTCAGAAATACTTCGGTGAGAACTCGTGGCAGATCCCGCTGCATCCGGTGCCGGCGAAGAATCCGCAGTCGGCGAAAGGCAACTTCCTGCGCGGAGCCATCGCACTGGCCGCGAACGGAATTCCAATCTTCAACCCGCTCAACAATCGTGGCGATGATTCGTACGCGGTCGGCGAACTCGACGAGTTCGGCGGGCACTGCGGTCGAGCCGACGACTACCACTATCACATCGCTCCGGTGCATCTGGAGAAAACCATCGGCAAGGGGTTGCCGATCGCTTATGCGCTCGACGGCTATCCGATCTACGGCTACGACGAGCCAGACGGTTCGCCAGTCGTCGGACTCGATGCCTTCAACGGGCACAAAGACAAGAGCGGTAACTATCACTACCACGCAACCAAGAAATACCCGTACCTCAACGGCGGCTTTTTCGGCGAGGTCGTTGAACGAGACGGTCAAGTCGATCCACAACCGCGAGCTGAACCGCTGCGTCCGTCACTGCCGCCGATGCGCGATGCGAAGATCACCGAATTCAAAGAGACGAAGCCCGGCAGCTATGTTCTGACCTATGACGTGAAAGGGAGAAAAGGGACAGTCAGCTACACGCTCGCCGCCGATGGCTCGGCAAACTTTTCCTTCACCGACACCACCGGCAAGACGACCAACGAAACGTACTCGGCCAAGCGCCGCGGTCCAGGTGGCGGGAAGAAAGGTCAGCCTCCACCGCCGCCGCGCAAGGGGGACAACCCGCCGCCTCGTGATGAGAAGCGTCCGCCGCGCATTGACGATCGTCCGACAGCAAGTACCACTCGCGAAGACTCCTCGAAGCCGCGCAGAAATCTTCCGCAACTGGCGGTGATCAGTTCTTCGGTCGATGCAAAAGGTTTCATCTCGATCGACTGCACCTGCGACGGAGCGAGTCAATCTCCGGCCGTCGAATGGAAGGACGCTCCGAAGGGAACGAAATCGTTTGCCGTCAGCCTGTGGCACACCGCTCCTGATCAACAGAAGTCGTACTGGGTCGTCTACAACATCCCGGCCAATGTCACAAAGCTTGAGAAAAATGGCAAAGGAGTCGGAATGCTCGGCCTCAACGACCGCCGCCGTGCCGAGTACGACCCGATGTGTTCCAAAGGCCCCGGCGCAAAGACGTACCACATCACCGTCTTCGCCTTGTCCGCCGAACAGATACCAAAACTGGCCCCCCCAAAAGCCAACCGAGCCGGGCTGCTTGAAGCCATCAAAGCCATCACACTCGCCGAAGGGACATTGGATTTTCAGTACGAAAGGAGGAGGTAATCCATGTTCAGTGAGAGACTTAATTGAACCAACGGTTGGCAAGCTGGCAGCTTGACGCTACGGAAAAGTGTCACATCAATATTGGCTCGCGCGCCAGCAACCGACGGATCAACGTCAGCAGTTGGTCCTCTTGGTACGGCTTGATGACATAATCGCTCGCCCCCAAATGCATCGCTTTGTTGCGATGTTTGTCACCCGCTCGCGATGTGACCATGACGATCGGCGTCTCGCGGTGCTCGCTACTCGAGCGAAGCGAACTGAGTAACTCATAGCCATCCATGCGAGGCATCTCGATGTCGAGCAAAAACAAATCGGGCTGCTGTGGTGCTTGATGCAGTTTCTCGATGGCATCCATCCCGTCCTTGGCATCAATCACCGTCCAGCCGGTCTTCTTGAGCAAGTTCAGCATCACGCGACGCACGCTGACCGAGTCATCGACCACCATAATTATTGGCTGTTCGTGACGGATCGGTGTGGAAGGTATTTTCGCGATGCGCCTCATCTCGGTTGGCAAATTTGTTGGCAATTCTTGATTCATCGGTGTCGCGCGCGTGACCGTACCAGCGTGCCCGACCAGGCCTGCAGCATCCAAGATGGGAATGACCGATCCGTCGCCTAACAGGGTCGCTCCAATCAGACCTGGAACACGCCGCAAATGTGAGCCGAGTGGCTTCACGACGATGTCGCGACCGTGCGAGATTTTCTCGACCGCGATCGCCGCACGCTCATCGCCAGAAGAAACAATTAACACTGGCAATACGGCGGATGTTTTGTCTTGCGGCAGACGCAGTCGCAGACGTTCGCTGAGATAGATCAACGGCAACGTTGATTCGCCCATACGCACGATCGGTGAACCATCCACGTACTCGATCTTGTCGCGATCAAGCCGCACGATTTTTGTCACCGACTGCAACGGCAAAGCGAACGTTTCGTTCGACGCATGAAGAAGTAATGCGCGAGTTACGGCGAGCGTCATCGGCAAGCGGATCGTGATCGTTGTCCCCTGTGCCACTTGTGATTCAACGCTCACTGTCCCTTTCAGTTTCAACACTTTGTCACGAACGATGTCCATGCCGACGCCACGACCGGAAACTTCGCTCAGCTCACGAGCTGTGCTGAATCCGGGCAAGAAAATGAACGCCGACAGTTCTTGTTCCGAGAAGCTCGATGCGGCTTCGGGAGTCACGAGGCCATTGCGAATCGCAGTCTCACGGATCGCGTTGAGGTCAAGTCCGCTCCCATCATCAGTCACTTGCAACACCGCTTGCGTTCCTTGATAGAACGCTTTCACGGTGATCATCGCTTGCTGCGGCTTCCCGACCGTCAGCCGGTGTTCGGTCGATTCGATGCCGTGATCGACGGCGTTTCGCAAAATGTGCATCAGCGGATCAGCAAGTTCTTCCAACGCCATCTTGTCGAGTTCGGTTTCGCCTCCTTGAATCAAGAAGTCGATCTGTTTGCCGAGTTGGCCAGCCACAACTCGCACTGTGCGATGCAGTCGCGTTGCCAGCACCGCCAGCGGCACCATCCGAATGCGCATCAATCGATCTTGTGTGCCACGCGACAGGCGTCCTTGTCGATTGAGCAATTGATCGAAGTCGCCAATCAGATTTTGCAACTCTTGCCCGACAGTCCCGATGTCAGTCGTCGTCTCAGCCAGAGATCGCGAGAGTAAATGAAACTCGGAATAACGATCGAGTTCGATCGCATCGAATTCTTCATTCTTCTGACCATGTCGCCTCGATCCTCCCGGCAACAAAGAGGCACCGTCGCCCCACAAGCGACGTCGGCCTCCCAACGCACCGACACCGTACTTCGTGTCGAGCGTATGTGACGTCCCACGCAAACGCTCGACCGCACGGCGAATTTCTTCTACACAATGTGCGAAGTCAGCCATACGTTGCTCGAACGAGGACCGATTGATGATCAGTTCGCCGACCTCACGGACTAACGAGTCAATCCGCTCGACCGGCACTCTCAAGGTCTCGTTCGACTTCTTTTCCTCGGCAATGTTCGCACCACCTGACGCATCAGCAATCGGTAGCGGCAATCGACTCCAAACAGCAAGACTCGGCATGACCGCCGTGACGAGCGACTGATCGATCGGCTTGTTTATCGCTTCAACCCCAACGAGCTTGCCTCGGTGGTCTTCGAGCTTCTGCACTACGTGGGATGCGTTATCGACAACTCCACGAGTCCCAGCGATCCGAGCGGCGTCAGCCCCTGGAAAGTTCGTATCGTCGCTTGGTCCGGGAACTGACGCCGCCCGGCTCACCAAAGATGATTCACTCGAAACAGCCGCCGCATCAGCAGCGCGAGCATCTTCGACAACAGAACCCTTAATGACTTCAGCCGTTTCGATCTCAACACTTTCCTGAAAGTTCACGCCTATGGCGTTGGGGCTAAACAGGTCGATCGGACGATCCAGCGAAACGAGCACTTCATCGCCGAGCGACATGACGTTGTCGAACGTCTCCGTCGTCGCGGCCTCATCGACCTGGCTGCCGACATCCTCAACCGTAACACCGACCGCTGTCGCTTCAACGTCTTCCGTCGCTTGTATCTCAGACGTCCTTTCACCCTCATCAACAATCGCGTCATCAACTGTCGCCGTAAACGTCATCTCTACCGGTGAATTCAACGCGATCTCGTAGCTATCATAAAGCTGGGCGATCGTGACCTGCATTTCTGGCGGTGTGAAGTTGCCATGCACCAGATCTTGCAATGTGTCGGTCGTGTCATAAAGCAACGCGAGAGTACTGGGAGTCACTTGTTGTTGCGTTTCAAACAGGCCATCCAGCAAATCTTCCATACGATGTGCGAGCTTTGACACTTGTCGCAGCCCGACAGATCCCGCCGCCCCTTTGATCGTGTGTGCCGAGCGTCGCACGTCTTGTACGAAGCTCATGTTGCCAGGTTGTTTTTCAAGCCCCGCAAACGCCGTATAAATCTGTCGCAAATGATCTTCGGCCTCTTCTGTGAAGACTTCTAACATTTCGCCGGCAAGCGTCTCATGATCATCAAGTTGAATCGCAGCAGGTCCAGACTTTGTTAGCGGTACACTCAAGAACGCGTGCGGCAGAGTTCCCTGCGAAATCGTCGGAATTAACAGTTCGTCAGATCGTTCCGTTGGGCCAACATTGCCACCATACGATTCTTCAACGAAGTCCAATTCCAACGTGCCGCCTGCATTGGGTCGCTCAACTCCATCTTGCAACGAATCCTGGCCGAAAGAAGTACGCGGCGAATTCTCGACATTGTTCGTATCTGCGGCCGATGTCGCCATTGATGACAAGGGTGCCGGACGGCCGCCACACATTTCATCTAAACGCTCATGCAACAGTTGCAGGAGCGAGTCATCAAATTTGTTATCGAGCCACTGTTCCAGAGCGTCCACGCACGCCTGCAAACAATCGACTGAACTCTCAGTCGGTGGCACAGTCCAATCGAGCATTCGTTGCAATAAGTCTTCCGCATGATGCGCCAAGTGTGCGAACTCATGCAGTCCGCAGGTGCTCGCCGCTCCTTTGAGCGAATGAATGCGGCGACGAACATCCGCCAGCAAGTCCCATCGTGTCAGATCACGTCGGAACTGGTCCAGCTTGTAAGCCATCACTTGCAAGTGTTC
This sequence comes from Planctomycetia bacterium, assembly GCA_026400935.1. Lineage (GTDB taxonomy): Bacteria > Planctomycetota > Planctomycetia > Planctomycetales > Planctomycetaceae > SXKJ01. Next base: position 18,908 of record JAPLNX010000108.1, on the reverse strand, counting down.
GACGGACGTTTCGTAAAAGAGAGCGTCGTCGTCACGCGTTGCCTGATCTTCAGCAGCAATTCGTTCTGCGTTGTCGCCGTCTTCGCCGGCTGCCGAATTCGTAAGAATTCGGAGCCGTTCATCAAACGCCTGGACTCTCATGAGTTCGGAGACCGACGAAGTTTCGTTGATCGACTCGTCCGAAACGATGTGAAACGGCGCTTCGAGTTCCACGGCCAACGACGTTTGAATTCCCTCATCGCAAACGAGTAAATGACGATCGTTGTTCGACGGAGAGTCCACGCTCATCTCGTCGTTCGATGATTCCACAAATCGCATCGTCTCATCACTTGTAGGACGAGTACCCTTGCCCATTTCTGCTGCCGACTCTGTTGCAGTTGTTACAACCACAACCGGCATGAGGGACCGTCCGACTGCAGCGTTCGTCGGCGATTCAATTGGCAAGTGTCGTTCAAACAAAGCGATCGCGTCGGATTGCAACTTTTGCTCAGGAACATCGCCGATGAGTAGTCCATTGGCGAATGCCTCATAGATGTCAGTCAGACGTTCGAGCGAATCACGCAATCGATCGTCCATGCTCAAGCGACTTTCCAAAATCTGCTCGAACAGCAGCTCTTGTTTCATCGCGATACTGCTGAGTGCGGGAAGCTCAACCAGCATCGCGGTCCCCTTGATCGAATGAGCCAGGCGATGTACCTCGATCAGCTCTTCACGATCTTCTGGGCAAGCATGAATGATGGCGAGAGCGCGACGAATCTTCGGGACTACGTCCCGAATCTCATCAATAAAACTCTCGATCGCTTCGCGGCTCATGGGGGACTCCGTGCCTCACAACTCCAATATCTGGAACGCTCCGCAGGATTACTTCAACGCTTTCAGGATCAACGATCCGACTGGCCCAGTGTGCTCACTGGAATGATCGAAGACCAACGAAGACCGTGGCTTGCTCCTCGGCAGCCGGAATGCGGCAACTGAGCTTTGTAGCGCGTCGGACAATTCGGCGAGATTGTCGATCGACAACGCAGCGTGCTTTGTTCCGAGTGCCGTTTCTCGTGTTACGCTCGAAATCTCATTCATCGACTCGGCCAGAACTTCTGCCGTTTGTGCCTGCTGACGCGTCATCTCTGTGATCGACTCGATTAGCTCGGCCAGTTCTTTTGAAACTGAATCAATTTCACCAAGCGTGTAACCCGCTTCGGACGCGAGCTTTGATCCAGAGACCACTTCCTGCGTGCAAACTTCCATTGCCGTAATTGCTTCGGAAGTTTCACGCTGAATCGCTTTGATCAGCGATTCGATTTGCTTGGTTGCATGATTCGCTCGTTCAGCGAGTAGCTCGACTTCCTCAGCCACAACGGCAAAGCCCTTACCCGCGTCCCCAGCCATCGCCGCTTGAATCGAAGCATTGAGTGCGAGGATGCTTGTTCGATCGGCGATGTCGCCGATTAACTGCACGATCTCACCGACTTCCTGTGACGATTCACCCAGTCGCTTGATGCGTTTCGCGTTCTCCTGCACTTGATCGCGGATGCGGTCCATGCCGTCCATCGTATTCTGCACTGCTCGCGTCCCTTGCTCCGCATTTTCTCGTGCTTTGTTCGCGACCGTCGCCGATTTTTGAGTATTCTGCGATACCTGTTGAATTGAACTGGCCATCTCCTCAATCGCAGCTGATGTTTCGGTAATTTGCCGAGACTGTTGTTCGCTTCCCGCAGAGAGATGATCCGTCGTCTTCTGAATTTCGCCCGCCGAAATAGTCACCTGATTCACCGTCTCGTGCAAGTTCGTGATGATCGTTCGCAACTGGAAGATCATGTGATTGATCGACTCGGCAATACCGCCAGTTACGTCCTCAGTCACTTCAGCCTCTTGTGTCAGATCACCACTGGCAATGATTGCCACTTCTTCTTTCAGTTTCTGCACTGCAAGCTGAATACGATCGCGTTCTTCTCGTGTCTGAATGAGCGACAGTGTGTTGTCGCACATCGCGTTCAACGACATCGCGACCGTCCCCAATTCGTCTTCGGAGAGGACTTCGGCCCGTGCCTCGAAATCACCCATCCCGATTTGATTCAACATGCCGCTGATCGAATCAGTCTGCCGAGTGAGATTGCTCGCCATCGCATAGCTTGAAACCAACACCACGATCGTAGCGAGTGCCGCGATCGCCAGCATCGCGAAAAACAACCGAGTCACCGGATCGCGAACTTCGGCTTGATCAATTTTTGTCAGCAAGGCCCAAGTTATCTCGCTCTTTTTGTCTTCCGACTTGTGAACGGTCACCGGTTGCCAAGCAGTCAACGTCATAGTTCCACGATAGTCGGTCGCGGCGTTAATCCCTGTATCCCCGGCTAGCGCAGAATCTGTGACAGTGGACTCAACACGGAGATCAGAATTCAGAATTGTGCTGCCCTGTTGAAGCGTGTCCGACTTGGGAAGTTCCTTGAAGAACCGTGAATTGTTGCGTAACAAATGATCGGAACCGACAGCCAAGGTTTCGCCGGTTTCTCCCAAGCCCGTACGGTCTTCCAAGATTGCCGCCACTTGATTGATCGGGACTTGAAAGACGATCACACCAATGCGCTTGCTGGTATCAAACACTGGAGCAGATAGAAACATCGCCGGTTGCTCATACGAAGTTTGATGCGGTTTGAAATCCAGCACCGATACGTCATCCGAGTTCTCCGCCAAGAGTGCCTGCTTATAGGCAAAGCCGAGTCCTGATTTCGCGTGAGGGCCGTTGTTCTTTAGCGACGTCGCGAAGTCCAATTCCTTCGAGCATGAATAGATAACGTCACCGGTTTCCGCGTCGATCAACAGTATGTTTGAGAGGCGGAACCGGTCCATGAAACCGCGCAACAGTGGGTGATATTTTTCGTGCTGATCGCTGTAGCTCGATTGATCCGCCGCTCGATCCAATAGAGCTTTCTTGCCAATCGGATTTGGATTATTCCGGACATAGTGATACTGCATCAGCACCGCTTCATCGCTCAGCGGATCAACCAGCAAGTCCACATTCGGAGCTCGACCATTATTTATGCGACTGTATTCTTCAGTGAATTCGGTCGCATAAAAAGTATGCAGTTCGCCTCGAAGTGATTGCAGTTCCTGCGACTTGAGGTCGTTCTCATCAATCGCTGTCCGAAACGATCGCTGAAACTCACTGACCGCAGAAACGACCGTTTGACTCTCCGCCAGTGACGCGACTTCGGCTTCGAGGGCTTGGAACAACTGCTCGATCTGGCTCGCTTTCACTGAGCGAATTGCAGCCAATTGGTCTGTCGTCTTATTGAAAACAACGCGTTCTACGTTCCAATAAACAGTGGCGGCCATTGCCAACATCGGCACAAAGGCGACTGCCAACATCCCCAACAACAACTTGCGACGAATACTGGTCCGTATGTTGCGAAACAGGCCGGATTGGTCCTGACCGTCCCACGCACCGCTTGGTTGACTCATTTCACAAATCCTGTCTCAGGGGAAACCGCACGGCGCATGAGTTCTGTCACGACACATTTTCCGCGCAAGAAGCTGCGGAAGAATGCCTCATGTTTAACGAAACGCAAACCTCTTCCGATGGCCGAGGCGATTCCGGCGGTGTCGAGAACAAGTTCTACAACGATCGGACTGATTGTTCGGAATGATGCTGATTCAAAGACGCGTCAGAATCTCATAATTCGGTTTAAAAAAACGGGCTGCACAATGACTCGAAACTCCAGTCGTCTACGAAGCCAATTCAAACTGCCTTAACTCTGGCGAACTCAAGACGCGATTCACGTCGAGCACCGCAATCAAGCGATCGTCCCGTTGAATGATTCCAGCGATGAAGCTCGCCATCGAATCGGCTGGCAACAACGAAGTAGATTTCAGTTCGCTTGGTTCGATGCCCCGAATACCGACGACTCGATCCACGATCCAACCAATCGCGAGTTCTTCCTTCGTTGATTTCACGACAACCATTCGCTCGTCCTGCGAACATTCCGCCAGTTCGATCTTCAACAGCATTCGTAGATCAACGACTGACAACACATCGCCTCGCATATTCGTCACGCCGCGTAGCCAATCCGGTACGTGAGGCAAGGCCGTGATCTGAGGGACTCGCTGAATCTCTAACACGTTGGCCAAAGGCACGGCGTAATGAGTCGCATTTAATACAAACACGACATGCTTGTTGCGGTTGTTTACGGTCCCTGGCTGTGGCACACCCACGGCACTGCCGCGTGTGTCACCGGCTGTCGGCTTCGTTGACTGAGCAATCAATTCCGCTAAGTTCACTGCGAACTTCGCTGCTGACGGGAGACTATCAATCGCGTGATCTCGTTCTGTTCCATTCATGATTTGCTCGCCCTCACATTCAACTTCGTGTCCGCTGCGATCGACTCGCCACGTAAAACGGAATCAATGCACGAGACAAGTTGACCAGCATCGAACGGCTTAGTGAGATAGCCGTCGGCCCCTTGTCGTTTGCCCCAAAGGATGTCCATTTCGTGGTTCTTACTGCTCAGCAAGACTACTTTGATACCGCACGTTTCCGGAAAAGCTTTGAGATGTCGGCAGACTTGAAAGCCGTTTTTCTTCGGCAGAATAATGTCAAGCACGATAAGGTCCGGTACCTCTCGCATAGCGACGGCGATCGCTTCATCGCCATCAGACGCTGACAGCACGCGATAGCCTCCAGCTTCCACCGCCAATCGAATGATCCGCTGTGCCGTCGGGCTGTCATCGACAACGAGAACTGTTTGCGGAAGCATGACTAAAGTCCTAGTGCGATTCTTGACGGAAGGAGCAATGGAGGTTGGTTATTCCGCTCTTCACTCCATGCGAACTTCATCCCCAATTACCATCGTCTCAAGAACTCTTCCACGAGTACGTTGCCGCTTTCTCGCCACTCATCTCGTAACTGCTGGGCCTGAAACTCATCGCCAAATCGAGCGAGCAGGTCGCGAAATATCTGGGCGAAACTCTTTCCCAGATTACGGTGCATGACGACCGTCGGATGTTTCGCCTTGGAGCTGAACCCAAACATGCTAGACCATGATTCTCGATCGAGAACATCGAGAACCACTTTGCTCCGCTCACGCAATCGCCAAACCGCGGGGAGTTCCGATGAGAAAAAGCTGACGTCGTAGCTATCAACTCCCGTGTCGATGATCGTGACCAACATGCTGAGTGAGGTTTCGATCATCCGCACCATTTGCTTGACGCTCTCAGTCGGACGCAACACGGACATTTGCTGTTCAAGCCTTCCACACAGGCTCACCAACAACGACTCGATCGCTTCGTAATTCGACGATCGTTGGGCAGTCGTTGTAGATGGTGGTGATTCGGAGGGATTCATAACGGCAACTAATCAACGTCCTGTTCAAGATGGTCTGTCACAAGGTGTTCGTCGCTGCAGGAGTCAAGTATTTCGCCACTTTGACCGTTAACGCATCGGCCTCAAACGGCTTGGTGATGTAGTCCGAACAGCCAACTAGCCGACCACGTAGTTTGTCAAACATGCCATCTTTGCCGGAAAGCATCACGACAGGAATACTCTGCGTCACTTCGTGCTTCTTGATCAATTTGCACAACCGATAGCCATCAAGTCGTGGCATATTGATGTCCAACAAAATTAGATCCGGGCGATTACATCCCAATTCTTTGATCGCGGCGACGCCATCAAAGGCAGAAATGACTCGATAGCCACGGCGTTCTAGGGTCAGCGAAACCAATTTTCGAACCGTCGGGCTATCGTCCACAACCATCACCAACGGACGTCCGTCGGCGACAACAGCATCGGTCAATGGGTTGAATGATTGTGTCAGATTTTCGATATCCGCCGATGACTCCGGTTCAGATTCTTGACCGCGGTTCAGAGTTGCGACTACTGGTGCTGGTTTTCGAAGCCGAATACCGGAATCGTTGATTGTTGGATTAGATGGTTCCGTACGCGGAGTGGTTGCGGGGACTTCTGTAAACCGCGATTGGACGGTCGATTCCGAAGCCGCAACGGAGGTTTCCAAGACAGGTTCGATGACCACTTCAACCGTTGACGTCGCAACGGCAGGCGTAACTATTGCATTTGCCGTGGCTGTTCTGAAAGCTGAAGCAGCAACTTCTGATTCCACCTTTTCCTCTGTCACAGTTACGAGCGACTTGCTGGGCGACACATTCAACGGCATTTGAGCGGCACGGCTAACTAAATCATTCCAGCGTCGTCGTCGCGTTTCTTCGTCGCTGGCTGGAGCGGCTTCCACTGCCTGTTGTTTGATCGTCGTCAGTACGGCGGTCGAGATCGCAAGTTCGGGCAAAGCGACTTCTTCTTTCGCAGCGTCGATCGTTGCAGCGACAGAGACTTCCCAACCATCCCTGTCGTAAGTTTTCTTGCTTTCGACTTTCGCTGCATCTGGAGCTTCAGGGATTTCAGCCGAATACGTCACGCCCAAGTCATCACGCGGATCAACCTCAAGCGGTATCGCTTGAGAGAACTGTTCCTCATTCGTTGTCGCTGTTCTTGCAGTTGCTTCGTTAGAAGAACGCTCTGCCTCGTTTGCAATTTCAGACGCTCCCGATGGCCTGTTGTGTTGCACCCCCATTTGGCCACCGAAGGCCTCATCTGCGGTCAACGAGTTGACCCAGATCAACCCCGCCGTCGCTGCAGGATGTCCTGGACTAATTGCTAGAACTTGCAGCAAACAGCGTCGTGTGGTGTCGGGTGAGTTTGCCGACCAAGCTAGCCAGAGCCAAACGTCGGCATTATCAGGCAACAACTCCGCTGCACGTTCCAGTTGAACGCTGGCGAGGTTTTTGTAACCAGCACGCGCAGCGATTACACCTTGCTGAAGAGCAAGTTCTCCCGCTAGTGAACTGAGTTTGTTCTTCATCATCCAGGCACTCCCCATGCGACTGTTTTGCGATCGACAATCAGGCAATGGTTATTTCTTTTGGAACTGATCGATCCCTTCCTCACGCCATACTTTCAGCGTTGCCGCATCCTGTTGATTGATGCGCACGCCGATCGCGTTGACCGGGAAGTCATACTTCTTCTGAATTTCGATCCACATCTTTTTGACGTTTTCTGGCACCGCCATAACGCCCTCCCTTTCCAGCTCCATCGATCGCTAACTGACTAGCAGATTTTCCTAAGCGCGACGCGTGAGCGAGTAGCCTGAGTACAACTGCTCGTATTCACCACTCACACACGCAGCGTGCTAATTTCACACACGACTTCACGCTGCCATTAACGAGAACTCACCTAACAACTCCTCCAAAGTTTCCCGCGAATACCACTCCGCAGCCTCCGGGCCGACAACTGACAACGCCAGACGACGAACGGCTGGGACTAATCGTTTGAAGCATGTCTGCTGCAAATCTTCTGCGGAAATTTCCCCAATCCCCGCAAGAATCTCTGTCTCAGTAATCTGCCGACCGAAGTACAACTCTTGAGTTGCCAATCGACTCATGCGTGTGTGCGAGTGTTCTGCAGACAGCAGATGTTGTCCGCGAACCTGCATCTTAGCCGTCCACAATTCCTCTTCATCGATTGGCGCATCAAATGTCACGAGCCGCTGCAGTTCCATGATTGTCAACGCCAGCACTGACGTGAGATGCTCAGGAGCGGTGCTTCCTTCGATGATCCACGCTCCCGCATCGCGATAGGCGTAAAGTTCAGAAGAGATACCGTATACGAGCCCTCTTTCTTCACGCAACTTGCGGAAGAGGCGAGAACTCATGCCGCCACCGAGAACAGAGTTCAATAAGAACAACCGATAGCGATCTGCCGCGCAATAAGCTGGTGCTTCGAGCCCGATTGAAAAATACGCTTGTGAGACTGGCAATTCTTGAACGGCAATACCTGATTCAAACCGGCAGCGAGTCGCTCGGCGCGAAATCCCCACTCCGGACATACGCCAGAAAGCGTCACGCAATTGTTCCACAACAGCCTCATGATCGACGTTTCCCGCCGCAGCTATGATGATGCGATCAGGCGTGTAATGACGGCGAACGAATGATTGCACATCGCAGTTCGTCATTCGCTGCACATCGTCCGCATCACCTTGCACAACGTGTCCGAGCGCGTGCGTCGGCCACATCAACTGCTTGAGCTGATTCTGCACTCGAACAGTTGGTGTATCGCCAGTCTGTCCAATCTCGCGCAAGATTGCTTGCTTCTCTCGCTCGATGTTTTCCTCGGGGAAGTCTGAGTTCAGCAACATGTCACCGAACAAATCGGTCGCGTAAGTCAGATACTCATCTAAAACGTTTGCATAAAAACATGTGTAGTCGCGGGCGGTAAATGCTCCCATTTGGCCGCCAGCAACGTCCATCAGGCGAGCGATCTCAAAGGCACTTCTTCCACTTGTCCCCTGAAACAATGCGTGCTCTGAAAGATGAGCCAAGCCGTTGAGCATGACGGGGTCATCTTGCGGACCGGCGTCAACCACGATGCCCAACGACACGGTCCGCGAACACGGCATTTTTTCCGTGACGATACGAATTCCATTGTCGAGCATTCCGCGCCGGTACACCGCGTATCTCCGCCTGTGCCATGACACGAAGCCCAATCTCAAATTGAGATCATGGTTTCAAAAACGACCGCAGTGGAGTGATGACTAAAGCGACAGGCAAAAAAGCTTTTCGATCAGGACACAACGACTGCGGACACACTTCGTGCGGCTGCGAAGTATAGCCCTCGGTTCCATCGGCAAAGGCGCGACACCTTTCCTCGACGACTTAAATTGACGCGGCTCTCTGTGACGTTTTGGATTGATTGCGTTGCAACGATTATTGCGATCGTGTCGATCGCATGGTTTGCAACGCCTTAATGAAGTCGGGGCGGCTCAAAATGCATTTGAACCGCCCCGCTTTCCAAGAACCGCTGTCGGTGAAGCCAGCACTGCGATTCGGCGTTCACAATCATTTTCCGAGGTTCAATCGAATCACTTTTCCAAGCCGAGCCTTATCGCCAATCGCTCCCGTGAAGAACAACTCGTCAGCGTCAGGGGATCGGAGTGCGACTGAACTGGGTAGAACATCTCCTGTTGGAAACTTCCCCGCTGAGCGACCTTGAGCATCAAACACCAGCACCATCTTTGATTGTTGCTGGGTGACGTAGAGATTGCCGTCCGCATCCAAACAAAGTCCGGCGAGGTGGTAGTCATTGCCCGCTGATTTCGGGAGTTCCGCAAACACTTGATGAGCTTCAATCACACCGGGTTCAGTGAGCCGAAATTCTAGAACTCGGCTGAATTGAGATTCGACCACGAGGACTCGCAGGCGAACTGGGTCGTAGACGACACCCGTTGGAAAGCCGATCTTCGCCGCGACAACCGAAACTTTGCCGAGTCGATCGACGTAGTGGAGTTTTCCAATCGGAGTCTTCACCTGAACATATCCTGGATCGGTGAAGTAAAAACCGCCACGAGGATCGACTGCTATTTCGTGTGGGGCGCGGAGCGGTGAACCATCGCAATCATTGGCCGCGACACCGATGACTTTGCCGTCAAACGACAAACGCATCACGGATCGACGTTCAGTATCACAGACCAAATGAGTTCCTTCAGGTTCGATTTGATGTCCCTTTGGTCCCTTCAACGTTGCCCAAACCGTGGAGTCACCAGACGGCGAGAACCGTACGATGTGGTCTCGGTGTGATACGTATCCGAAACCCTGCGAGTCAAAGACAAGACCGTCGCAATGAGCATCGAGAGACAAGACTTCGTTATCTAACGGAGTTTTGTCTTGCGATTCCTCAACGACCGTTTCCTCCTTGATGTCCGGCGATTCAACAATCGTCTCTGTCGGTGCTGGGAGTTTACCCGCAAACAGCGGCGTGACCTCGGGAAGATCGAGGTTCGTCAACTCATCTTTTGACGGCAGCGTATTGTTCGGGACGATCAGCGGCTTTACCTCTCCGAAGAGCGGAATGGCCTTTTCGATGGACTCAATCGACTTCCCGACCGTTTCTGGAACTGTGGATTTCACAACGACTTCTTGAGGATCAGCAGTTTTCTTTATCGCGGCAATACTCACCGCTAGCTCTTCAGCAAAGTCATTGAGCCGATCGTCTTCCACCTTTGCTGTGTCTGGTTTTGATTCCTTTTTAGGCTCGTCAAAGTCCAGAGCGTCTTCTTCCTTTTCGAGTTCGGTCGGCTTCTTGGGTTCTTCTTTCTTAGGCTCCGAAGCCTCTTCTGCTTTTGGCTCTACGTCGCTCGACTTGACCTCGTCCTTTGGCTTGTCCTCGTCGGGTTCCGGAGGCACCTCGAGTTTGCCGTTCGGTGCGGGCTTCACGGGCTTATTAGCCGGCTTTGCTGGCCTAGTTAACTTCTTTTCGACTGTCGGCTTCTTGGCAGGGACAGTCTTTTCAACAGATTCGTTCGGAACGATCTTCGGCAATTCCGCTTCAGGGTTTGCTGCTTTCGCCGACGATGATTTTTCTGTTGCTAACGGCATCGGAGCGAAGAAGTCTTTCGCAGCAGCCTCTCCTTCAACTCCATCGTCGCCAATTTTGACTGCCGGTGGTTCAGAACATCGTTGATCAATGATGTCTGCTGTTGGAGGAAGGGGTTCCTCATAGCCGCTGCCGTCGTCGGCATAATCGTAATTGTCCGCGACACGATGCGTGCTTTGAACGTGATGTCCCAACCGGTGTGTGCCGGGGACATCACGACATCCCCAGACTGTGGTGAGTCCAAGGGTGGCAATTGCTAGCGGTGAGCGCACGAAGTGGCTGAACCGAATGAACGGAGATTTCATATCGCATGACTCCTGACGCGCGATACGCCGTGGGGCTGGCGGTCGCTACGAACCGAGATCTCAGCACATGGCCGAGGAACACATTCAGATCGTTCTATCGGCGACAACTGATCGAAAATGACGACCGTTCGACTTGGTGCCGCTCCAACGATGTCATGTCCCGCGCACCGTGCATCGAACAACGAATGGTGCCGAGATACCGAGCATTCACTCGGCGCTGATTGGTAACGTCAGCACGTTCGTGCTGAGCCTGTTCAACGTGTCTGCAGTGCAAGCCGAATCCGTTACGCCGACAAAATCGGATCGGCTTACAAAACGTGTCGCGTGTAAAAGTCGAAGAATGACGGCGAAGCGGATCATTCATGTCGTTTCGTCTGCGGCATGATGTTTCGAACCATTACGACGACGTTTGCGATGCGAATGACCGGCAGTCAGACTCTCGCAGACATTCAAAACTTCCCCACGTTGCTGTGCCGTCCTTTTGTTGTTCAATGGAGACCGCCGGATGCCAGATCGTATTGTTCAGCCGCAGTTGTCGCTTAGTCGGCGCAGTCTCTTGAAGGCTTCAACAGCGGGACTAGTTGCTTCGCTGAGCCCCTCGCTATTCGTCAATGTTCTGGCTGCTGAAGACAAACCGAAGTCTCCAAACGCTCGGCCTCGAATCGGTGCGATCGGAATGAGGTATCAAGGAAGCGTGATTGCGGAGAAGGCTCAAGCACACGGCGACATTGTCGCGATCTGCGATGTTGATCGTGAAATCGGTGAAAAAGCGAAAGCTCAGTTCAATCCGCAAGCGGAGTTATTTGAGGACTACCGCGAATTACTGCAGCGCCGCGATATCGACGTTGTGACGATCGGCACTCCAGATCATTGGCACAGCGCCATGGTCATCGACGCCTGCAAGGCGGGCAAAGATGTCTATGTCGAAAAGCCACTGACGCTGACGATCGACGAAGGAAAGCAAATCGTCGAAGCCGTGCGACAGTCAGGCCGCATCGTACAAGTCGGCTCATGGCAACGGAGCGATCATCGCTTCCGACAAGCCTGTGAGATCGTTCGCTCGGGGCGAATTGGTGAGTTGCAGAGAGTCAGCGTCGTGCTTGGCAAGAACGTGCAAGGAGGCCCATTCAAACAAGAGGCTCCGCCCAAAAATCTGAATTGGAATCTGTGGCAAGGACCAACTCCCGATGTGCCTTACATCAAAGAGCGAAGTCATTACACGTTCCGCTGGTGGTACGAGTACTCCGGTGGCCAGATGACCGACTGGGGCGCGCATCACGTCGACATCGCTCAATGGGGCATTCTTGGAGCGGAACCGAGCGGACCAGTCGAAATCGAAGGGACTGCAACGTTTCCTCAAGTTGAAAACGGCTACAACGTGGCCAAGGACTTTTCCGCCAAGTACCGATACGCAAATGGAGTCGTGCTCGAAGTTCTTGATTCCGGTCGGAACGGGATCATGTTTGAAGGGACGGAGGGCCGCCTCTTCGTGAATCGCGGTGACCTCGAAGGAAAGCCCGTCGAAGACTTGGCCAAACGCCCGCTCGATCGCGAACAGTTCAAACTTTACGCTCACGACAATCTGACACGTCCAATCCGAGTCGGAAAGCTCGACGCGATCATCAACCACATGGGCAACTTTTTTGACTGTGTGCAATCGCGCCAGCAACCACTGTCTGATGTCGTCAATCAGCATCGCTCAATCACAACTTGCCACCTCGGCAACATCGCGATGCGTTTGGGACGCAAGCTTTCGTGGGACCCAGTGAAAGAAGGTTTCGTCAACGACGCCGAAGCCAATACGTGGCTGCGGCGTGAAAAGCGAACTGTTTGACGTCCCACCCTTGGAGTGCTTAGGCTCGACGAAGCCCTCCTTTGGCTTGGAATGAAGACGTTGATATATCAATGAACGACATTTGTCAGTCAGCCTTGGTAGCAGCGGTTCTTCGGCTTTGAGTATCGCTACTCCAATTGATCTCAGTGCTGCGTTGAGCCGCAGCACTCCAGAACACAACTTTCCTGATCCTTCATCGATGAGTTTCCCAAAATGCGATTCCGCGCAATGCTTGTTGTCATCAGCCTGTTGTTCTTCACCGTAGTTTGCACGATCTCATTGTCCGCTGAAGATCCCGCAAAGAAGTCTGACGACAAGTTGCGAATCATCGTCTTCGGCGCGCATCCCGATGACGCGGAATACAAAGCCGGCGGCACAGGAGCCAAATGGGCCAGGCTGGGCCATCATGTCAAATTGGTCTCGGTCACAAACGGCGATATCGGTCACTGGCAAATGGCGGGCGGACCGCTGGCTCAACGGCGTGCGGCAGAAGCGAAAGCCGCAGCGAAGGTGCTCGGTGTGACTTCCGAAGTGCTCGACATTCACGACGGCGAACTGCTGCCAACACTCGAATATCGCAAGCTCATTACCAAAGTGATTCGCGAATGGAAAGCAGACATCGTGATTGCTCACCGCCCGTGGGACTATCACCCAGATCACCGTTACGTCGGTGTCCTCGTGCAAGACGCGGCCTTCATGGTCACGGTGCCGTTCTTCTGCCCGGACATTCCACCTCTGAAGAAGAACCCGATTTTCTTGTATTCGAGCGACGGATTCCGCAAACCATATCCGTTCAACCCGGACGTCGCTGTGTCACTTGACGATGCCTTCGACACAAAAGTCGATGCGATCCACGAACTACCCTCGCAAGCCTATGAAGGTGGTGCGAACGGCAGCGAAGAACATGTTAGCAACGTGCCACCCGAACGAGATGCCGCTGCTCGCAAAGCGTGGCTGAAAGCTCGTTGGAGCAACCGCCAAAGTGCCGAAGCCAATCAGGCTCGCGACGTTCTCATTCGTCTTTACGGCGAAGAGCGAGGCAAAGTGGTCAAGTACGCCGAGACTTTCGAGATCTGCGAATACGGATCACGACCGAATGCAGAAGAGCTCAAACGGCTATTTCCGTTCTTCGATAAGTAAACGCAAAAAAAAGCTCGCCACAATCACATGACCGTAGCGAGCTGTCGGCGTCGGGGGCGAAATGATTCGCTGAGTTATTTCTTCTCAAACTCCGCATCAATAACGTTGTCGTCACCGCCAGATTTTGGACCGGTTCCGGTGTCAGCGGCTCCACCTTCTGCACCGGCTTGTGGGCCAGCGTTCTTGTAGAGGTGCTCGGCCATCGCATGAAGAGTTTGTTCGAGACTCGTCATCGCTGTGGTGATTTGATCGACGTTATCGGTCTTGAGTGCTTCGTTGAGTTTGTTGACGTTCGACTCGATCGCTTCTTTCGACGCGGCGTCCAGCTTGTCGCCGTTTGTCTTGAGTTGTTTTTCGGCCTCATACGCCATCGTCGAGGCTTTGTTCTTCGCTTCTGCCAGCTTCTTGCGATCCTGGTCTTCTTTGGCGTGAGCCTCGGCATCACGCTTCATTTTCTCGATCTCTTCCTTCGACAGACCGCCGGTGTTTTCGATGCGAACCGACTGCTCTTTGCCGGTTCCGAGATCTTTGGCTGAAACTTTCAAGATGCCGTTCACATCGATGTCAAACGCGACTTCGATCTTCGGCACTCCACGCGGTGCGGACGGAATGTCTTCCAGATTGAATTGACCGAGCAACCGGTTGTCTTTCGCCATCGGTCGCTCACCCTGATAGACACTGACCGTGACCGCTCGTTGATTGTCCGCCGCCGTTGAGAAGGTCTCCTTTTTCGTGGTCGGAATCGTCGTGTTACGTTCGACGAGCACAGTCAACACACCGCCCTCTGTCTCCAGACCCAGCGAAAGCGGTGAGACGTCCATCAGCACAACGTCGGTCACTTCACCGGTGATGATGCCGCCCTGAATCGCCGCACCAATCGAGACGACCTCGTCCGGGTTCACTCCTTTGTGCGGTTCCTTGCCTTGGAAAATCTTCTTGACGAAGTCTTGAACTTTCGGCACTCGCGTCGAACCGCCGACCAGGACAACCTCGTCGATATCTGTGGGCTTCAGCTTCGCGTCACGCAGCGCGCTCTCCACCGGATTGCGGCAACGTTCGATGAGATGATCGACCATCTTCTCAAACTCGGATCGTGTGATCGTCATTTGGAGGTGCTTCGCTCCGCTGGCATCGGCCGTGATGAACGGCAGATTAATCTCCGAATTTTGCAGCGATGAAAGTTCCTTCTTCGCTTTTTCGGCCGCTTCGCGCAGACGCTGCAAGGCCATCGCGTCCTTACGCAGGTCGATGCCGTTGTCCTTTTGGAACTGCGCGGCAATGTGATGAATCAGCACTTCATCGAAGTCGTCGCCGCCCAGATGCGTGTCGCCACTCGTGCTGAGCACTTCAACAAGTTCATTGCTGACCTCCAGAATCGACACGTCGAACGTGCCGCCGCCGAGGTCGAAGACGCAGATCTTCTCGTCCTTCTTTTTCTCAAGGCCGTAGGCCAACGCAGCCGCTGTCGGCTCGTTGATAATGCGTGAGACTTCCAGGCCGGCGATCTGCCCGGCGTCCTTCGTGGCCTGTCGTTGCGCATCATTGAAATAGGCCGGGACGGTGATCACCGCCTTGTTGACCTTGTGGCCCAGGTAACTCTCGGCCGCTTCCTTCAACTTCCGAAGCACCATCGCCGAAATCTCTGACGGCGTGTAAGTCTTCCCGCCCGCTTCGACTTTGACGTAGTCGCTGGCACCACCAACGACTTTGTACGGAACCAGCTTTTCTTCCGACGCGACTTCGCTGTGCCGACGTCCCATGAATCGCTTAATGGAATAAATCGTGTTTGTGGGGTTAGTCACGGCCTGTCGGCGAGCGGGATCGCCCACCAAGGTGTCCCCTTTGTCCGTAAACGCCACAATACTTGGCGTCAGCCGGTTCCCTTCGAGGTTGGCGATGACCTTGACCTCGCCCCCTTCCATGATCGAAACGACCGAGTTTGTCGTCCCCAAGTCGATTCCGATAATCTTTTCTCCAACAGCCATGACGCCACTCCTCTTCATTATTAAATCGTTAACGGGCAGTTTGTTGTTGTTTCAGCAAGAATCTACGTAGCCATCACGCTCCGCGTGATGAGCCGAGTGCTCTACAAAGCGTTGCAAGCGTTCGGCTCGTCACGCGGAGCGTGACGGCTACGTAGCTGCGGCTTCGCCGCCTTAAACTTATGTGCTTGTGAGTTCTTGATCGCAACAGGATGTCCGGTGCGAAAGCAAGGCTTGTGCCATCGAGCGCGGCGTTTCTGACTGCCCGTAAGCCATTGAGATAATGATGGTTACAAAACGTCGTCAGGAGCCACTCGGCGTTTGGTGCCATTTTGGCTCCAAGTAGCTGTGGTCAGACCGCCGTTACTCGTGCCAAAGTGGCAGCAGGCGAGCCACAAGCAATCGGTCTGATCCAAGAGAGGCCAAACTCGTGCCACCGACGCGGAAGCATTGGTCTCTACACAACACGACCTTCAATGAGCACTTGCTTGCCATCAACGCACAGAATTCCCCTGCGGTCATACAAACTCTGCGGTGATTTCATCCTCGATCTCTGACACCGCAGAGAAAAACACAAATCCAGACATTCTCGAATTGCGTCAAGACCACCGACCTGTGGTCAGTGGAGCGAACGATATGCACATGGAATTCGTCAGAATTTTTTAGATATCGAGAATCATCCCCAAAGCGCTGCTGCTTCCACCAACCGTGTAATCGAGTCCGCCGATGATGCTGAGGATGATGTTCTCGGTCGACTCCACAACGCTATCGCGCTTCGGCGCGATTGTGATTCGGGCGGTCGTCTGACCAAAGCCAAAGGTTACGGTTCCGCCACTGCCGTTGAATGTGCTGGCACCAGACTGTGTGTAGTCCGTGATGAAGGTCGCAGTCCCACCGACTGAGAAGTTAATCGTTAGTGGATCGGGATTCGTAGACGTTCTGGTAAACGTGTAGATGAGATTGTCGGTTCCGTTCTCCAAGACCACGGAGGGAGAGATCGCAATCGAAACCACTGGCGACAGCGGGCCATCGTCATTCAGGATCGTTCCTACTGCCGTGGTCGGAGACCCAACCACATAGCCAGCACCAGCGATGAGCTTCAGACAGACCGTTTCATCCGCTTCGGCTGTCGAATCGCCCTTTGGATTGATCGTCACTCGAGCGGTCGTTTGCCCAAAGCCAAACTTAATGGTCCCTGTCCCCGCACCAGAAAAAGTGGCGGACCCCGATTGCGTATAGTCGGTGACGAAGGTGGCCGTTCCACCTACATTAAAGTTGACTGTCAGCACATCGACGGTCGTTGTCGTGCGAGTAAACGTATAAATCAAATTCGGAGTGCCGTTCTCCAAGACGCTTGCTGGGGAGACCGTCAACGAGACAGTTGGTGGAACGACGACATCGTCATTCGCAATTGTTCCAATCGCCACGCTCGGGGAGCTGATTGCATAGCCCGTTCCTGTGGCAACTGTCAGCTTGACCGTTTCATCTGCTTCAACGGTTGAATCTGCGGTTGGAGTGATCTGGACTGTTGCAAAATTAGAGAACGCAGGGATCACCACTGTTCCGGCACCACCGCCGTAGCTTGCAGCCCCCGTCTGTGTGTAGTCGGTTCCGAACGTGGCAGTTCCATTGGCGACGAACTTCACGGTTAATGGATTGTTCGTTGGGCCAACTCTTGTGAACGTGTAAAACAGGCTGCTGCCACTGTCTTCATTCACGAGGACTGGCGAGATCGCCACCGAAACCCCGATGTCGTCATTCGTAATCGTGCCAATTACCGGCGTGACGGTCCCGACGGTGTAGTTGGCGTTGCTGGCCAGAGTCAGGATCACAGTTTCGTCCGCTTCCACCGTTCCGTCACTCTTGGGATTCACCACAACGGTTGCCGTACTTTGCCCGAAGCCAAACGTGACGGAACCGGTCGAGCTATTGAATGTCCCCGCTCCAGTTTGGGTATAGTCCGAAGTTAACGTGGCGGTTCCACCGACGGTGAAATTGACAGTGAGTGCGTTGTTCGCTGCTCCTGTACGACTAAACGTATAGAGCATATTCGGCACACCGTTCTCCATCACGCTGGAGGGAGAGACCACAAGAGTCACGGTTGGCAGGAAATCATCATTCGTGATCATCCCTGAAGCAGCAGGCCCCGATGTCGTGTATCCGGAACCGGCAGCAAGAGTCAGCACGACAGCTTCGTCGGATTCAACCTCGCTGTCAGTTTTCGGATTCACGATGACCGTCGCGGTCGTCTGCCCAAAGCCGAAAGTGATCGTTCCGGTCGCGCCATTGAAGGTTCCCGCTCCCGCCTGCGTGTAATCGGTCACGAACGTCGCACCGCCACTGATCGTGAAGTTCACAGTCAACGGATCAGTCGTCAGCGTCCGAGTGAACGTGTAAACGAGATTGGTCGCACCGTCTTCCAGAACACTGCTCGGCGAGACCGAGACAGTCACATTTGGAAGAATGATTACGTCATCGTTGGTGATTGTTCCCGTCACGCTGTTGACCGGATCAATCACATAGCCCGTACCGCCCGTGATCGTGAGGATCACCGTTTCGTCCGCTTCGACCACGCTGTCGGTGGTCGGATCGACGGTCACAGTTGCGATGTTTGAGTTCGCGGCAAACGTCACGTTGCCGTGCGAGCCGTTGAACAGCGAGGCTCCCGATTGCGAGTAATCGTTCGCGAATGTTGCCGAACCACCGACATTGAAGTTGACCGTCAACACATTCGTGGTCGCACCAGTGCGAGTAAACGTGTAAACGAGATTTGGAGCACCGTCCTCAGCCACGCTACTTGGCGAAACCGAGCACCAGTGCGAGTAAACGTGTAAACGAGATTTGGAGCACCGTCCTCAGCCACGCTACTTGGCGAAACCGAGATCGACACGCTGGCGTCGTCATTCACGATCGCCCCCGTCGCGACATTGCCCCCGCCGATGTTGTAGCCAGCGCCGCCGACAACGGTCAGGACAACGCTTTCGTCTGACTCAACCAGACTGTCGGCCAGCGGATTCACGATGACGGTCGCGGTCGTCTGGCCGAAGCCGAACGTGACTGTCCCGGTGGCACCATTGAAGGTTCCCGCTCCCGATTGTGTGTAGTCGGTCACGAACGTCGCCGCTCCGCCGATCGTGAAGTTCACAGTCAACGGATCGGTCGTCAGCGTGCGTGTGAACGTGTAAACGAGATTTGTTGCACCATCTTCAGTCACA
>JAPLNX010000441.1 GCA_026400935.1 Planctomycetia bacterium | reverse complement strand
GTGCGGGCTTCTGCGCTCTCCCCACAGGCCAATTCAATCGACGGTCAACCTCTTCGCCACAAAGCAACATATCGCGTCTCCTGTCCATGTTTTCGTTTCGGGTCTCTCCCCGAAATTGCATGGCTAACAGCGCGGTACGTTCAGCTTTTGCAAAGTTTTGTCACCTTTTGTCAGGTTTGGATTGTGACTTCTCTCCTCTTCGGGACTTCACCGATCCACCGATTTCGTGAGCGACGATTCCACTCATACCAAACGGAGTTTGTATGTTCGCGGATTTGACCGCGTCGCACTCCCGCACCTGTTCATCATCATTGGCGTCGTCAATTTCGGTCTTACGAGATGCCAACACCTTCAACCATTCCAGCAATTTCGATTTGACCGCTCTCGGTTGTCCGTCAGTGATGATCGGCCCTTTGAAAATCTTGTTCAACCGCCTGATTCTTCGTTGTTCGCTGTCGTTGATTGGTCGCCTTACGGCATCGAGTATGTCCGCCCAACCGAATAACATTTCTTCGGCTTCAGTGGCGTCGGGGCTAAGCGGAGTCTTGGCAGCTACGATTCCAGAATCGCGTGGTGCAGTTTGCTGGTGAAGTGGCCCGGCGAGGAACTGCAACAGCTTCTCGCAAGCAGCCTCAGACGCACGGTAAAGCCCTTTGATTTCTACCTCAGCCGTCAGTCCTTGGCCTAATTTGACCGCTTCAACACCGTAGTCCTTTTCGACAACCTCAGATGCGACTTCTCGAAACAGTAGGCCCAACCACCAGCGCTCATGATCTGGCTCAAGGCCAATGCCGCCACCGTCAACAAAAGGTCGCAACTCAGCTTCGAGCCGTGGTATTCGAGAAACGATGTCTCCGCCAAGAATCGCGAGTCGTCGAAACTCATTTGCCGCTGCTTTTGTTGCCGTCGAATAGCAAGTTTGTTTTTCCTTGATGAACGCGGGAGTTCCAAGCGTCGCGTCTGAAAGAAACACGCGACCTTGAATCAACTCCCCAGGCTTAGGCTTCGATGGCAACCATAAGCCACCTTCCGAGAACCTTGCACGCCGAAAGTTCGTCCAGACCGCATCCAGAAGCTCCCAGTTTCGGGCAACTGTCGGTTTACGAAACCTCTCCTGCAACGACGACAATTCCGCAACAGCGTCCCAAGTCATCCCGCTCTCCTACTTCAATCGGGCCGTGAGCAAGCGAGGCGCGAAGTAGGAACCCGCCCCGCCGCTCACCGATTCTGCCGCTACGGTTTGCAACCCATCGCGGCTACCCGATGCGGTGAGGTTATCGCGGCCAATCGACGACTCAAACCAAGAACGAGCTAATCTCAATCAAACCTTAAATTGCGGTTTTTGGACCAGACCGGCCTACGGCGGACAAGGACAAATTCAACCTCAGACAAAACCTCTGCACCACGCTGACAATTCGTGCGAAGCGAACACTCCACTACGAATCCGCCAGAAAGTCGCAACTTGCGTCTACTTAGTTGCTTGGATAGGTTGGTTGGCCGATTGCTTCATTCCCAAACGAACAATCTAGTTGCACAACATCCGATGAATTCCACTTGCTCAGCGGGTATTCAAAATGCAATCGCGAATCCTCCACATCGTATTGTTTGCCACCCTCCTTTCCGGAGCGAGTATCGCCAATGCACAACTCCTCGACGGTCCAAGGAAGTTAACTCGTGGTACTCCTGGCCCGAAAGTTGAGAAGCCAGTTGAGGAAGATTGGGACAGGTTTCCAGATTTTTCAAATCCTGGTCCGAAAGCGGAGAAATTAGACGAACATGATTGGTCCTCAGAAGGCTTCACGCGGGTCTCTGATGCAGACGTTGACAGAATTAAGCAAGCGAAGACCGCGGCGGATGTTGAGCAGATTACGCAAGAGTTAATTGCGGCGGCAAAGGAGAGGAGGCCCACAATCTTCTGGAATCCGCTGTTCGTCATGCTTGGCTGGGGCGAGAGGCTCATCGAAATTGGCTGGTATGCGTGGCTCTCCGGAATTGCCAAGACCTTTGTTTTGATTGCTCTGGCACGCCTTGTTCTTAATATCGCAAGGTCGGTACGCGCAGCCGCCAACGCCAGAACACCGAATGACAAACACACGACATTGGAAGCACTGAAGCCTACCCCTCATGAGGAGGCCCAAGAGCAGATGACGAACAACAATACGCGAGCCGACAACGAATTGGTGCGTAGTAGCCAGTTGTTAAACTCACCCAGCCCCAATGCGGCTGCGAACCACGAGAGCTTTAAAATGGAACCACCAGAGGCAGGTAATACGTTATTGAACTCTTCATTGACGGCGATAATGACCCGGCTGATAACCCTAGTTCAGCAGCAGAACGCTACAACCAAAGCGGCCTTGTTACTGAGTGGTGGAGTAATTCTTGGCGGCCTATTAGTGCCCTGGCTCACGTCCTCTGGTAGCACGTCCTCTAGTAAATGGGAAATAAAGCATGTCGAGAGTCCCGCAAGGAGAGAATCCGCCACATACAAGGTCAATGAACGGACTGGTGAGACGTACTTACTAACAAACGGAGCCTGGGTGAAAGTGAATACTTTGGATACTCCCAAGTGAATGTCGCTTAATGCCAATACTCACTCGTGGTGACGCTAAGAATCCCCGGAAAATGATCCGAAGACTCTGTTACAAGTTTCAAAAGAATCAATCACAGCAAGGACATACGTCAGAATAGTCATCATTCTCGCCACGGTTTTTCAGTTTTTTGCATATTACCAATGCGATTGCCCCGCTTTGATGCCGCTTGATGAACAGTTTCATTTGCGTTTGTCCTTGGTAGGGCATCGCGGTCCTATTGCGGTTCCGCAAAACGAGTCCTCAATTTTTTTGAAGCACGGGGGCGGGGGGCTAGACCTGACTTCATGGCACAAGTTTTGTTCTGTGATCGGTTGGCAGTCGAGCTTGTGCTGGACGGCAACTGCGATTGTGTGTTGCAGTTGAGACGAGATTTGGGCACGTGAGTACCGCAAGACGAGGAGTGCCGGGTGAGAGCG
>JAPLNX010000376.1 GCA_026400935.1 Planctomycetia bacterium | reverse complement strand
GAAGGCCATGCCGTGAGGGTGCGTGAATTGGCCGGGGGCACTGCCGGAGCCTCCGAGGCCGAACAAGAATTTGCCATCGACGGTGAAGCATTGCACGCGATCATTCATGCTGCTGGCCCAACCCCGTTCCGTTTCTTGAATTCTTTGCTCGTCGAGTGAGCCATCTTTGGATAGATTGGTCTCGCAACACACAAGGAGCAAGTCATGTCGATCAGCCTCAGTCCCGAAGCGGAAGCCAAGGCTCAGCAGATTCCGGATATTTCCGCTCGCTTGGAACGGTTCATTCAGGACCAATTCGAGCTTGAGCAGTGGCGGTCGCGCCGAGCGAAACCCGACGTTGCGGCGGTTGTCGAGGACGGGCTGCGGGCCGGGGCTGCGTTGCGAGCTTCGGGTGCCGATCGGGTCGTAATGTTTGAGCGGTTGCAGGCATTGACCGAGAGGCTGTCGCATGGCCGATAGCATGCTTGCGTATCGCGCCGTGCTCGAGAGCAATGTGCTCGTCGCCGCGCAACGCTCCGCTGATCCGCACGGCCCGAACCGCGAACTGGTCGAGCGTTGGAAATCGAGCGAGTTCACGTTTCTCTTTTCGCCGGACACGTTGCTCGAATACGCGGAGAAGTTGTTCGCCCTGAGCGTGAACCGGGAGGACGCGGTCGAGTTCATCGCCTTGATCTCCGCTTTGGGCGAAGCCGTAGAGGTCGAGTTCTTTCATCTGCCCCACTACCCAGCCGACGCCGACGACATCGCCTTTCTGTTGTGCGCCTGGAATGGATTCGCATCGCACTTGGCGAGCTATGACCGCGATCTCTTGGATCTGTCGTCTGCCTACGAAGGTCACTTCAAGATTTGCTCGCCACCGGAGTTCCTCGCCGCTCTGCGTTCGGCGTCCGCCCCTGACGTTCCCGAATCCTAAATCGCACTGGCCCGACGCGCCAGCGAGGGAGTGGAAATCATCGTCGGCTCCGATCCCTCGCTGGCACGTCGGGCTAGTTTTGAATCAGTCGCCAGCCGTGCAACATTCATTACGCCAGGATGTCCTTGACGACGTTGCCATGCACATCGGTCAGGCGGAAGTCGCGGCCCTGGAAGCGGTAGGTCAACTTCTCGTGGTCGATGCCCAGGCAATGCAGCAGCGTGGCGTTGAGGTCGTGAACGTGCA
This sequence comes from Planctomycetia bacterium, assembly GCA_026400935.1. Lineage (GTDB taxonomy): Bacteria > Planctomycetota > Planctomycetia > Planctomycetales > Planctomycetaceae > SXKJ01. Next base: position 8,024 of record JAPLNX010000376.1, on the reverse strand, counting down.
TCGGTTTCTCGGTGATGTTGTAAGAAAAATCGTCGGTCTCTCCGTGGACGAGGCCCTTCTTCATGCCGCCGCCGGCGAACCACATGGTGAAGTTGCGCGGGTGATGATCGCGGCCGTAATTCTCTTTGGTCAGCGTTCCTTGGCTGTAGACCGTGCGACCGAACTCGCCCCCCCAGACGACCAGCGTGTCGTCCAGCATTCCGCGTTGCTTGAGATCTTTGACCAACGCGGCGGCGGGACGATCGGCGGCTTTCGTCAGTTGGCGAATGCTGCCAGGCAGGCTGCCGTGATGGTCCCAGCCGCGCAAGAAGACCTGCGTGTAACGCACTCCGCGCTCGGCCATACGCCGCGCAAGCAGGCAGTTGTACGCGAACGTGCCGGGGTCGGTGACTTCCGGGCCGTACATGTCGAGCACGTGCTTTGGCTCATCGGAAATGTTGGTCAACTCCGGCACCGAGGTCTGCATCCGGAAGGCCATTTCGTACTGTGCGATGCGGGTATTGATTTCCGGATCTCCCATTTCCTCGAAGCGTTTCTGATTCAGCTTGGCGAGGCCGTCGAGCATCTTGCGCCGTGTCGTGGAGTCGACGCCGGCCGGGTTCGACAGATACAGCACCGGATCGCCCTGCGACCGCAGACCGACACCTTGATGCTTCGTCGGCAGGAACCCCGAACCCCACAGCCGTGAAAACAACGCTTGCGTCGCCGAACCGGGAGCGATCCGCGACGTCAGTACCACGAAGCTCGGCAGATTTTGATTCGGACTGCCGATGCCGTAAGAAATCCACGCACCGCAACTCGGACGACCGGGCAATTCGCTGCCGGTTTGAATGAAGGTGATCGCCGGATCGTGGTTGATCGCGTCGGTGTGCATCGACTTGACGATCGTGATGTCGTCCACGATCGAGCCGATCTCCGGCAACAACTCGCTGACCAGCGCCCCGCTTTCGCCGTGCGGCCGGAATTTGAACAGCGTTGGCGCGATCGGGAAGCGGGTCTGCCCCGACGTCATCGTCGTGATGCGTTGCCCGTTCCGCACCGACTCCGGCAAGTCCTTGTCAAAGTACTCCTCCATCTTCGGCTTGTAATCGAATAGATCCATCTGAGAGGGACCATCGGCCATAAACAGCCAAATGACTCGTTTCGCCGTCGGAGCATGATGCAGCGCGGGCAACATGCCTGCCGACTCATTGACCTCCGGAGCCGCCAGCAACGACTGCGGTCGCATGGTCGAAGCGAGTGCCGCCCCACCGAGTCCGGCAGCACACTTGCCGAAGAAGTAACGTCGAGTTTCTTGCAGTTGGAATTCTTGAATCGGGTTCATGGTTTGGTTCCTTGTGAGTTAGTCCGTTGTCAGTCGGTTGAAGGCAAACAAGTAAGGGCAATCAATCGTCAGGCGTGTCGATCAACAGTTGCAATCGTTCGGCTTGAAGCGGACACAACCGCGAGCACCAGGATTGATCGATCAGGCCAATGTCGAGCAAATCCTGCAAATGTACTTGGTCTTTGCGTCGGTACGAATTCAACTTCATGTTCACAAGTGCTTCGAGTGAAACCACGAGGTAGTCGTTGGCGGGAACGGCTTCCGTCACATCAGCAGTGGGCAGTAGGTACGAATCTTTGACCTTCTCGTTCGCAAACAACAGCTGCACGCCACGGCTGGGTTTACCATCCGGACCGTCAATGAAAACGTGAACGCCGTTCACGAAGGCGTACTCAAAGCCGACACCCTCCAAAGCCTGTTTGATCGCCTCGAAATCAGAACGGCGAACGAGAATGTCCACATCGTTCGTGTTGCGCACCGCATCTTCATCAACGCGAGACACCCAAGCCGCAACGGCATTGCCGCCGGCGACGGCATACGGGATGCCAGCTTGTTCCAAAGCGGCTGCGGCTCGACACGCTCGTTCTTTAACAGCCTCCACGGCGTTGATCATTCTTTGCCAAGAGAAATCGTGAAGTACCAACGAAGACATCGCTTACTCCTTCGTTAGCGTCTCGTCCAAGTTCAGCAGGAGGTTGCCCATCATGGTCATGGCGGCGAACTCGCTGGGGTTGAGCGATTCGTCCCGTTTGGATTCGCCGATGCTCAACAGCTTTACCGCTTCATCGGGTTTGGTTTGGTAGTGCGTGTGATGTTCTAGGAAGAGCGCGGTGAGCACTTCCAGCTCGGCGGAGGACGGTTTGCGGCCGGTGGCGAGGCGGAAGCCGTGTGTCAGTCGGTCGGTGTAAGAACTCCCTCCTTCAACGATCATGCGGCGGGCGAACTGTCGCGAAGCTTCGACGTACTGTTCGTCGTTCATCGTCGCGAGCGCTTGCAACGGTGTGTTGGTCCGAGGACGTCGCACCGTGCAGACCTCGCGCGACGGTGCGTCGAACGTCGTCATCTGAGGCGGGGGCGAAGTCCGTTTCCAAAACGTGTACATGCTGCGGCGATAAAGCGATTCACCGGCATCGCGTTTGAACGTACTCGTCGTGCTGCCGACGAACGCGACCGCTTCCCAAAGACCATTCGGTTGATACGTCTTGACGCTCTTGCCGCCGAGTTTTTCGATGAGCAAACCGCTCGTGAAGAGAGCCGTGTCACGGATGGATTCGGCATCGAGCCGGAAGCGCGGGCCGCGGGCGATGAGCACGTTCTCAGGATCGCGTTTGACCAAGTCGGATGAGACCTTCGACGATTGCTGGTAAGTGTTCGAGGTGACGACCAATCGCAGCATGTGCCGCATGTCCCACGGCTTTGGAGTAGTCGCTTCACCGGATTCGGCAACAGTGCGGAACGTCGGAGTTTGGAATTCTGTCGCCAGCCAATCGAGTAGTTCCAAGTGCGACGGCCAGTCTCCTTGAGAGCCAAAATCCTCCGAGGTCTTCACGATCCCTCGACCGAAGAATTGTTGCCAGAAGCGATTCACTGTCACGCGCGACGAAAGCGGATGCGACGGATCGACCAGCCACTTCGCGAGCCCCAGCCGATTGACCGGCGCTCCGTCGGGCAGCTTGCTACCGAGTGACGCCGGGACGCCGTGAGTGACTTTCTCCCCCTTCTTGTTGTAAGCGCCGCGAATCAAGATGTTGATCTCGCGAAGTGTCGGCATGTCGGCCATGACCATCGTGCTGGGGATTGACGCATCAAGGTCGGTACGCTGCTTGCTCAACGCCTCGACCTTGGCGTGCAGCGGGTCGAACGTCGGTCGTGTCTTCGCATAGACGCTGGCCAGAAAGTATTCGCGGATCTGTTTCTTCTGGTCGTCGTTTCGCTTGTCTTGTTCCAGCTTGATCGCATCGCGGATCGGTTGCGGTACTTTCGATTGCGCTTGAGCCTTCTCGAATGCTTCCCATGCCAGCAGCGACTCAAAGCCCTGATTGTCTTGCGGCGTGCGCGTCACGCTTCCCGCTTTGTCCCAATACACCGTGCCGTCGAACTGCGTGAACGCCAAACCGTTGAGCACCTTGCCAGCGGGCAGACCGACGTGAGCCGCATCGACTTCCAACCGCACCCATTCGCCGAGCTTCGGCAGATCACCGAGTCGCCGATGTCCCGGCACGTCCCCTGTGCCGAACGCGATCGTATCCGCGCCCCAAAACGCGCGATGTTCCCAACCGCCGTCGTTCCATTGGAGCATCACCGTCTTCGGCGGATTCGCCGGATCGAGATAACAGTACGCGAAGAGCTTGTCCCCTTCGCCGATCTTCAAGCCGGGAGCGGCTCCCGTGAAAAAGTGCTGAGTCATTCCGTTTCCGGTTCGCTTCGTGGATTTTTCGCCGGAGAAGACCGGCTGCGGCTTAGCGACGAATTCCCACGGCGAGTTCCCTTCGAGCTTCGCACCCGACGGCGTCGCGTCTTCGACCCAAACGAATTCCGTCGGATCCGTCGATGGCTTCCCTTCGGCGGCGACTGGTTCGACGTACTCGACCTTCGCCACTTCGTCAGTGATCTGCTTTCTCGTCGCGGCGAGTAGTTCGTCGATCGACTTGAACTGAGCGTCGTTCTCAGCGGTCGGCAGCTTGATGTTCGGCGGCGGCAGCAGTGCGTTGCCGTCCATCGCCGCATCCGCCGTTGAGCCGTAGAAGGAATACAACTGATAGAATTCTTTCTGCGTGATCGGGTCAAACTTGTGGTCGTGACACACCGCGCAGCCCAACGTCAGGCCGAGCCACACGGTGCCGATTGCTTCCGTCCGATCGACGGCGTATCGCACGCGGACTTCATCGTCGATCGAGCCACCTTCGCTCGTCGTCACATTGCAGCGGTTGAACCCCGACGCGATCCGTTGATCGAGCGTCGCGTTCGGCAGCAAGTCCCCCGCGAGTTGCTCGATCGTGAATTGATCGAACGGCAGATTGCGGTTGAACGCGCCGATCACCCAATCGCGATACGGCCAGAGCGAGCGTTCGTTATCCAGATGCAGACCGTGCGAGTCGCCGTACCGCGCCGCATCAAGCCAGTATCGAGCGAGGTGCTCCCCGTGACGCGGCGATTGCAGCAGTCGCTCGACGAGCTTGTCGTACGATTCCGCAGACTGATCCGCCACGAACGCATCGATCTCCGCGAGCGTCGGGGGCAAGCCGGTCAGGTCGAACGTCAGCCGCCGAATCAGCGTCAGCTTGTCCGCCGGAGCGGTCGGCTTCAGCCCCGCCTTGTCCAATTTGGCCAACACAAATCGGTCGATCGGATTCTTGGCCCACGCCTCGTTGGAAACCTTCGGCAACTCCGGCCGAGTCGGTGCGACGAACGACCAATGCGGTTTGTATTCGGCACCTTCCTCGATCCAACGCTTGAGTGTTGCGATCTGCTCTGGCGAGACTTTCTTTCCCGAAGTCGGCGGAGGCATCTTGAGGTCCGCGTTATCAGTCGTCAGTCGAGCGATGATCTCACTCTCTGACCACTTCCCAGCCACGATGCCGGACTTCCCGGACTCCAGCTTCACAACGGCACCGTCGCGTTGATCAAGCCGTAAACCGGCCTGCCGTTGCTTCTCATCAGGGCCATGGCACTTGAAGCAGTTATTAGAAAGAATCGACCGCACATCGCGACCAAATTCGAGCTTTTCGACTGGCTCTGCGGCATTCACGGCGACGTTGACAAGACCGCTCACAAGAAACAGTGCCAGCCAGGAGAGACGCTTCGTCATGGAACGATCCTCATTCAGGTGGGCCAATGATCGCAGCCGCTAATGAAGCTGGCTGCGGGAGATTGGAGATTCTAATCATCTCTGGTATCCCATCGGAAGTGCCTTGTTCGTCGGTTGCGAGTTCGGTGCGCGTGATAGAAAGTTTGGTCAAGTAAGAAGATTCCCACGGACACACATAGCGACAGAGAAAAGTCGCATTGCCGAGATTGTCCTCTCTCTGCCTCCGTGTCCCTGTGGTAAATTCATTCCCAATTTTTGCGAGGCACTCGTGCCAGCAAATATCGCTTGTTGTCATTTGAACCAGTGAGAGAGGACTTCGTTTGGCGTGCCAGTTAGACTCCCTCTCTAAGTGTGCTCTGCTGACTCCACTACCAGACATCGAGAAATCACATGTTCGCTCGCTTCGTTTCTGCCAAGGCGACATTTCTAGATCCTGTCCCGCAAGCCAGCCGCGCGGCGTTAGCGCCGGTCCTCGGCAGAACAACCGAGATTGGCACCGCGCGGTTAATTTCAATTGCGGGTCAGGGCCTAGTTTGCCTCTTGCTCATCATCAGCCAAGCGGATGCTGGGACGTCGAATAGTTTGCTGGATGTCTCCGCAGATGGTCGCTTGCTGGCTTGCTCCAATCGAGACAGTGGGACGGTCACGATTGTGGACTTGGCCAAGTTGGAAAAACTTCGCGAAGTGAAAGTTGGGCATAAGCCAGAAGGAGTCAGTTTCATTGGCGACAGCCATCAACTAGCGGTCGCCGTTTATGCGGATGATGTGGTTGCCTTTGTTGATGCCGATCAAGGGACAGTCGTCGGACATTGCGATGTGTTTGACGAGCCGTATGGAGTCGTCTCGACGCGTGACGGCTCAAGGCTGTGGGTCACATTGGAGTATCCAGGGCAACTTGTCGAAATTGATGCTCGTTCGCGGCAAGTCATTCGAACGCACAAGGCCGGATCGTTTCCACGCGGATTGGCTTTGACGCCGGATGAGAAAACGGCATTGGTCACAGAGTACTTCACAACGACGGTGCGGTTGATCGAACTCGCTTCCGGCAAAGAGATCACCAACGTTCCAGCACTCGCTACCGATAGCCTCGCACGGCAGGTCACAGTGCATCCGACGCGGCCGAAAGCCTATCTGGCTCACATGCGATCGAAGGTCAACGTCGCGCATGGAGAAGGCTCGATCTTTCCCTATGTCAGCGTGATTGATCTGCCTCAGTCTGGTGTGACAGAGGTGAGTGAACCACTGAAGCGGAAGCGAATGCCGATGGACTCGTTCATTGGGGCGCTCGTCACAGCGAATCCTTGGGAAATTTCACTCAGTCCGAATGGGCAGGACGCAGTCGTCGTCTTCGGTGGAACGGATGATTTGTTTGTCTGCAAAGTTCGCGAGGACAACTACCGCGAGCTTTCATTCGTGCGACACATCAACGTCGGACACAATCCGCGAGCGGTGACGTTCTCTCGCGACGGGCACAAATTTCTGATTTACAACGCGCTCGACTTTGAACTGGTTGCCTATGACACCGAATCAACAGAGAAAATCGGCTCAGTCAAAGTCACCGACAACCCGCTCGGCGATGAGATTCTCCGAGGCAAGCAATTGTTTTATTCGGCGTTAATGCCAATGGCCTCGCGACGTTGGATCGCGTGCTCAAGCTGCCATCCCGATAGCGACGCCGATGGTCGAACTTGGCAAAACCCGGAAGGACTGCGCAACACGCCACCCTTGGTCGGACTGGCTTGGACGCACCCGCAACATTGGTCTGCTGATCGTGACGAGACGCAAGACTTTGAGCACACGATTCGTGGCCCGCTGATGCAGGGACGCGGCCTCATCAACGGCTCGGTTGCAGCGTCGCTTGAGGCCCCGAACAAGGGCCGCTCGCGCGATCTTGATGCGCTCGCGGCATACACGAACTCGCACACGGTGCCGTTGAGTCCTCATGCAAAGAACGGTTTAACCGAATCTGCCAAACGAGGTCGTGAAATCTTCTTCTCGAAAGAGACTGCTTGTGCCACTTGCCATTCCGGTCCGTTCTTCAGTGACTCAAACCCGGCGACAAAACCAACACTGCACGATGTCGGCACCGGCCGCACCGATCCGTCCGAGAAGATGTCGCTGAAGTACGACACACCAACGCTGTTGGGCGTCTATCGTTCTGCTCCCTATTTACATGACGGGACCGCCGTGACTCTCCGCGATCTGCTGACAACCAACAATCCCGGCGACAAACACGGCAAGACGAACCAACTCAACAGCCAGCAAGTAGACGACTTGGTCGAGTTCCTCAAATCGCTCCCCTACGAAGACCCGCAACCAGAAGCCGTCAACGCGGGCCTTAAAAAGGTTGACCGCTAAGCGGCACTTCGTCCGTGCGGCCTCTGCAATACGAGTCCAAGACATTCGGTGATCGTGAAACTGCGACAAAGATTTCATGGACAACACGGAAACCCGAGTGCAGTTCTGGCTGGTGGCAGACCGAGCCGCTGTAGCTTGCCCCGTGGCTTCCTGATCGACGTGAAGATCGCTGCTTCAATAACTATTAAGGAACGACCAGATGGTCGCTCATGAGGCATGAAAGTCACAAATTCTGGAGATCGAGGGCCCATGTCAATTTGAAAACACCTACCACTTCGGTAGCCGAGTGTCTCAAAGCCACTGTAACTGAAGTGGTCTCATGATTCCCAACGAAGACATCCACTGACAACTGATTTTTACAGTGACTCGCGTTCTGAGATGTGCCGCTCGCGGCGGCTAGTACCACGACCGAGAATTGATCCTCCATAAAAAGCGAGTTTGTGTCATTACTGCATCACCTTTAACGGAGGGTGGTGCGATGCCAAGGAAGGCAGTGCGGATTGAGGCGACGGAGCGGCAACTGGAAATCCTGCG
>JAPLNX010000504.1 GCA_026400935.1 Planctomycetia bacterium | reverse complement strand
GCCGATGACGCTGAAAGACCTCGCAGCTTTGGCTGAAGAAGATGACGATGAAGAGGAAGATCATCACGCTCCGAAAGCGGCTTACAAGAAGCCGGGTGCTCAAGAAGCGAAGCAACTGATGGCTCCGACGATGGAATTGCCCGTCATGCCGAGCGTTTCCTCCGAAGTCAAACCAGCGAGCGGCGTTGATGGGCGGTCGCTGAAAACGTTGGTGCTTGTCTTAGGGATCGCGGCTGTCGTGGGCGGGCTGTGGTACGTGGTGTCTGGCTTCGGTGATTCAACTGCCGTGCGGCCGGGGCAGAATCCGTTCGATCGCGAAACGGCATCAAATGACGGACCGAAACTGGTTGAGAACGACGCGAACGGAGCCACTAAAAAATCTGATAACACAAAGCCCGAACGCAAAGGCCCGAAGTCGCTCACGCCACAAGGGTCTGGGACGCCGACGACCTCATCGAAAGAACCGGACAAGCCGATCGCACCTCCCTCCGGTTCGTTGTATTTGCCGCCGATCTCGCCGCTCGGGCGTGATGGCGAAGTCCGATTCGTTTCTGATTGGATCACGACCAGCGGGACGCCAGTGTCGAACAATCTGAAGACAATCTTTGTCGGCGGTGGTACGAACGGATTTGAAGATGTTGCAACTTTGGACGAAGCGTTGCATCAATTGTCTGATGCTGGCGGAGTGATCGAGTTGGCCACTGAAGGCCCGTACTTTCTCAGTCCGATCGAATTGCTCAACAAAGCGACGATCGTGATTCGAGGGATGAATGCCGTGCGTCCGCTGGTAGTGATGGTGGCGGACCCAGATCAACCATTTGACACGTTATTGAAAGTGTCGAATGGCGCACTGACGCTCGAAGGTCTGCATGTTGTGGCTTATGCGAAACAGTTTGCGACAAACGATCCACTGACATTGATCTCGGTGCGTGGTGGCGATCTGGCGGCGATCAATTGTTCGTTCACGCTCAATGGAGCCCGACCCGGAAAAACGTTTGTATTCGGCGCGGAAGGGAAAGTGGTTCGATCGGATGCAAAAGTCTTGCCGCACTGTCGGCTGATCACGCGCGACTGTGTGGTTCGCGGATCAGCACTCGGAGCATTTCAGCTCGATCAAGCGCTGACCGACTTGGTTGCCAGCAATTGCCTCTTTGCGACCGGCTCTGGTGCGGTTTTGAGCCTGACGAATCATCAACCGCTCGAAGAGGTCGATTCCGGCACAGCGAAGCCGACGACACCCAGCGGTAGCAGCAGCAAATCGCCCAGTTCGAAAGGACCGTTGAAACCGACGGTCGGTCCTGCGTCAAAAGGGACGACACCGACAGTCCCTCGCAGCGTGAAGTTTTTGTCTTGTTCGATCTTGGCAAGCTCAACAGCGTTTGAGTTCGCACCGGGTTCCGATCCGAAGCCGCCGTTGACGGAGGTGACGATGATCAACTGCGTGATCGCTGGCAACGCCGGTCCGCAAAGCAGTCCGGTGTTGTTGACGCTCACTGGTTGGCCGCAGAATCCATTGCCGAAGCCGGATCAAAACTTGTACGACAATTTGCGTTGGACGTTCGAGTCATCGCTAATTTGCGGTTGGCAAAAATTGATTTTGGAAGAACCTGGTTCAACGTCGGTCCTGCGTACCGGCGGAGATTGGAAGCGTGACTGGCGCAATCAACCAATGCTCGATGAATCACAATTTCAAGCGAGCGGTTGGCCGAAGACACCGTTGGTGAATTTGGCCACCGCGAAGGGAAGTGATTTTGTTGTGCCGGTTGACATAGGAGTGAAATCAACCGACGGGCAACCGCTGGGATGTCCGGTCAGCGAGTTCATGGAACCGACTCCGTTGGCACTCGCACGAGCGAGCGCTTTGGCCGATCGAATGCGGCATCCAGTACGTGGATGGGAGTCATTCACTGTCAACAAGACGATCCTGATTGACACGAATATTCAGGACTTTGATCAGATTTTCAACGCGGAAACTTGGCCAACAGGGACGCTCGTGATCGTCAGCGGGACGGGCAATGTGAAGATGTCTCCGATCGAAGTGAAAGGGAAATCGCTGCGGATCGAATTCAAGAACACGGGTGAAACGCCGTTCGTTTTCAGTCCCCGCAAGTTAGCGAAGATGAAAGACGACGAGGCGATGTTCGTGGTTGAAGGTGGCTCACTGGAGTTGATCAATTGTCACTTCCGATTTCCGAATTCGTCCACTCAACCGCTGCCGCAGTTTTTTCTCAGCGTGCATGACGGCGATTTTGCGTTGCGAGGTTGTACGGTGATCGGTCAGACGTTGGAGGGAACGAGCAAGTACATCGGTTTGATTCGTTGGAAGCGATTTGAAGCGGAGTCAAAGAACCTCTCACTGCCATCGGAGCGAAACTCAGGACTAATCACTGATAGTGCGTTGCTGACCACGGGGCGACTACTCGATGCCGACATGCGAAATCGCACGTTGCTGCTGCGTAATAGCGTATTCGCGTCGATCGGCGACATGTTCGACCTGAATGTACAAGGATTCGAGAAGCAGATCGGAGCGACGGTCGATGCCCGCTGGTGTACCTTCGGGGCCGGAGGCAAATACCTGTTTCAAGTGCGCGGGACGAAAGACTCCGAAAGTTCGACTCAACCGCTTCATATGTTTTTAGAAAACTGCGCGATGCTGACTCTGACTGACCTTTCGGGAGCGACTGCCTCACCGGTGTTGCTCTCCGTTCGCGACTATGTTCTGGCGAATCAACAACTCGCGTGGTGGGACTATGGCAACGGTTATCAGATGCCGTGGTCGCAATTCGTGCGACCTGCCGATGCCCCAGCAAAAGGGACCCAGACGTTCGAAGCGGATTGGAAAAACCAGTGGGGACCGGATCATGTCGTCCGTCCGTTGACGACGAGCGGCGGAGTAAGGCTCGCGGCAAAGTTGCCGCATCGCTCGAAGCTGGGTGGACGCGATTTTCAATTGGCGCGTGATAGCGCGGCCGCAACTTGGGGAACGGGCCTGACCAGTCTCGGTGCGGATCTCAACCGCAAAGCGACTAACCTCACATCAACAATCGATCGCGCGTCGTCGAGTTCGAGTAGTGCGACAAAGTCCGAATCAAAACCTGACCCGACAAAACCGCCGGTGAAAAAAGTAGAAACGCCAATGCCGAAGAAAACTCAGAAGTTTGATTTTTGAAGCTGGTCGTAGGACGGGCACTCTTGCCTGTCGAATGTCAGGCGACGGGCAAAAGCGCCCGTCCTACAACATTGGGGAAACTTGGTATGAATGTTGTTCAACGATTTGGAATAATTTGTCTTAGCCTCGCCTTGGTGTTGATTGCGAATGCCTCATCAAGCATTGCGGCGGACAAGGTGCTCGCCGAAGATGATTTTTATCCGATCACGGCGTTTGCGATTCCGGATGGTGTCGTGCTCGAAGCGGGCGGCGTTGAATTGCTGCCAGATGGAAAGCTCGCGATCTCAACTCGACGCGGTGATATCTATCTGCTCGACAAACCGTTTTCGAAGACGGGCAAGGATGTGAAGTTCACGCAGTTTGCGAGCGGCTTACATGAGGTACTCGGCATCGCTTATCGAGACGGTTGGATCTACGCGACGCATCGGCCGGAGGTCTCGCGATTGAAGGATGTCGATGGAGACGGTCGAGCGGATGTCATCGAAACAGTCAGCGATGCGTGGGGGATCAACGGTGATTACCACGAGTACGCGTTCGGATCAAAGTTCGACAAAGAGGGAAACATCTGGGTCGTGCTCTGCTTGACCGGCTCGTTTGGCAGCGACAGCAAGTACCGCGGTTGGTGTTTGCGGATCACTCCCGATGGGCAAGCGATTCCGACCACGAGCGGCATTCGTTCGCCTGGAGGTATCGGGTTCAATCACGAAGGAGAGACGTTCTACACCGACAATCAAGGACCGTGGAACGGAGCCTGTGCCCTGAAGCATTTGCGCCCCGGCAAGTTTGTCGGACATCCGGGCGGCTTCAAATGGTTCGATCAACCAGAGGCCAAAGTGGCCCTCGGCCCTCGACCGAAAGAACCGGAAAGCGGCAGCCGCATGATGGTCGAAGCGAAGAAGATTCCGGAACTTGAACCCCCCGCTTGTTATTTTCCGTATCCGAAGATGGGGAAATCTGCGAGCGGCATCGTGTGTGACACGACCGGCAAGTTCGGGCCGTTCGTCAATCAATTGTTTGTCGGAGATCAATCCGACAGTACCGTGATGCGAGTCTATTTGGAAAAAATCAAAGGGCATTACCAAGGAGCCTGTTTTCCGTTTCGGAGCGGCATCGGTTCGGGAAGCCTCGGCATGATGATGACTCCGAATGGTTCGATGTTCGTCGGCGGGACAAATCGAGGCTGGGGCTCACGCGGTCCGAGGCCGCATTCGCTGGATCGAATCGACTGGACCGGCAAGGTGCCGTTTGAGGTTCACGAGATGCACGCGAAGCCGGACGGCTTCGAGCTGACATTCACTCACCCGGTTGATCGCAGCGCGGTCAGTGATGTGAAGTCCTACAAGATGCTGACCTACACCTACATCTATCAGGCGAGTTACGGCAGCCCCGAAGTTGATGCGACGACTCCGGCAATCGAATCGGCGGTCGTTGCCGCCGACGGCAAGAGCGTGCGTCTGAAAATCAACGGATTGCAAGAAGGTCACGTACACGAATTGCACATGGATGGCGTGAAGACAGCAGATGGCCTCCCACTGCTCCACAAGCAAGCGTATTACACGTTGAACTATTTGGCGGAATAGTCGGCGCGATACGACGATTGATACTTTCCCCACCACTGAGCATGTCTCAGTTGGATCGGGCCCTTGCATTACGAACGAAATCATTCGACATGAAAACCAGCGTAGTGAAGAAGCCTTAAATCCACAGAGACAAGCTCAGTGGGGTTATGACAGGTTCAGACGCGTTGGTCAGAATGATGTTGCTGATGAGAATCGTGAAGGATCGCTCATGCGGGATGACGAACTCGAGGTAGTGATCGACGACGACGAACAATCGGAGTTGGAGGTCGTCGATAAGAACGGTAATCCGCGCAAGCTATCGTTCCTCGGCTTCTGGAACATGCTGGTGCTCCGTCCGAAAGAATTCTTCGAGCATCATTTTCAGAAGCGTCGTTCGCCGTATTTGTTTCTCGTGGTGTTCGTTGTTGGTGTGGCGAGAGCGATCGACAAGATGGAAACGGAGTTTGCACGCCTCAATCTGATGCGTGGTCTGGCAATCTTGCCTCAGGCCAATAGTTGGATGGCTTATTGGGTCAGTGCATTGATGTGGGGCATCGTTTACGGAGCGTTGTCGTATTGCCTCGGCGGTTGGTGGTACGACGTGCGAGTCGGTTGGGCGGGCGGGGTTCGTGATCGTGAATCGTCACGGTTCTTGTATCTCTACGCGGCGTTCATCCCCGGCGTATTACAGGTCATGTCCATGTTGGGCAACACGCTAGAAGACAAGCGACCGTTTCCACATGAGCTGGAAGGTGTCGGCCAGATTCTGGTCTTCGGTACGCTGGTGATCGCGACGTTCTACGCGACCTACGTCAGCTATCGTGGAGTTCGTACCGTGATGGATGCTCCACGCTGGGGGGCGCGCCTGTGGTTCTTCTTCATTCCCGGATTGTTCTACACGTTCATTCTTGGAGTCGCGATGGCCACGATGCTGTTGGTTGGTAAAGCGGCGCCAGTGGGCGGTTAGTCGATTTCCTTGTCGCATTGGTGAGGACATTCTCTTTTTGGCTACGGTTTCATCTGATATGGCTGTTACTTCAATGAAATCCAGCGAACTACTCAAAACTCGAGACGCTTTGCGTCTCCATCAATCAAAGCGATTGACCGAGTTGTTGCGGAGCATTGTCCCCGCGAATCGATTCTGGAGCGAAAAGTGGCGAACCGCTGGCATGACGTTGGCTCAAGGTGAACGGCGAGTTCCGGGTGATTTGGCTAAGCTGCCCCTGCTGACGAAGGCTGAACTTGTGGCGGATCATGCGGCTCATGGTCCATATGGATCGAACCTGACGTTTGAGGTTGGAACGTACTCGCGATTTTGCCAAACATCGGGGACGACGGGTGAGCCGTTGCGGTGGCTCGATACAACTGAGTCATGGCAGTGGATGCTCGATTGCTGGGAACAGATCTTTGAGCTGGCTGATGTCCGTGCCGATGATCGGTTTTGCTTTCCATTTTCGTTTGGACCATTCCTCGGTTTTTGGGCCGCGTTTGATGGAGCCGCTCGATTGGGGCGGCTTTGCCTTCCTGGCGGCGGGATGTCGAGCGAATCGCGACTGAAGCTCATCGCTGAGAACCGTGCGACGGTTGTCTGTTGCACGCCGACTTACGCTTTGCGATTGGCGGAGGTTGCGAGCGAACTTGGGATCGATTTGAAATCGAGTTCCGTTCGCTTGTTAATCGTTGCGGGTGAGCCGGGTGGGAGCGTGAGTTCGATTCGTACTCGCATTGAGACCGCATGGGGCGCTCGGGTGATTGACCATTGGGGGATGACCGAAGTCGGGCCGTTGGCGGGTGAGTGCGTTGAGAATCCCGGTGGCCTGCACATTCTCGAAACGGAGTGCATTGCCGAAATCATTGATCCGGTGAGTGGTCAATCGTTCGATCTGGATGCAGCGTTTGCCGCTGGGCTGCAATTGGGAGCAGAGCCGATTCGAGG
>JAPLNX010000495.1 GCA_026400935.1 Planctomycetia bacterium | reverse complement strand
TGAACTCAGGTACTTATCAGCCGCGAGTTTGTGAGCCGGTTCAACGGGGGCCGGACGATAGCGTTCTCAGCAACCTCAGGCAAACGGCGCGAGGGAGTCATCTATGATCGAATTGAAGTGGACAAATTTGAAATCGGTTCGCTGGATCGCGGCAAGTCTCGCCGTGGCTGTCAGCACATCATTCGTGATGTCGGCAGACGACGAAAAGAAAGACGCGAAATCGGCTAAGGCTGAAGCTAAGGACGAGTCAGACTCAAAGACTGATGCCAAGCCAGCGGCCAAGAAGCGCCGCGACGACTTCACGACCGGTTCGTCCGACGTCCTGCTGTCGTTCATCAACGAACAAATCCGCCAAGGTTGGACTGACAATGAAGTCGAACCCTCTGAATTGGCCGGAGATGGTGAGTGGATTCGCCGAGTGTATCTCGACATCGTCGGGCACGTTCCCCCGGTTGAGGATGTCGATAAGTTCCTTGCAGATAAAGATAAAGCCAAGCGATCGAAGCTGATCGACAAGTTGCTTGATGAGCCCGCCTATGTCCGTCACTGGACTACGGTGTGGACTAACCTGACGATCGGCCAGCAAACGCCGATGCGAGTCAGTCGCAAAGGAATGCAGAAATTTTTCCGCGAAGCATTCACTAAAAATCGTCCGTGGAATGAGATCGTCGTTGATATCGTGGGTGCCGAAGGCCACTTCGAAGAAAACGGTGCCGTCAATTACTTGCTCGCTCAAATGCAGATGCCGGACGACGGTGTGCAGGCGACAGCGAAGACAACTCGCCTCTTCATGGGAATGCAGGTACAATGTACACAGTGCCATAACCATCCATTCAACGATTGGCAGCAACGGCAGTTCTGGGAGTTCAATACGTTCTTCCGTCAACTCCGCAAGGAAGAGCATCAAAAGTATGACATGAAGACTGGTCGCAATGAGTTCTCGTATGCGGAACTAAAGCGTCGCGAAGGGATCGAGCAGTTCGTGCTGTACGAGAAGCGAAATGGGACGCAAGAAGCGGCTGAATCAAAATACTTCGGTCAGCCAGTTGATGTGATGAAAAAAGACGATGAAGGCTACGACATCAATCGTCGAGCCGAATTGGCCAAGATGATGACTGAAGGTGAAAAGCCGATGGTCGCGATGGCTATGGTCAATCGGATGTGGAGCCAGTTCTTTGGTTATGGCTTCACGAAACCTGTCGATGACATCGGGCCTCACAACCCATCATCGCATCCAGAGTTAATGGATCGCCTCACGGTTGAGTTCGTCAAGTCGCGATATGACGTCAAACAGTTGATCCGCTGGATTTGCAACTCGGAGGCATACAACTTGACGAGCCAAGCGTCGAAAGCAAACGAAGAAAAAGACAATCCAAGCTCGGGAACGACATCGCTTTTTAGCCACGTTTACTTGAAGTCGATGTCAGCCGAACAGCTTTACGATTCGTTGATCGTCGCCACAAATGCTCACAAATCTGGCCGCTCAAGCTGGGAGCAGACCGAGCAAAAGCGGCAACAATGGATGCAGCAGTTCGTGATTGCGTTTGGCACCGACGAAGGAGACGAATCGACTACCTTTAATGGCTCGATTCCACAAGCTCTGATGATGATGAACGGCGAATTGGTGAAGGACGCGATCAGCGCCCAGAAGGGGAGCTATCTCAATACTATTTTGTCTGAAACACCGCAGGACAAGGACCGTGTTCGCAAACTGTATCTGGCCGCCTTGAGCCGCAGTCCGAACAACAAAGAAACCCAAGCAGCTCAGATGATGCTGAAATCGAACTCAGATAAGCTTGCAGCCTATCAGGACATGTTTTGGGCGTTGCTGAACTCCAACGAGTTCATCTTCATTCATTAACAAAACAGTACCCCTTTGATTTGTTCTCGTTCTCGCTGTTGCTGATGTCAGCGACAGTCTCCTCGAACACAGTTTGACTCCTAACTTTTACGAAAGGTGATTTCCATGAACCTCACTCCTTCCGGCATGAGCCGCCGCCACTTTATGAGACACATGGCGGCCAGCGCGGCGACGATCCCCGCGATCGAATTTATGAACCACTTGCACGCTCACGCTGATACCGTGCGCAAGAATCAAAAAGCCTGTATTCTGATGTGGATGGGCGGCGGACCTCCGACGATTGACATCTGGGACTTGAAGCCCGGCTCAAAGAACGGCGGCGAGTTCAAGCCAATCAAGGCTGCGGGAACACAGATCAGCGAGCACATGCCAAAGACCGCTGCAGTGTTCGAGAACTTGGCCGTTGTTCGTTCGATGAGTACTCGCGAAGCAGATCATGGTCGCGGTCGATACTTTATGCACACCGGCTATGTACCGAACCCGACCGTCGTGCATCCGACGTTCGGTTCGGTCGTCAGCCATGAACTCGGTTCCAAACGAAAGGAACTCGAAATTCCGTCGTTCATTTCGATCAACGGCGATCCAGGTAGTCCAGGCTTCCTCGGCATGTCGAACGCAGCGTTCGTGGTTGATTCCAACGGTCGCATTCGCAATGCGGATACTGACGGCATGGATTCGCGACGACTAAATCAACGCCTCAGTATGCTGGGAGTCATCGAAGAAAACTTCATTGGTTCGAAGCGCGGTGATGCGCCTCAAGCCCACAAGGACGTTTACAAGAAGGCGATCGACCTGATGACCTCGAAGCAAATGGAAGCGTTCAAGGTCGAGAAGGAAGATCCGAAGATGATCGAGAAATACTGCGGCACCGGTGGTCCAATGGGAGGCATGGCCCGCAATGATTTCGGACGTGGCCTGTTGATGGCTCGCCGCTTAGTCGAAGCCGGTGTGCCGTTCATCGAAGTGGGCATGGGTGGCTGGGACTTGCACGCCAACGTGTTCAACACGCTCAAGGACCGCAACCTGCCGACAATGGACACCGCAATCGGCGGCTTGGTCAGCGATCTCACCGATCGCGGAATGATCAAAGACGTGGTCGTGGTTTGGATGGGTGAGTTCGGTCGTACGCCGCGCATCAATCAAGACGTCGGTCGCGACCACTGGGCAGCAAGCTGGTCAGTGATGATCGGCGGCGGCGGATTGAAGGGTGGGCAAGCAGTCGGGGCGACTGACGAAGACGGCCTGACCTGCGCTACGAAGCCATACTTGCCCGGTGATATTTGGGCGACAGCCTGTCACGCTCTCGGCATTCCGACAACGACGGTTCATACTTCGAAGCGTGGCCGTCCGATGAAGATTGCTAATGGCGGAACACCGATTCCCGAATTGATTGGCTAGTAACCGCCTCTCGGCGAATGGATACGAAACGGGGGCCTATTGCGGCCCCCGTTTTCTTATACCGTGTTCGCCAACGCTACAGGGACGGTTTGGAAAACCGTTCTACAGGTCAAGCAGCATGAGCGACTCTACGAACAAGACAGCGGAAGATGCGAGTTCGTTGGACCAAGTCCCGTCCGCCGAATTCGTGCAGCTTTTTACTAAGCTGCAGCGGCGGCTTTTCTTGTTCATCTTGTCTCAAGTAGGTAGCCCGGTTGATGCCGAAGAGGTCCTGCAAGAGACTAACGTCATCATCTGGAGCAAGTTTCATCAGTTTCAATTAGGGACCAACTTCTTCGCTTGGGCGGGGATGATTGCGACGTATGAAATCCGAAAATTCCGTGACCGTCGTCGTGATCGCCGGTTGCAGTTTAGTGACGAATTCCTATCGCAAGTTTCAGAGGATGCGATAGAGATCAGCGAAGAATTGGAACTCCGGCGAGAGGCACTCAACGAGTGCTTGCATCGCCTGAAACCGGAAGACCGAGAACTCATCCAGGCTCGATACGCTCCCGGTGAAAATGGTTTGAGAGTTGCCGAGAAGTTGGGACGACCATCAAACTCTGTTTATCAATCAGTTGGCCGAATTCGCAAAGTGTTGTTTGACTGCGTGACCCGACGCCTCGCTTCTGCGGCAAGAGCTACGACATGAAATCGCCAGACGCCTCATCGCAGCCTGAATTCTTCGAGTTACTCGAAGCGTTGTGCGAAGACCGGCTCACACCGGTTGACGTTCAACGCCTCGAGCAACTCGTGTTGAGCAGTACTGCTGCGCGGCGAACGTATCTTGCGTATGTTGATCTTCACGGCACGTTGCACTGGAACGCTGCTTATGGGGCGGACGGAGAAAATTTCGATCCTGCAGTGTCTGGTCGGACGTCCGACGATGATTCAAAGAACGAGGAACGCAAAACTTTCCGGCGGCGGCCGCTCGGTTTGTGGATCACCGCGGCAGCGGTAGCTTTGGTTGGCGTTCTGTCATTTGCTTTGGGGCGATTGTTCCCTCCAGATGGCGCAGGACAACCAGTTGCAAGTCTAGGACAGAATCGGCCGCCTGCTCCGAACGATCGTCAGATTCCCGCAGTCGGCACATCGTCTTCAGGCGAAGGCCAGGTTCATGAGCATGCCTCCGTTAACAACGCTGCGAATGTGAATCCTGATTCGGGTAAGCCTGTGATGCTGTCGCAGCAGGAGAAGTCAGTCAGCGTTACTGAGGGCCGAACACCAAACGAACGAGTTGAGCGTTCGAAAAACATCGACGTGCCCCCGAAGACGAGCAGCGAAATTGTTGGCTCGTCAAACGTACTTGAACCCCAAAGCGTGGCGTCAAACGGTGCGGCCGCGCAATCGACACAGCGATCAGGTCAACGTGCAATCGAGTTCATCAACGAGCATCTCGCCGCCGGTTGGAAGTTGTACGGTGTAGAGCCATCACCAAAAGCCGACGATGCGGAGTGGCTACGGCGGGTCTATCTGGATGTTGTCGGCCACATTCCGCCGGTTGATGTCGCGGAGCGATTTCTCAGCAGTCGAGACGCAAGCAGACGCGAAAAGTTGGTTGAGTCTCTCTTGGATGATCCGAGTTATGTTCGCAACTGGACAATCATCTGGACGAACTTGTTGATTGGTCGCTCGGATTCGCGCGACGTGAATCGACCAGCACTTCAGAAATTTCTGCGAGAGAATTTCGCGAGGAATCGGCCTTGGAATGAACTGGTTGCCGAGTTTGTTTCCGCAGAAGGAAACGCGGCAGAAAACGGCGCGGCGAATTTCTTGCTCGCGCATATGAACAATGACGCGATGCCTGCAACCGCGATCACTTCGCGAGTCTTTCTTGGACGGCAGATCGGTTGCACGCAGTGTCACGATCATCCGTTTAACGATTGGAAGCAGGAAAGTTTTTGGTCACTCAATAGTTTCTTCCAGCAAACGTCAGTCGCTCACGCCGATCTTCGTGATGAACGCAGCGGCAAGATGAAGGCACGCACGACGACTTTAGAAACGAAGCATGTCGGCGGCCCGACGCACTTCGAGACGCGACGCGGTCTGATGCAGGTGACTTATCCGAAATTCGAGGGGATCGCGGTCAACGACGATGCAGACACGAACCGCCGTCAGGAACTCGCTAAGTTGATGACTTCTGGTGAAAAACCGCTGGTCGCAGAATCGCTCGTGAATCGGATGTGGGAGCACTTCTTCGGCTGCTCGTTCACTCGCCCCGTCGATGATATGGGTCCACACAACGCGCCGAGCCACCCGGAATTGCTTGATCATTTGGCGAAAGAATTCGTATCCAGTGGTTATGATCTCAAGCAGTTAATGCGCTGGATTTGTCTGAGCGACGCATATCAGCGAACCAGCCGCTTCGGCAAATCAAACGAACAAGACGATCCGGCGAGCGGCGCGATGCCGCTATTCAGCCGGGTTTATCTCAAGGGAATGACCGCCGAGCAGTTGTATGATTCTCTGCTGCTCGCAACGGGGGCTGACATGACACCGCTAGAGTTGGGTGATCATGACCGCCGTCGTCACGAATGGTTGCAGCAGTTCGTCCATGCGTTTCAAACGGACGAGAACGACGAGTCCGTCACATTTGAAAGCAGCATTGCTCAAGCTCTTTTGATGATGAATAGCGAACTGACCGAACACGCCTTGAGTCTCGATCGTGGAACGCTGTTGGAAAAGGTCGTCCACAGCCGCGATGCAGAAGCGGAGAAGCTCAAGCGACTTTGTCTGGCAACTCTGACGCGTTATCCGACACCGAAGGAACTGCAAACACTTCGCAAACTTCTCAACAGTGGATCGGTGGCTCAACGCAATAATTCTGCCGGCTGGCAGGACGCACTGTGGGCCTATTTGAACTCCAGCGAGTTTGTGCTGGTTCATTAACACGCGTAAATGAATCGCTAGTCGTCGCGTGTTTTGCCGTGAAGAAGCCCGGGGTTTCAAACCGGGAGTCTGTCGCTCACCCGATTTGAAAAACCGGGCTAAGGAAAGCGGGGTTAACTTCTACGCAGGATCAACACAACGTCTTGTGTTGATGGCCCGATTGTGACCGGCTGCTTGAGGTCATACGCGAAGTCATACGTCGCAATGTGTTCGAGTTCAGGAACTCGCGAGAGCAGGTCGGACATTTGCATGGCGGTGTAGGTGCGATAATGCATCTCGTCTTCGATCTGAAAATGTTTCGTCGGCATCCAGATATCGAGCGTCATACCGAGGTCTTCCATGCGGCGTCTCTTGTCGATTTTCTTGGACCACATGCGCGAGTTGACCTGCACATGACCTCGGCGAGCAGACCACGATTCCTCTTCATCATGCGGGCCTTTTGTCGGCAAGAGATGCAAGCCGAGTGCATAGATGCCACCGGGTGCGAGCGCCGATGCCATGCAATGCAGATGCGCTTCGGCAGTCTCTTCGGTGGGGAGATGTCGGAACGTGTTGATCGTGTTGAATGCCGCATCGACGGGGCGTTTCAATTCAAATGCGGCCATGTCGCCGACGGTGACGTTCGCCGGGAAGTTGTGTTTGCGAAGTCGCTCGTTGCAGTAAGCGACCGCCTTCTCATTGAGATCATTGCCGCCGACTTTGTAGCCTGCTTTCGCAAACTGCAGCAGTAAGCGACCGGTTCCAGCCGCTGGTTCAAACAGAGAACGGACTTTGCGGGTCGCATGTTGCTCGAAACAGGCTTGAAGGAAATGAAACTCGGCACGCCAGTCGGAGCCGAACAACAACTCGTAGTACTGCGGGAAGTCATAGATACTGGCTTGGATAGTGTCTGTCATGAGTGATTGCAGATTAAATGTTGAATGGCTGAAGTTTGAGGCGGCGGATAGTACGGAGGCGGAAGCCATTCGTCATTCGTCACGTGTGCTACTTTGCGGGATCATTTGCGGAGCCGTATCATCTCGTTACTGATTTCTGGTCTCGCGGAATAATTTGGTAAGCCGGGCGGTGTTAGTCCCCGGACGAAATGAATGAACCGCCAAGAGTGTGTGAGATCTTTTTTCAACTCTGCATCCCAAGGAGTCTCTTAAATGTTGCGTCGAGCGTTTCTGTCTGCGTTTGCGGTTGCCGGTTTGGTGAGTGGCTTGAGTCTGCCGACAGCGGTTCGTGCTCAAACGCCGAAGACGAAGATTCTATTTCTGACCGAGAGCAAAGGCTTTGTGCATGGCTCGGTGAATCGTGGAGGGAAGGAGGGCCAGAAGAAGGATCTCGCGGCGTCAGAGGTCGCGATGACACAGCTTGGTCAGCAAACCGGTTTGTTCTCGATTCATTGCACGCAGGACTCGAAGGCCGATTTCACGAAAGAGAACTTGAAGAACTACGACGTGGTCATGTTTTACACGACCGGAGAGTTGTCGATCACGGATGAAGCTCGCGACTATTTCATGAACGATTGGCTTAAACAAAAAGGGCATGGTTGGATGGGGTTTCACTCCGCTGCCGACACGTATCGGACGAACAATCCGGCTCACAAGTGGTACTGGGATTTGGCAGGCGGGACGTTTGAGGGACACCCTTGGAATGCGGGCGAGTTGGTAACGATCGCCGTGCATGACCCGAAGTTCCCAGCGATGAAGCCGTTTGGAAGCGAGTTCCAAATCAAGGATGAAATCTACTGGTACACACACTGGGTTCCGGAAAATGTGCATGTCCTGATGAGCTTGGATCTTGAGAAGTGCAAGACGAAGGGTGGAAAAAAGAAGGTCAAAGAAGGGGACAAAGAGGTCGAAGTCGTAGACGCTCGACATGTGCCGGTCGCGTGGTGTCGCTCGTGGGGCGATGGAAAAATCTTCTTCAATAACCTCGGCCACAATGAATCGACTTGGGCAGATAAGCGATTCCTGGATTCGACCGAAGCCGCCATCCGTTGGATTCGCAATGAGGTTGAAGGGGACGCGAAACCGAATCCGGAAGTCTCAAAGACCTGGTTAGAGAAGTCGCTGAAAGATGCCGGAGCGAAGTAAGCGTTCCGTGATCCCAAATGAAGATTGACTGACATAGAAGCCCGGCTCTTCCAAGAAGCCGGGCTTCTGCATTTGGAAGTCGGGCACTCTCGCATTTCATTGAGATCGGAGCACTCTCGCCCTAATGGCCGACGAAACCACTTTCTGCGTGCAAGCGAACTTTTCCAACGCGAGTGCCTGCGATGTGGTCAGCGGCGATGAATCGACTGGCAATTTTGTAAGCCGAACGCATTTGTTTGAAGATTTTTGAAAGATTCTGTCGTGCGGATTCACGACAAACTCTCGCGAAACTCGCTAATGGTGAGCAAACACGACTGGTACGCGAACTCATGCCGCTTACTTCGGCACACCGCTTGCGAAATGTGATACACGGACTGCAGCGCTCAAACTTTGCGGTCTCATTGCTGCGCGGACCTGCGTGTTTCTCGCAAGTTCGGGCACTTCCGTTATGCCTCGTTAGCGTGAGGAGCAGTCGAGATGATACGAAAATGGTTGAGGAGTGCGTTGTTGTCAGGAGGGCTGTTACTTTCCTGGGGAGTGGTCGGCGTTTTTGCACAAGATGCTGCCGCTACTGCAGAGCCACCAAAGGCTGCGACCCCTGAAACTACTGCAGCCATTCCGGCCGCAGCACCGGCAGTGGAATTACCTCCGTACTTCACGGGGACGAATCCACCTGCACCTGCACCCGCACTCTGGCCTGATGCTGGCGGCGGTGCTGCTGGTTATTGGACAACACCGTCAGCTGGACCTGTTGGCGACGGCGATCCGAAGGCGATGACTCCGGATAAACTTTATGACCGAATCGCTCACAACGTATTCTCGATCAATATGGTCTGGGTTTTGTTATGCGGCTTTTTGGTCATGTTCATGCAAGCAGGATTCATGTTGGTGGAAGTAGGTTTGTGTCGCTCCAAAAATGCGGCACACACGTCGGCGATGAACTTGATGATCTATCCGCTGGGGTGCATCGCGTTCTGGGTTTACGGCTTCGCGATCGGTTGGGGTAACTGGTTTAATGGCCCGGTCGCACCGGGTTGGTATTCGTCTCTCGGCCCAGGCACGTCGATTTTGAATTCAGGCATTGGCATCGGTGAAGATCCGGCCGCTCCAGGTGTCTTCACCTACGGCCTGATGGGAACGAAAGGCTTCTTCTTGAACGGCATGGACGACGTCAGCGTCATGGCCTTGTTTTTCTTCATGATGGTCTTCATGGATACGACTGCGACGATCCCGACTGGTTCAATGGCCGAACGTTGGAGTTGGAAGAACTTTTGTTTATACGGCCTCTGGGTCGCGCTCCCTTATTGCCTCTATGCGAACTGGGTTTGGGGTGGTGGTTGGTTGGCACAGGCGGGAAAGAACTGGGGCTTGGGCCACGGTGCTGTCGACTTCGCAGGTTCAGGTGTCGTTCATGCGATGGGCGGGGCAATCGCTCTGGCTGGAGCGATCATCATTGGGCCGCGAGTCGGCAAGTATGTTGATGGCAAACCTGTTCCGATTCCAGCACACCACATTCCGATGGTCATTGCAGGCACGTTTATCCTGGCGTTTGGTTGGTTCGGATTTAATCCCGGTTCGACGCTTTCGGGGACAGACTTACGGATCAGTGTGGTCGTGGTTAATACGATGTTGGCGGGAGTGGCTGGTGCGATCGCCACGATGTGTTGGATGATGATAAAGGGGATGAAGCCTGATCCTTCAATGATCTGCAATGGTATGTTGGCTGGCTTGGTGGCGATCACTGCTCCATGCGCATTCGTAGATTCTTGGGCGGCGGTTGTGATTGGCCTCATCGCTGGCGTTCTGGTCGTGGAGAGCGTCTTCTTCTGGGAACGTCGCGGGATCGACGATCCGGTCGGTGCGATTTCAGTGCATGGTGTGAACGGCACTTGGGGCGTGATCGCACTCGGCATCTTTGCCAACGGCAAGTACGGCATGGGTTGGAACGGGGTCGTTCGCAAGGCGTTCGATGACAACTTGGACACCGATGGTGTCCTGACTGACGGCGTGCGAGGAATCCTGTTTGGCGACGCTTCGCAGTTGTGGGCGCAGTTGCTTAATGCGGGAGTCGTCTGGGTCTTCGGTTTCACGATGGCTTATGTATGGTTCAAAATCAGCGACAAGATCACGCCGCTGCGTGTCAGCCGTGAAGTCGAGATGGAAGGTCTCGATGGACCGGAGATGGGTGCTCACGCCTATCCGGACTTTGTTTCTAGTCGCTAAGACCAATTGGTCTGATGTTTAAGGCGACGCTCACGGCCAATAGAGTTGTGGGCGTCTCTTTTCCGAATCACGAGTACTCTTGGGGAACCAAACCATGAAAAAAATTGAAGCCATCATCCGGCATTTCAAATTGGAAGATGTGAAACAAGCTCTGACCCAAATCGACGTGTTTGGGATGACTGTGACCGAATGCAAGGGGTTCGGTCGCCAAAAAGGTCACAAGGAGCAATATCGCGGCGCGGAGTACACGGTCGATTTCCTGCCGAAAGTCAAAGTCGAAGTCGTCGTCGGTGACGCACACGTACAAGCGGCAGTCGATGCTATCGTGGCTGGTGCTCGCACGGGCAAGATTGGTGACGGAAAAATATTCGTCTCGAATCTCGAAAACGTGATCCGCATTCGTACTGGCGAATCCGGTGAGGGTGCGGTTTGATCGGCCGAAATTGACTGCATGATTGGAATGATCAAGTAACGCAAACCGCCCGATGACTTTGGTGTCATCGGGCGGTTTTGTTTTTGCGACTTATTTTCGAGGAGTTGTTACCGAGTATTGTTTAGGCTTGTTCGCATCGAATTGAGTCATTGAGAGATTTTTAACAACCTCGGCATTCATTCTGGCTCCGGCAAGTTTTATTCAGCCCTAACCTCAACTGGCTCGCAAGCTCACGTTCGCATTGTGATGGGGAGCGGTGATCGAACCGACGATTCGCCAACGTGGGAGCGTGTCCTGGTCGCGTTACAGAATCTCAAACAGCTTCAGCAGTGGAAGAAACAGCGGCAAAATGTTCGGCCGAATAGATACCCCGCTCGTCAACAACTTTGGAAGTTCTGCAGTTGACGATGGGATAGTCCTTTCTCGACGACATCAACACCCTGTTGATTGTACGTAAGTTTTCCAGCAATTCATGATCGCGGCACGCGGTTTGCGCCAGAGATATTTTCAGATGTTCATCTGCCAATATTTCTGGGAGCGACAGGATGTCCGACGCTGTGGATCACGGATCGATTT
>JAPLNX010000138.1 GCA_026400935.1 Planctomycetia bacterium | reverse complement strand
GCTGGCACCAGCAGTTGCTCACGGAAGTCGCTGCCGAAGTCCTGGAACCTCGCCGCAACCGCATCAACCCGCGCGTCATCAAACGCAAGATGAGCAACTGGTTGAAAAAACGAGACAAACACCGCAATTTCCCGCAGCCAAAAAAGACTTTCCGGAAGTCAATCGTCATGCTCGATTGAACGGTATTGGGGCTACTCCAACGCTGGAGATCGGTTTTCCAAGGGCGCACGACGCAGTTTGCCACGTAGAGTGGGACAAGCCGCTTCGGCGCCGGCCCACCGATTCGATGCCTCAGAGAATCCGGTCCGTGTCTGTAAAGAGTTCAGCAATTTTTGTCGGATCGCTGGTGGGCCGGTGGTCGATGCGACCTGGTCCCACTCGTCGACGCTCAGTGAATCGAACTTCGCGGAAACGCATCGCCTTGGTATCCTGAAAGAGGAGGTCAAAAATGGCGTCACTTTCTGTACGAGTCTCCGAAGGTCTACTGCAATCACTCAAACGCCGAGCGACGGCTCAATGCCAGTCGCTGGAGAAGGAAGTTGTCGAACTCATCGCAAGTGGCTTGGAGAAATCAGACTCGGAAGCCAATTTGTTGGAGGAGTTTCTACAGCCGCTGGAAGTGATGTCAGATGACGACCTCTGGAATGCTGCGAAATCTCGCTTGCCTCGAAGTTTGTTCAATGAATTAGCGAAACTGCATCAAAAACGACAACGGGACGGAATCTCGAAGGTCGAGCAAGATCGAGCCAACCAGTTGATGGCGCAATTTGAACGTTGCTTAGTCATGCGTGCTCGGGCAGTGGAATTGCTGCATACTCGCGGCCACGATGTCACGCGACTGTTGCCATCATCAGTCGGACGCGCATCCCGAGATCGTTGCGGCTCAAGTCGCTGAAGATTCGCGGCAGCAATGTGCTTATTGCCGATCGGCCGTCGCAATAGTTGGCATGCCGTTTGAGATTGATCACGTGATTCCCGAATCACTGGGTGGTCTCACGGTTCGTGAAAACCTTTGCCTGAGCTGCAGCTCCTGTAACGACCGCAAGAACTGTCGCACGGCGGCGATTGATCCGACCACAGGTCAGCTCACACCCCTGTTTCATCCGCGACGGCAAACTTGGTCACAACATTTTCAATGGCGAGATGATGGGCTTCGAATCGAGGGCTTGACGCCCGTCGGTCGAGCGACCGTCCTGGCATTGCAACTCAACAATACGGTCTTGGTCACAGCTCGGCGAAGCTGGGTGCGCGTAGGTTGGCATCCGCCAAAAGAAGAGCAAGTGAGAAAAAAGCGGCCACGATAGCCCTGTAGGGTGGGACAAGCCGCTTCGGCGCCGGCCCACCAATTCGATACCTCAGAGAACCCGGTCCGCGTCTGTAAAGCGTTCAGCAATTTTCGGCGGATCGCTGGTGGGCCGGCGGTCGATGCGACCTGGTCCCACCCTACGACGCTCAGCCGGTGCGCACGCTAGATTCACTCGGATGACTTCGCTTTGACCCATTCCAATGCGGTGTCGCGGTCGAGGAGTTCGCCGTTGAGTTGGGCGTCACGAGCCTCTTCCAGCAGTCGCTTAAACTGCGGGCCGGGCTTCAGGCCGAGAGTGATCAGGTCGTCCCCAGTGACCAGTGCCAGCGGATCGAGAACCGAGCGTGGCGTGGTTTCCAAGTAACGTTCACAAAACAGGACCGGGTGCAGTTCGGCGTTTTCAGCCAACAATGCCACTCGCGTGAACGACAGCAGGTCATCACGAAACGGATGAGCGAGTAATCGCTTGAGCCGGGCGAGGCTGAGCTTGTCCGCTGCTCGCAATGCCGCCTGCTGCTTCACGAGCCAGACGACTCGATCAAGCTCATCATTGGAAAACCGCAAGCGACGGCAAATCGCTCCCACATCCGGCGCAAAACGTGCCAGGACGGCAAACGCGAGTTCAAACGATGGCTGCTGCAACAGCCGCAGCATCGCCAACGTCTCGGCACTCACGCCGCGACCATGATCCTCCATCTTACGCTGACGACCGCCGAGCCACGGCTTGGGAACCTGTCCTTCGTCATCGTTGCCATCATCGGCATCATTTTTTTCGATCACTTCGGGAAGAATTTCGCACAGCAGCCCGACTTCATCAGCCAGTTCCATCGCGACGTGCCGATGCGTGTCGGTCAACATACGCCGCAATTCCGCAGCAATCCGTTCAGGACTGACGACGTGAATCTCGGACGCCATCTCCGTCACAGCCGCTTTTGTGTTACGGGCGAGACCAAATTCCAAATGCGCGGTGAAACGCACGGCTCGCAACATGCGGAGCTTGTCTTCTCGCATCCGGTCGTGTGGATCGCCGATCGCTCGGATATAACCTTGACTCAAGTCCCGCTCGCCCCCGACGAAGTCGAAAACTTTCTGCTCCAGCGGGTCATAGAACATGCCGTTGATCGTGAAGTCGCGCCTTTGAGCGTCTTCTTCCGGCGAACTAAACGTGACCGAATCGGGCCGCCGTCCATCGGAGTACACGCCGTCGCTGCGGAATGTCGCGACCTCGACATCCCCCGTTCGCTTGGAACCGACCACGACGATCACACCAAACGCGGCCCCGACGTCGAGCGTCTTACGCGCTTTAAACACTTTGCGAATCTGCGTGGGAGTCGCATCGGTCGCGACGTCGTAGTCTTTCGGCGTCTTGTCGAGCAAATAGTCTCGGACACAACCACCGGCCCACAACGCCGTGAATCCCGCCTCCTTCAAGCGGCGCACGATGTCGATCGCGAAATCGCGCTGTTGGACGGGATGAATAGTCGGACGGGCGGGAGAATTCTTAGCGGATGACATAGCGGGTGAGTCTACACGCAACGTCGCTCGGCGCGTATCAGCCGAGATCGAAATCAACGAGTGTTCTTGAAGAGTGCGGCGGCAAAGGCTCAATTCCTCATCCGCGTTTTCTGCGTATTTCCTCCGGGGTTCCTCGGGGTTTCCTCCGTGGCTGAAAAGGTTCTTGGGTTTGGCCACGGATGAAACACGGATTGAACACGGATCAAGACAAATGACTGCAGAAAATCGGGGCGTCGAAATTTTCACCGTTGATTTGGGTTGCGGCCGAAGCTCACACCAAGGACTCTCCTCCTCTGCGTGAAACAGCCATTCGCTCATCACCACGTGAAAACGGAAAACCTGACAACATGCCGAAACAGTCGCGGCGCGAATTCATCGGGAGTGCTGGTGCTTTCATTGGGTTGGCATCTCATCGCCGTTGGCTGCTGGCTGACGACGTGCCGCCACTTTCAACCACAGGGCCAATTCCAACAACTGGGCAAACGACCGAGGAACTGAAGCCGCTGGATGAAATGATCACCGGCTTTCTGGCAAAGCATCAATTGCCGGGAGCAGCCTTGGCCATCGGCCGGGCCGGACGATTGTTGTACTCACGCGGCTTCGGTTGGGCAGACGTTGACGAAAAGAAGCCGGTTCAGCCCGACAGCCAGTTTCGTTTGGCGAGTATCTCAAAGTCGATCACCGCAATTGCAGTGATGCAGGCGATCGAACAGGGCTGTCTGGCATTAGACACCCGCGTGTTGCCGCTGTTGCGGCAAGTGACGACTGACGAACCAGTCGATTCCCGCTGGGGCGACATCACGATCCGACACTTGTTGCAGCACACAGGCGGTTGGGATCGCGACAAGAGTTTCGACGCGATGTTTCGTGCGGTTGAGTTCGCTCAGGAATCAAACGTCGAGCCTCCTGCAAAGCCGGAACACATCATTCGCGTGATGCTCCGCAAACCACTCGACTTCGCACCGGGTGAGCGTTTCGCGTATTCAAATTTCGGCTACTGCCTGCTGGGCCGAGTGCTCGAAGCGGTTGATCGTCTCTCGTATGGCGACAGTGTCGCGAGGCGGGTGCTGAACCCGCTCTGCTTGAAACGAATCTGTCTCGGACGAACATTGAAGAAACATCGCCTCGCCGACGAGGTGACTTACTACGGAGCCAAAGACGCAACCGGTCCAAGTGTTTTCTCCCCGAACGTCGGCCAACAGGTTCCGTGGCCATACGGCGGTTGGCATTTGGAGGCGATGGGCGCTCACGGAGGCTGGACCGGAAGCGCTTCTGATTTAGTCCGCTTGGCGATGTCTTTGGAACCCTGCCTTTGCTCATCACCATTGAATGCGGCCAGCCTCACCGCGATGTGGTCACGTCCAACTGGGCTACCGCTAGTCGATAAAAAAGGCGAACCTGAAACCACGTTTTACGGTTGCGGCTGGATGGTTCGTGAAGTTGGCGGTGATCGTAAGAAGATCAGCGTTTTTCACACCGGCTCGCTGGATGGCACATCCACGCTGCTCGTGCGACGCCATGATGGCTTCTGTTGGGCAGCGCTCTTCAATAGCCGCCACGGGTTCAACCCAGAGTCCAACAAGTTCGATGTGACGCCATCGAACGTGATTGATCCGCTGATTCACCAAGCAGTTGACGCAGTCGCTCAATGGTCCGCAGATGGCAACGGCTAGCACTCATAGATGCGACCGGGGCATGATGCGAAGCGTATTTGCATCCTCCGTGTCTTCCGTGCGACCCGTGTCCATTCTCCAAAATCGTGCAGAAATATTTGGACACGGACTACGCCGAAGACACAGAGAAGAACTCGTGCGTCGTCAGCCGTAAGCTTATGGGTAGATGAAGTCGTGAGACTTCAGAAACCTCCGAACTCTCACGAGTTCGGCTACCCCAAAAACAAGACTTGACGGGGCACTAGTGCCGCAACCTGGAATCGATGTGGCATCAGAGGGCAAGTTTCGCTGTTGTGATGATTGAGTGCCAGAGTTGGCGTCGGTGTGGTGGGCAGAAGCGTTGTCGGCGTTGTGGGGTTGTTGGCTTGCCGGTGTAGGTCCATTCGAAGGGGTGTGC
>JAPLNX010000066.1 GCA_026400935.1 Planctomycetia bacterium | reverse complement strand
GCAGGATTTCCAGTTGCCGCTCCGTCGCCTCAATCCGCACTGCCTTCCTTGGCATCGCACCACCCTCCGTTAAAGGTGATGCAGTAATGACACAAACTCGCTTTTTATGGAGGATCAATTCTCGGTCGTGGTACTAGCCGGAACTTGGTGTGACTGCCCAGGCCGTTCGCAAAGACGGTACCGTTTAGCGTAATCGACTTGCCACTCGTAGAGAGATTTGCCCTCGGTGCCCAACCACTGGTATTCGCAGCCAACGAGAGATCCAGGCTCGATACAGCAACTTCAGCAGCGTGAAGCGCGGCCAGCGGGGCGAGCAGCAGGGCGGTGATGAGCGTGATGGTGTGTTTCATTGGGTTTCTGTTCTTGGCGGCAAAAGCGGGGGCAGGTCCAATCATTGTTTCAGTTGCGTCAACTTTACTTAACTAATTCTGTGAGGACTTCTTTCCTATTTGAGTCGGATGAGTTCCGGGGCTTCCTTCGAGGCTTCAATCGCAGCGATCGTATCGCGGACGCTCTTGGCCTTCATGCGCATCAGATGCGGTGGGAAGTCTTTCTCATCCTTCTCGAAGTAGTTCGCGATCTTGGTCAGTTCTGGAATGACCGCCTTGGCGTGGGTGCCGTAGGTGAGGAGGATCTTCATCAGCTCAGGGGTGCGAATTTGGCTTTCCCAGGGATTCTGATCGCGGGTGTAGATCACGAGAGCTTTCATGCCTTCCTCGATGTGGTGCTGCGACAGGAGACGCAGGCCCTCCACGCGAATCCCGTCGGCGAACATCTCGCCGCTTGGCGCGGGCTGGACGATCGCCTCGTGGATGGCAGGCAGCAGGGGCTTGATCTCTTCAAGCGAGAGACGGCGATAGACGGAACCAATGCTGCCGCGAGCACGACCGTCCTCGTTCTTCAGCCCGGCCCGCACGGCCTTGTAGAGCGCGGGGCGATCCACACCTTCCAGCGAGCGGCCAAGCATCCCATTACCATCAAACAGAGCGAAGGAAAGATAGCGCTGCTGCATGCCGCGCGGGTCATTCTTCACATCCACTCGTGCCAGCAGTTCGAGCAGTTGCGGCACCGCCTTCGTGGCCGGTGCGCCGATGGCGGCGAGTGCTTCGGCAGCTTTGATTCGAAGCCAAAGGTCTGGCTGCGCCAAGGTCGTCCGCAGGGCCTCCACGGCAGGCGCTCCACGTCCGCGAAGGAAGATCAAACCCTGACAGGCTCCGTAACGAGCATCGAGACTCGGAGAATCGAGCATCTCAATCAAAGGTGTCACGGGAGCGTTCTTGCGGCGTCCCAACGCCATCGCCGCTCGCTCACGCACGACGGGCGACCAATTGCCAAGACGCTCAAGGAGTTGTTCGTCACTCAACGCATCGTAGAAGCTGTTGCGATCTTTGTTGTTCCAGCCACGCCCATCGACGATGAGTGATTGGGCGGTGTCGGCATCGAGTTGCGGCACTGCGCCAGATTTTTTTCCGGTGAGATAAAGCTTCTTCAGCGGCATGGCGTAGGCCAGCAGATAGCCGCCGGTGGAATCCCAGCCTGCGTAGCTGTCTTCTTCAGGTTCCGGCGGGCCTTGATGGAGGTAGCTGTTATCCCAACGCCGCGCGAGGTCGAAGTACCAACTTCCAAACTCACTCATCCAAGCTCCGGTGGCATTCGTGCCCGACTGGGCGACGCCTGGCATCGCCCAAAGCATGTTGAAGAAATTGCCGGAGTGTCCCGTGTCCCGCTCCGGTCCGTGAGAAGCAACGCTCATGCGTGAGAAGAACTCCGCCCCTTTCGATTCGCCGAGCAGGTTGAACAACACGGCGGCCATGCCGCACTTGCCGTTGTCCTCGTGGTTCTCAATCCAGGGATGGTGATCGCCGTAGGGAATCGCGCCTTTGCCGATGTAAAAGCGCAGCAGCTTGGCACTGCGCTCGATCGCCAGATCCAAGGCTGGGTCTTTCACGCCCGCCTCACGCGCCATCACCAGCGAAATCGTGAGCGGCACACCGGGCGAATTCATCATCCCGTAGCCGCCGAGACGACCGTCGGGCCGAGCGAACCCGTGGCCCCACGAGCCGACCGCGCTTTGACCGCGGGCGGCCTCGAGCGCGAGCCGCGTCAAGCCCGGCATGACCGAATCATCGCCCGTTGCGATCTTGTATTCGGCCAGAAACATCATGACGTAGCCGTAATACCACGTTGCCATTCCTTCGGTTCTGTAGTTCGCGGCCCACTCGGTTTCCTTCTTGATCAGCGGGAGGTAGCTGGAATCTCCGCTGGCTAACAGAGCGAGCGCATTGAGCGATCGAGGAATGGGGTCCAGCCGCTCGGCATAGGAAGGATCCGCCATCCGCTTGGCGAGATCCCTACACCCTTGTTCGAGAATGAGTTTGGACTTCGGACAATCGTAGGGAGCCGTAGCGCTGTAAGTTCCGAGCACCGGAAGCTTCACCACGACTTCCGCCGAGCTGCCAGCGCGGAAGCGGGTCAGGCTGAGATTGCCTTTGCCCGCTTCCGATTCGGCAAGCGTCAGGGCCTTGCCCATTTCGGTGCGCGGGTCATAAGAAAACGGCTTGCCGCCGACGCCGAGAATCACGTCGCCGACCGCGAGAACACCGTCAGCGGGCGAGCCCTTCTCGACCTTCTTGATCGTGATCTGGCGGGCATCGGAGGTGACCATCTTGTCACAACGCATCCAGCCCCGCAGGCCCGTGGCGCCGAGATTCCAGTCGTGCTTCGCGTCGGCGGCGAAGCTTGAGCCATGCGCCGCGAAAACGACGGCGAGTGTGAGGACAATGAGTCTGTTTTTCATGCTGATCAGTTCCTGAGTTGTTTGAGATCCGCCATCGCTTCCGCCAAACCCTCGCCGACACCGCTTTGGATCTTCTCGGTGCCGAGGTCGTGGAACTCGACATTGGAGATTTGTTTCGCGATCACTTGACGCTGCATCTCTACTTCGCACCCTTCAGCAATTCCACCATCGCCTGGCCCATCGCTTCGCCGACGTCCATATAGACCTCCGCTTTGCCGCCGTAGTGGCCGTTGCCGCTGCCGCCTTGGGCCATGGGGTTGGTGTAGATCGTGGCGACGTTGCCTTTGAATTCCGGGTACTTGCCACTGGTGCCATCCACGGCGAGATGGCCATCGAGCACTTGCCCGCTCGGTCCGCTGCTGCCTTTCACGGTTTCACCCAGAGTTCCGCAGACGAACTTCGCATTGGGGGCGTTGAATTCCTTCCGCAGTGCTTTGATGAAAGTCACGAGGTTCTTCTCGTAATGCGCCGCATGTCCGGCGTTGCCTGCGTCTCGCTCTCCCTGCCAGAAGAAGAAGCCAGCGATCTCAGATCCCTTCGCTCCGGGGTAGTGCTTGTCGAGATCGGCCAGCGCCCTCTTCGCATCGCCGATGTCGGAGTCCCACTGCTTGCCAGCGTACCAGTCGATCGGCTTGCCGTTCTTGTCGACCCGCGGCGCGGGCTCGGTCTTGAGCCCCTTCGCCGGGTCCATGTCCCATGACTCGGGTTTGTCCTTGTAGCCGGCATAGACCAGCTTCTTTTCGACGCCCGCCTTGTCCGTAGCAACAAACTCACGACGCTCGCTGCCCGGCGGCAAGAGATCCCAACCCAGAGCCCGGTTGCCGATGCAGCACTTGAGAATCATCACCGGTGCGTCGATTGCATTTCCCAGCGGATGACCGATTCCGTATTCAGGACCGAGACTACCGCCGGCGACAGTCATCCATTCATTTCTCAGCGGACCTTTGCCCGACATGTATTGGACGAAGCGAACGTCCTGCCGCACTGTCCAGGCTCCCGCATCATCCACGAGATATTGATACTTCTTCTTCTCCTTGACCGCGTGCTCCAAAGAGATCTCGCCACCTTTCACCTTGCCGAGCCCAACCATGTTGGACTGCCCCAGCAAAATGAAGACCTGGACCGGCTTCGTCACGTCCGCCGGCTTTCCGTCGGGTTTGGGGATTTGCTGTTTCGTGACGGCATCGGTCGCATCCGCCGCCGCCGTGTTGACGGTACTCGTGACCGTTACTGCAAAAAGCGTTAACACTGCGAGTAATGACTTCCAACTCATGACGCTGCCTCCATTGTTTGCCAATTTGGGCTTGAACTCGTGCTGTGCCTCAAAGGTCAGCTTTTGCGACTCATTCCGTTGAACTAATTGGCATCCGCTTTGAGCATGATCGATGTAGAACAATCCAAAATTCTAACTTCAGCGACAACACGACTCTTGGCCCAGAATCGCATCGAACCGTGAATCCGCGCACAACACCGTCCAAATCTGTCTTGTCTTCACTCGTTCCGCTGATGCCGCTCATCAGTTTATTGGACAAGCGACATCAGCAATCTCTTCCCGGTGAAGGACCGTGCAAACGCAAGACATGCCAAACTGGCCGGGCGAGTGCAGTGCTGGTTGGAGAAGGATAGCGTGTCGCTGGCTTTCACATGTTCGAAATCAGGTGAACTGTGACCCTATCGTGAATGGGCCGATGAACATTATCCACCGCAGTCATTCGTCGCGTGCAAGAGCATCATCGGCCACTCAGGGACTGATTCATCGTTCCCTAAGTCCACGAAATTCTGAGGGTGTCACACCGGTGGCGGACCGAAAAGCGCGAGTGAAGGCGCTGTGATCGTAGAAGCCGCAGGCATGTGCGATTTCCGCCACCGATCGATCGTCATCGTGAAGCATGCGTGAGGCGGATGCGATCCGCGACTTGGTGATGAACTGGCTCGGCGTCAGTCCGAAGAGCCGCTTGATTAAGCGGGCCAGTCGTTGAGACGAAAGCTTGGAGCGTCTCGCGAGTATCGCGGGAGTCACTTCAGACGAGAGGCTTTGTTCGAATTCTTCAAGAGCACGTGCGAAGTCCTTGGGAATCTCTCGGGGTTCAACCGGTGCGCGGACGTCACGAGAGAATCCGATCAAGCCAACGACGATACCACCTGAATCCAGAATCGGCAGCTTCGTCGTCAGGCACCAGACCGGGTCGTTCGGTCGATGCCATTGCATTTCGAGGTGGTCAATTAGTGGCCGTCCGGTGCGCAGGACCTTTTGATCTTGTTCGGTGGGAATCCGACCAAAGTCACCGGGGCAAATGTCACGCGGGCATTTCCCGATGACTTGTGACTTGCTCTTCAATCCGTGCCGCTCCACCAGCGACTCGTTCACGGCGACATATCGACCGACTGCGTCTTTGACGAAAAAGGCCACGTCCGGCGAACGATCAAAGAGCCTTTCCAACAAAGCAACCTCCACCTGTGAAACGTGTGGAGGCATGGCAAATTCGGGATGTCTTGTGCGCGAATTCACGGTTCGATGCGATTCTGGTCCAAGAGATTGGTGGTCGCTGATGTTAAGATAACCCCCATCCTACACACAGCCGGTACGACTCGCATGACAAACGAATAACGTCTTCCACATCATGCCAAATGGCCTGTGTTAGAAAACTTGCACAGGTCGTCTTGAGTGTCTTCAACACTTGGAGGTGGGGTTGGTTGAATCAGACGCTGGGAGCTATCGCGTTCCGGGATTCGTCCAACTCACGACGTTAGTCTTGAGAACACACTCGTTGTAAATTTCAAACAGCAATTTCAACTGCGGATTCGACGCGATCGTTCCCAATGAATCAGTGAGAACAAGATGAAGCCTTGCAATGTATTTACCTTCCTGGTCTTTCTTGCGGCAACAAATCTGACCTACTCCGCAGAATCATCCAAGGTTGACGACCGTCAAACCAAAGCGATTGAAGGTTGGACGGTTCTCGTTAGCGATGAGTTGCTGGAGAAGGACATGGCCGCGACGAATCGCGCGCTGGAATTGCTGACGGTGCAACTTCAGGAGATCGTCCGCGTGGTGCCTGCGGCGGCTGTCGTGGAATTGCGGAAGGTGCCGCTCTGGTTTTCTCCCGAATATCCCAAGGTGCAACCGCGTGCCGAGTATCACCCCGGTGCCGGCTGGTTGCGGGACAACAAACGAGATCCCGCGATGGCGAAAGCGGTCGAGTTCACGGACATCCGAGATTTCGAGCGTGAGACCAAGCGGATGCCAAATTTCACGCTGCATGAACTGGCCCACGCGTATCACGACCGAGTTCTCCCGAAAGGCTTCGGGAACGAAGAAATCAAAGCCGCTTTCGAGAAAGCCAAAGCCAAGGGCCTCTACGATCGTGTCGAACAACGCTTCGGCGATGGTCGTTCGGCGAATGTTCGCGCCTACGCGATGTCGAGTCCGATGGAATACTTCGCCGAATCCAGCGAGGCTTACTTCTCCACGAATGACTTCTTCCCGTTCACTCGCGAGCAACTGGCAAAGCATGATCCGGAGATGTTCGCACTGTTGAAGACGCTGTGGGGCGAGCCTGCCGGTTCGCCCAAGCCGGTGAAGGTTTTCATTCTCGCTGGGCAGTCGAACATGGAGGGTCAGGGAATCATCGCGGCAGATCCCAAACGCAACGGCGGCAAGGGGAGCTTGGAGTATCTCGTCAAAGATCCCGGCACCGCGGCGCGTTTTGGCCATCTCGTTGGCAAAGACGGGAAGTGGGGCGTGCGCGACGATGTTTGGATTTCGTATCTCGACCGCCAGGGAGCACTCGCGGTCGGCTATGGTCCGAAGCCGGATCGCATCGGCCCGGAACTCGGCTTCGGTTGGGTCATGGGGGATGCGCTCGAGGAGCCGGTGCTGCTCATCAAATGTGCGTGGGGTGGGAAAAGCCTCGCATTGGATTTTCGACCGCCGAGCGCCGGCAAGGTGCCGTATTCACTCGGTGAGAAGCAGGATGCCGCAATCGCTCAAGACCCGGCCATCGTCAGCAAGTATTACCGCGAGACGGTGACGCTCACGAAAGCCGCGCTTGCCAAGGTGAAGGAACTCGTGCCCGGCTCCGATGGTCGGTACGCCATCGCCGGGTTCGGCTGGCATCAAGGCTGGAACGACCGCATCAACGACAAGTTCAACGCCGAGTACGAAGAAAACATGGCCCACTTCATCCGCGATATTCGCAAAGACCTGAGCGTCCCCGCGCTGCCGTTTGTCATCGCCGAAACCGGCATGACCGGCCCTGACGAGAAACATCCGCGCGCGTTGTCGCTGATGAAAGCGCAAGCCGCCGTTGCCGAACGCCCGGAGTTCCAAGGCAACGTCGCCTTCGTCGGCACGAAGGCGTTCTGGCGTCCGCAGGAACAATCGCCGAGCGGCCAAGGCTATCATTGGAACACGAACGCCGAGACCTATTACCTCATCGGCGAAGCGATGGGCGAGGCAATGAAGCGGCTCCTCGCGACGAAGTGATGCAGCGAGCCCGCAACCCGTCAAATAGAATTCCAACTCGCGCCTTGAACCGTGTGATCAAACTGGCGTCGTCTCCGATGTTGTTGGCCTAAACACTGTTTCGATGAAGAGGGAAAATGAATCTCACCACCTTGAAGAAATGCCTTCGTGCATCTGCACTGGTTGCGGTCGTCCTGCTGCCGCTCGCGCTGGCTATGTCGAGCGTTGCGGAAGACAAACCGGTGAAGGCTGCGGCGAGTTATCAGGACTGGAAGCATTCTGGTTCGATGTGGTTGCTGATGACGCCGGACGGTGCGGACCTGCCGGCCGATTCGAAGGTCGAACAGTTCCCGGTGCTCGTGCGGTTGCATCGCGACTTCTTCGACTTCGCTCAGGCGAAGCCGAATGGGGACGACCTGCGGTTCTCGTCGAACTCGGGCGAGCGGCTCGCGTTTCAGATTGAGGAGTGGGACGTCGCGAAGGGCGTCGCGAGCGTTTGGGTGTGCGTGCCGCTGATCACGGGGAACTCGCGGCAGGAGATCAAGCTGCATTGGGGCAACGCCAATGCGGCGAGCGAGTCCGATGGCAAAGCGGTGTTCAACGAGTCGAACGGGTATCTCAGCGTCTGGCACATGAACGATTCGGTGCGGGATGAAGTGGGATCGCTCACCAGCACCGACAACGGCACGACACCGACAGCGGGGATGATCGGAACGGCTCGGCATCTGCCCGGCGGCAAAGGCATCTTCGGTGGCGATAAAATTCCGAATTATCCGAGCGGCGCGAGTTCCCACAGCACCGAAGCTTGGTTTCGCCCCGAGCGACCGAACACGACGCTCATCGCCTGGGGTAACGAACAAGGTCAAGGCAAAGTTGTGATGCAGTTCCGTAGTCCGCCACACATCCGGATGGATTGTTACTTCTCCGGCGGAAACGTCGGCAGCGAAAGCCGCATACCGCTCGGCTATTGGACGCACGTCGTTCACACCTATCGCGAGGGGGAATCGAAGATCTATGTCAACGGCGTGTTGGAGGGAACCAACCTCAAGCAAGGCCCGCCGCTCAACATCAAGAGTCCCGCGCGGCTGTGGATTGGTGGCTGGTACCACAATTTTGATTTCGTCGGCGATCTCGACGAGGTACGCGTCTCGCAAGTTGTGCGCTCGGCGGATTGGATCAAACTGCAATACGAGAACCAGAAGCCCAATCAAACGCTGGTTGGTCCGCTCGTGCAGCCGGGGAATGAGTTCGCGGTTTCACCGCAGCAGTTTGTTGTGGGAGAAGGTCAGAACGCGACAGTGTCGGCGAAAGCGGGCGGAGCTCAGAAGGTGCTGTGGGTTCTGAAGCGCGATGGGCATGAATCGATCGTGGCGACGGACCGATTCTCATACACGTTTAACGCCGGGCGAGTGGCAAAGTCATTGATCGCTCCGCGATCAAATGCTTCTGATCGCGGAGCGATCAGCGACAATCCGCTCTCCGCTACGCTCACCGTCAAAGCGATCTACCCCAACGAAGTGAAGACCAAAGACATCGCGATCACGATCAGTGACGACATCCCAGAACCCGTCTTCACGCTCGCTGCTCCCGCGAATTGGGACGGACGGCAGACGATCGAAGTCGTGCCGCAGATCACAAACCTCGCCGCGATGCAGGCCAAAGGCGCAGGGGACGTGAATGTCAGTTGGACCGTCGACGACGTCGCGGTCATCAAGCGAATCGACGCCGGCAAGCTGATCCTCAAACATGCTCAAGGCAACGGTGTGATGCGAGTAACCGCCTCGATCGACAACGGCCGCGCGAAAGTCGTCCAGGCGGTGAGCATCGCCGTGACCGAGCCACCACCATCAAAAGACCTTTGGGTTTCGCGACCGCTCGCCGACAGCGAGCAACCGGAAGACAACCAATTCATCCCTCGTGACGGCCCCGGACGAGGCGGCCTGCAATTCGGATCGTTGGTCTATGCCGGAATGCTCGCCGACGCCGCCGATTCGGTCTTCGTGCGAGTCTTCGCGGACGATCAACCCTTTGCGACCGAGACGGCCAAGCTGACTGCCGACAAGAAGTATTCGCTGTCCGTGAAGCTGAAGCTGGGACTCATCAAGTACCGCACCGAGTTCGGTTCAATGACCGGCGACAAAGAGACGGTGCTGCACTCGGCGAAGAACGTCGTCTGCGGCGATGCGTACCTCATTATCGGCCAGTCGAACGCGGTCGCGACCGACTTCGGCAAAGAGAACCCGCTTGTGCCGAGCGAGTGGGTTCGTACGTTCGGAGCAAACCCGTATAGCGATCCCATCGGCTCGCGATTGAAGCTGTGGGCCAACGCGGAAGCTCGCAGTCCCGGCGGCAAATCGGAGATCGGTTACTGGGGCATGGAGCTCGGACGCCGCTTGGTCGAGAGCGAGAAGATCCCAATCTGCCTCATCAACGGCGCGGTCGGAGGCACTCGCATCGATCAGCATCAGCGGAACAACACCGATCTGACCGACGTCAGCACGATCTACGGTCGGCAACTCTGGCGAGTCCAACAAGCGAAGCTGACCCACGGCATCCGCGCCGTCATCTGGCATCAAGGCGAGAACGATCAAGGTGCTGACGGCCCAACCGGTGGCTACGGCTACGAGACCTACCGCCAATACTTCGTCGACCTCGCGGCCAGTTGGAAAGAGGACTACCCCAACATCCAACACTACTACGCGTTCCAAATCTGGCCGAAGTCGTGCGCGATGGGCATCAACGGCTCGGACAACCGCCTGCGCGAGGTGCAACGCACGCTGCCGAATCAGTTCTCACACATGAGCGTGATCTCGACGCTCGGCATCAAACCACCCGGCGGCTGCCACTTCCCGGCCGCCGGTTACGCCGAGTTCGCTCGGTTCCTGCACCCGATGATGCAGTACCACCTCTATCACCGACACGTCGGGCCATTCAATTCGCCGAACCTGAAGCGTGCCTTCTTCACGTCAGCAGAGCGCGACGAACTGATTTTGGAGTTCGACTACCACATCAACTGGTCCGACACGCTCGTCAGTCAGTTCCATCTTGACGGTGAACCGAAGCAAGTCGTGGCAGGCTCTGCGAATGGTGGTCGCATCACGCTGAAGCTGAAGGGGCCGACGAAATCCAAGACCGTGACCTACCTCGACAGCGCCAATTGGAACCCCGACAACCTGCTCTATGGCCAAAACGGCCTCGCCGCGCTGACGTTCTGCGACGTGCCGATCGAGGGATCAGACGCTTCTCCATGAACCGCTCCGCTTGCGAATCGTCCCATTGTTTTGACCACGTACAATCTCGAATTGGAATCCACACCTTGTTGCGACCAACTATTCGTTCCGTGCTGCTGTTGCTGTTGATGGGATTTTCATCGTCGCATTTCGCTGGGTTCTCTCCGAGTACAATGGCTCAACAAAAGTCGGGTGGCGTGCGTTGGAAAAAGCACACGATCAACGATCAGTCTCCCTACGAAGGTGGCGGAGCAGCAGACTTCAATGGCGACGGGAAGATCGACATCTTCAGCGGTGACTCGTGGTACGAGGCTCCCAAGTGGACGAAGCACAAGGTTCGCGATGTCCCTGCGAGCGGACCGAACCCGCATTATTACGAAGACTTTGCCGACTCGCCGCTGGATGTGAATGGCGATGGCCGCCCCGATATCGTGACCTGCAATTACTTCGGCAAGCGCGTCGGCTGGGTCGAGAATCCCGGTGGCGATGCGACGCAGCCGTGGATCGAGCACGAGATCGACACGCCCGGCAACATGGAGACCGGCGAACTGGTCGATATCAACGGCGATGGCAAGCTCGACTTTCTGCCGAACACCGGCAACGTCGTCGTCTGGTACGAGCTGACTCAACAGAAGCCAAAGGTGGTTTGGACGAAGCATGATCTTGGCAAAGAAGGAGCCGGGCACGGCGTCGGTATTGGTGACATCAACCGCGATGGTCGTGTCGACATCATCACTCCCAAAGGCTGGTACGAGCAGCCCTCCACCGCATCCGACAAGTGGCCGTTCCACGGCGAGTTCCAATTGGGCGCGGCAGGGATCTTCATTCATGGTCGCGACGTCGATGGCGACAAGCTGACGGATGTCATCTGGGGCATGGGTCACGGCTTCGGTTTCTATTGGCTCAAGCAATCAACCGGCGCAGACGGCAAGCGAGTCTGGTCGAAGCAAGTGATCGACGAGACGTTCTCGCAGGTGCATACGCAGCTCTTGGCCGACCTCGACGGTGACGGCGAGCAAGAACTGGTGACCGGCAAACGGGTCTACGCCCATGAAGTCGAACCGGGCGACACCGATCCGGCGGTCGTCTTCACCTTCCAGTACGACCGAGCCGCCTCAAAGTGGATCAAGCGTGAGATCTTCAAAGGCGAGCCTGCTGCAAACGCTCCCGCCGCCGCGAAAGATCGTTGGGCATTGAAGGATTTTCCACGCGGCAGCGCCGGCACTGGACTGCAAATGTCCGCGATCGATATCGACGGCGATGGAGACCTCGACCTCGTCTGCCCCGGCAAGTCCGGGCTGTACTTGTTCGAGAATCTGGGTCGCTGAATTTGCCAGAGCCGCTTTCGCGAAGGTCGCCGAAGGCTTATCAATGAATGCACTGAAGCCGACATGCTCCGCACGAATACAAGGTCTCCGATGATTCGCATGCTGATTGTTCTCGTGGCTGGTTGCCTCTTCGCAAGCACACCGTTGCACGCCGCCGACAAGCCGGTGAAGGTTTTTATTCTTGCCGGCCAATCGAACATGGAGGGCAAGGCCCGCAACACGCTGCTGGATTACCAAGCGACGGACGCGAAGACCAAAGACCTCTTCGCCCATCTCCGCAAGGACGACAAGTGGATCGTGTGCGATGACGTGTTCATCAAGTTTCTCGATCGCAAAGGCCCGCTCACCGTGGGCTACGGGTCGCCTGGTTGCACGGGGGTTGAATTGGAATTCGGGACCGCGATGGGAAACCACTTCGATCAGCCGGTCCTCTTGATCAAGGCCGCGTGGGGTGGGCACTCGCTCTACAAACTCTTCCGTTCGCCTTCGGCCGGGTTTCCTGAAGCGATGCTTCAGAAGGAACTCGAGGAGGCTCAGAAACGGGTCAAACAAGACAATGAGAAGAACAACAAGAACGCCCCCCTGCCAACGCTGGAGGAGATCAAGAAGGATTACGGCTCGTCGTATCGCAACATGATGGCGGAAGTGAAAGACGTGCAGGAAAACTACGCCAAGCTGTTTCCTGAACTGGATGGGAAGACGCTGGAGTTGGCGGGGTTCGTCTGGTTTCAGGGGTTCAATGACATCTTCGGTGCTCAGGACGAATACGCGTCGAACATGCGGCACTTCATCAAGGACGTTCGCCAGGATCTCGGCACACCCAACTTGCCGTTCGTGATTGGCGCGCTGGGTCAGAACGGATCGAAGCCCGCGACCGGCGGAATGTTGACCGTCCGCGAGGCCCAACTGTCGATGAACGAAGTGCCGGAGTTCAAAGGCAACCTCAAGGCGTTCCCGGTCGATGTGCTGGTGGACAAGGCCGCCGAGGCCATGTTCCCGAACTGGCAGAAAGAACCCGAGTGGGTTCACACCGGCAGCGACCGTCCCTACCACTACTACGGCAGCGCGATCTGGTTCAACCGCATCGGCAAGGCAATGGGCGATGCGATGCTCGAACTCCTGAAGAATCCCAAGTAGTCGAGAACCTCACCGATGAATCGCAGAGAATTCTTTCAAGCCGGAGGAGTTGCACTTGGAGTCGTCTCTCCGTTGGGATTGTCGCTGTCCGAGGTGCTAGTACCACGACCGAGAATTGATCCTCCATAAAAAGCGAGTTTGTGTCATTACTGCATCACCTTTAACGGAGGGTGGTGCGATGCCAAGGAAGGCAGTGCGGATTGAGGCGACGGAGCGGCAACTG
The DNA here is from genome assembly GCA_026400935.1 of Planctomycetia bacterium. Lineage (GTDB taxonomy): Bacteria > Planctomycetota > Planctomycetia > Planctomycetales > Planctomycetaceae > SXKJ01. Next base: position 10 of record JAPLNX010000066.1, on the reverse strand, counting down.
GAAATCCTGC
>JAPLNX010000160.1 GCA_026400935.1 Planctomycetia bacterium | reverse complement strand
GTTCGAGTTGGCGGAGGATTTCCGATTGACGAGACGTGAGTCGCGTGGGACTGACCGTGCGGCCCATCCCGTGACGGTCGATCAAGAGCGTGTAGTTTTGGAACGCGCTCAGCAGTGTCTTGGTGGTGATCCGCCGCTCTTTCACAGGGGCGGTTTCCGACAGGCTCGCGCGGTAGGTTCGCTGGATTAGATAGTGCAGCATCAGCGCGATGGTCAGCAGGAACATCAACGACTCGATCCGCTTGGGAGACTTCAGCCACACCGGTCGCACAGCGATCGGGCCTTTGAAGTGGGCGTTGATTTGCTCGCTGTAGATCTGCTGTTTGAATCGCGTGAAAATGTCATCGGCACTCGATTTGTTCGCCGGGATCGTGGTCACGATCGCATTGAAGCCGTCGTACTGTTCGTCGGCGGTGCTCTTCACGAACAGTACGCGGCACGGGATCTGGCGATCGGACTCGTGGCTCGTCAGCGTGTGCTTGAGCACCGCGAGATCGTAGGACTCCTGCGGCAGATCGCTGACGCATTCACGGCGACGCTGTTGCTCGATCGACAAGTACGACGCACGCTGCCATTGCAGAGTCTGGCGATGCTCATCGAAGAGTTCGCGGAACTCACTCCACGGAGCCGAGACGATCGCCTCACAACCCGCGTCCTCCAGTCGCACCAAGTGCCCGAACGAGTAAGTTCCCCGATCAGAAATCTGCGCCAGTTTGAGCCTCGGCAAATGCTGAGCGAACAACGCCAGATGCTCTTGGATGGCCGTGCGACCATTCTGATTGCCGTCGATGGTGTGAACCCACAACGGCAACGGCCCATAGCGATCCACATGCACGCCCAACCCGGCATGAATCATCTTCGTGCCCTTGGACGCATCGCCCATTGCACGTCCCTTGGTGATCTACGCGGGATCGAGCGTGTCATCCGAACGCACCGATTTGAGGAGTCCCTCGGTGTCGTGTTTGACGACTCCCTCACGCGACTTCGCACGCTCATACGCGCCCGTGAAAGTCACATGCGTCGGATCGTAATGCAGGTCTTGCAACGGCACGCCGAACTCTTCCACCAGATGCAGCGCCAGCGAACTGAGGATCGAATGCCGCTGCTCAAAGAAGGCCTCCAACGAACGCCCGAACCGATCGTCGTTCATCTTCTCCGGAGGCATCTGAAACAAAACGTCGGCCGCCGTCCGACTGGCCCATTCCGGAATGTTGCTCAGCGCCACCGGCGAATACGCCCGAGCGGCAACCAACAGACTCAGAATTGTGCCGTGCGGAAACTCCGCCTGCGAATCCACGGGCAGATGCTGATCAATGATCTCCGCGACACGCATGCGTTTGAGCAACGGCGCAATCACAGCGAGGCTCCCCATCGCCGCGCCTTCGACGTCGGTGTGTTTTCCATACCAAGTCCCGTCCATACGCGATGTTTAGCGACCGCTGGCGGATAGCGCCAGTCTGTTCTCTATGCTATTTTACAAGGGTGCGGAAAATGGGTTTAACCATCGAGACAAGCTGGGCGGGGAGGTTTGATTGAGTGCTAAGCGAACGACGGTCCGGTTCAAAGTTCAATCGACGTAAACAAACTCATTGACGTTGAATAGTGCGAGACATAGGTCGGTGAGTGTTGAATTTGAATCCCGCAAGAACTCGGATGAGGCCCGCTGTTCTTCGCTTGTCGGGCGGCGGTTTAAGATTCGTCGGTATGCCAGATCGATCATGGCAGCACGGTCGGTCAGTGGTTCCGTTTCGATCGATTCGGCCAATCGTTTGGCGGCAGTAACGGAGTCGTCGCCGTTGAGCAACAACAACGATTGCGGAGCGATCGTGGAAATGTTGCGACGTGGGCAGCTTGCGTTGGCATCGGGTTTGTCGAACGCCTCGAACAACGGATACCGCAGGTTTCGCCGAGCGAACAAGTACACGCTGCGTCGCCGATGCTCGGCCGTGTTCCCTGTTACTGGCCACTGATCCTTCAGAAGAGTGCGAACGATCTCTTTTGGCAGCAGCGGTCGAAAGCCCGGCCCACCAGACTGTCGGTTGAGTTGACCGCTTGCGATGAGCAGCGCGTCACGAATCATTTCGCCATCGAGCCGACGACGAGGGAAGGATTGAAGAAGAGTGGGGGAGGGAGCGGGCAGGAAATGAGTCTGCATTTCTCCTTCTCTCCGTTTGTGGCTTGCCTGGCGATAAGTCGCGCTCGTCACGATCAGTCGATGCAGTCGCTTGCGGCTCCAACCGAGTCGCGGCAATTCAGTCGCCAACCAATCGAGCAATTCTGGATGTGTCGGCGTTCCACCCATCACGCCGAAGTCGCTCGGCGTGCTAACAAGTCCTTGCCCGAAGTGTCCTTGCCAAATCCGATTCACGAGCACTCGTGTGTTGAGCGGGTTGTCCGGCCGAGTCAGCCAATTCGCGAGTGCAGAGCGCCGGCCAGTCGTCTTCGCGTCATTTGAAGGGGATGCGATGCTGTCGTTTGAAAGATTCGCGATGCGCGGAAAAGCCGCTTCGACAATTGTGCCGGGACGACGAAAGTCGCCTCGGATGGCCAGCCGACTGACGGGTGCTTTCGGAGACTTCTCACGCATCACTAGTCCGAACTGCGGATGTGTCTCGAAGAGCGGCTCAACGTCGAGACACGCTCGTAAACGATAGAAGTCTGCTTGGCTGATCGGGTCATACTTATGGTCGTGGCAAGCAGCACAACCCATTTGCAGACCCAGGAACACAGAGCCGACCGTCGCGGTCATGTCATTCAAGAACGTATGCCGCCGCTCTTCTTGAAGGTTGATGTCCGGCATGTCCGGCCCGCAGAAGAGGAAGCCAGTCGCAATCAACGCCGACTCATCACCGGGTCGCAGTTCATCACCCGCAAGCTGCTGCCCGATGAATTCGTTGAGCGGCAAGTCGCGGTTGTGAGCCTCGATCACCCAATCGCGAAACCGCCAAGCATTCGGTCGCACATGATCGTGCTCGTACCCGTCCGTCTCCGCAAAGCGAGCCACATCCAACCAATGCTGAGCCCACCGCTCCCCATAACTCGGCGACGCCAGCAACCGATCGACCAACCGCTCATACCAACTCGGCGACGCCAGCAACCGATCGACCAACCGCTCATACCAATCCACCGACTCGTCCGCAGCAACTTCATCCTGCATCTCCAAACTCGGCGGCAACCCCGTCAAATCAAAACAAACCCGCCGCAACAAAGTCGCTCGGTCAGCCTCCCCCGCCGGAGCCAGCTTTTCTTTCTCCAACCGCGCAAGCACAAACCGATCAATCGCCGTGCGACACCAACTGTCATCGCGCACCGCTGTCTGCATCGGCAGATCAAGCGGTTGAAAGGCCCAGTGGCCGCGATCCGAGTCGGTGATCGGCGGTTCGCTGAACTGCTCATCCGCCACAGCGACAACCGCAATCAGCAACGAGATGATCCAAAAAGAACTCATGACGGACGGCTCTCTGTCTTCGGTCAAACTTAGCTATCTGACCATTCACGATTTTTGATTCACCCCGTTGTAGGACTGACGCAATAATTTCTCGACCGAGTCCAACTCGGTCGTCTCCGTCACAACGAACTGATGATTCGTAGCCCACTTATGCTTGTCTGGCAGTCGTTTCACCGACAGACCATGAACCACGTCGCTTTCATTTTCGGCGATGTGAAATCCTTCCGGTCGGACGTTGATGACGAATTTGTTTTCCCGGCTTGCGTGTGTGACCTCCGCGAATTTGCAGCGAGCGGACTTGAAATTGAACATCACCTGTGTCGCATACGTTGTCACGTCCTCGCCGAATAGCAGCACCCGTTTCTTGATTTCGCGATAGACATTCTTCAGGCCATCCGGCAACCGCTCAACGGCTGCGTCTTCTGTGGGGGTTTGAACTGTGTTCGGTATGTGCCGACCGCCGCCAGCGAGCTCTGTGGTTCGTACTTCCTCGTTGAAGTCCAGAAGGAATTCTCCGGATTGGCTGTCGGTCAAGAGTGTGTAACTGACACACGAAATCGAAACGCCGCGTCTCATCAGCCATCGCGCGGTTCGTTGCAGCTTTTCGTCAATGACTTCGCCGACAACAAAGACACGCTGCTGCTGGTTGAATTGCGACTCAGATAAGTCCTCTTGAGGAATGCCGAACGTCGCTGAAAAGGCTTCGACCAGTGACTGAAATCCCAGGCTGCGACGCGCGAAATATTTGATCGCGGTTTTGTTCAACCGTTCGTAGTCCCAATCAGCTACATCCGACGCATACTCCAATGCCTGCGCGATTACGTCACGCGGGCTTTGGCCGCGCTTCACTTCGATGATTAGCAAATTGCCCTGAACGTCGATGGCCAGGATATCGGTCACGTTCTTGAAGGGTGTTTCCTGTGAAATCACAAGCACCGATGCCTCGGCCTCGGGGAGAACGGCCGTGGGATTGTCGGCGAGCCATTGTTCCATTTGGCATTCCAACAGACCTTCGTCTGCCATGCTCGTCGCGTTCAAGCGAACGAAGGTCGTCTTGTCCCCGGCTTGCTTCAATTTGTAGAGCACGATGGCCTCACTTCGGATTATTCATTGGAACTTACTTGACCGGTGGCGGATGCCGACCGCGATCCGTTTCTTCTTCGCGAATGACGAGAATTGACTGACGATTCATCGTCAACGCTGACACGGTGGCACGGCCGGTGGCTGATAGGC
>JAPLNX010000090.1 GCA_026400935.1 Planctomycetia bacterium | reverse complement strand
TCGACCGAGTCGTTGCCACCTTCGCCAGAGAGGCTGTCGTTATTGTCGCCACCCAGCAAGCGGTCATTGCCTCGGCCACCCAAGAGTGTGTCTCGGCCTTTACCACCGACCAGGAAGTCATTGCCGTCACCGCCATTCAGGATCAAGCGGGTTCCACCAGAACTCATGCTACCTGCACTCAGCACGTCATTCCCTGCACCACCATCCACGGTCAGCAAGAACTGACGAGTCCCGCTCAGGTCACCAACGTTGATTGTGTCATCGCCACCCAACCCAAAGACGCTGAGTTGATTGACCGTCGGAGCTGTGATGATGGAATTCGCTCCCATGCTGACAACCAATTCCGGACCACTGGCCGAGACCGTCAGCGTATTGGCCGTTCCGTCACCGAAGGCTTGCACCTGATCGGCTCCCGATGTCCCAAACATCGTATCGTTGCCATCCGTCGCACCGGACCACTGCAAGACGTCTTCGTCATGGCCACCGTTCACAAGATCGTTGCCAGCTTGACCAAGCACGGTATCGTTGCCGTATCCACCATCGAGCGTGTCGTCACCGGCACCACCCAACAGCAGATCGTTCTCTCGCTTACCAAACAACAGGTCGTTCCCAGCCTGACCATTCAGCGTGTCGGCAGAATCGCCGCCAGTCAGAGTGTCGTTGTCATCGCCACCCAGCAGTAGATCCGCCGGATCAAGCTGCGTGGGGAACGCGGTGGCGCTGGCGATGCCGTTCGTGAATTCCGTCAACCGTGCGACGTGAGCATCAAAGCCGAAGTTTCCATCCGGGTTGTCGCCTCGCGAATTCGAGTCGTCAGCCCATGCGGCCAAGATTGTCCCTCCCGCTGCCGTGATCCCGGTGTAGTTACCGAATAGCGATAGCGAGAAATTGTTGAGAGCATTGGATGGCCCCGCACTGACCCGGACATTGGGCATCCAAGTTTCGCCCCCGTCATAGCTTGCTGTTACGAAGTATTCGACATCCGTGTTCAACAACCCATCCGTATCGGAAGTGCCTCCGAAGATGTCATTGCGGGCATCATACCAGCCCATCACGATCACGCCGTTGCTTTGATCGACTGCGATAGTTTGGAAGAACTGACTATGGAAGCCGATGTCATCGTTCACTCGCACTGGATCGCTAAACGTGACGCCATTGTCATCGGAGTGTCGGATGAAGATATCAAGGTTGTCACTCTCGTTGGCTTGCTCGTCGGCGTAGGTCAAATATAAGCGACCTTGGTGTGGTCCACTGCTCGCATCATACGCCACGGCCGGAGAGGCATAAGCCTGTTGGTTTGGTGGTGCGGGAACGAGGGAGGTCCCCAAGATTGGAAATGGAGTTCCCAAAAGGAAGCCACCCAAGTTTGTCGCGGGGATGTGATCCATACTGCCGACGTTGGTGGATGTGACGCTGATGTTGCCACGGAACGTCAATCCTCCGAGTAGCCCTGTCGTATCAACATCAAAATTTACCAGGTTAGGGCCTTGGTCGAACGGGATCGCTGGCGTTTCCCAAGTCACGGCCACTTCCCCATTCGGCCCCACTGATGCCACCGGGAAGTTAGGCGAATTTGTACTGGAGATAACTACGGCTGCTCCAAACGCCGGGACTGGCGTTTGGATCGCAGGTAAGTTGAGGATCGCTGGTGAAACTTGTGCTCCGCGAATCACCACGGAGTCGCCACCAGCAGCCGATCCATCACCCGTGTGGTACGTCACGTAGACGGCGTCCAAGTTCGGATTTTGTGCGTCCAGGCCGACAGCCACAGTTGGGTTTAAGTTTCCAACACCGCGACCGGTCAACGTTTGTGATTGGAACGATTGTCCGTTGTCGCGGCTGATGGCGTAAACGATGACCGAGGGCCCTGTCGCTGGTGTTCCGAGGATGGGGGTCGGAAGGTTGGGCTCGGCCACATAAACGATGTGGAGATTCCCTGCTCGGTCATACGCGACGGACGCGGAGTAACGCGATTCCGGTGTGAACGGCACATCAAAGACGCCGTCGAGCGTGCGGTCGAACACTGTCGGACTAGCACTCCAGTTATTACCGCCATCCACTGTTGTGAACACAGAAAGCGCCGGTGCCAGAGTCCCATCAACGAGTCCGTTCACGAAAGATCCAGCTCGGTCACCAGCGACCAAGACTGCGAAATTGGGATTCGTGGGGTTCACCGCAATACGAACTTGGTTCTGATCGCCGAACAAACGCGTCGCATTTCTTTCGAGTTCCAAGGTCAAGTCGTTGTTGAGAATGCGCCCTTGTCCCACGGCCTTACCGACTTGGGCGTTCTGCAAATTGGACAAGACGATGGTGTAGTTTTCCGTGAGCTCTGCAAGAGTATCACCCAAAATAGTGACTGGCAGAGTCAACACAGTTTCATACGGCTTCAAAGTCAACGTGCCCGAGCCAGCCACGAAATCGACACCAGACGTGGCTGTGCCACTCACGATTTGATAATCAAAACTCACCGCCTGCTCGACCGGATGATCCAAATTGATTGTGTACGTGGCCGTAACCACGCCATTGCTAAGAGGAGTGATGGTCCCTTCGACGACAGTCACATCGTTGATAAACAAACTCGGTATCCGTCGCGAATCGCTCGCTAGTAAGTCGTTGCCCGTTCCGCCATCAATCGTGTCTAGTCCGGTTCCGCCGACGATGCTGTCGCTGCCTCCTTGGCCGACCAAGCGATCATTGCCAGTTCCGCCAAATACCGAGTCGTCACCGCTGCCAGCAAAGATCGTGTCGTTGCCGTCGGCACCAATCAGCGTGTCATTTCCCAGGCCGCCGTTGATCACGTCTGAGCCAGGGTCTGGATTCACCAGCACAAAGACTCGCGTACTAATGCTGCGGCTACCGAGGTTGTCCGCAATCGAGTATGTGAAGGTGAACGTGCCCGTGGTTCCTGGCTCCGGTGTGTAACGAATTCGACCATCGCCCACAGCTTCAACAGTCCCCTTGGCGGGTTGGTCCTCAATCCGAATTGAGGTTACATCCAGGGAGCCATCCAGATCGGTGTCGTTCTTCACGACATCAATCGTCACCGGCTCATCTCGCAACGAGACGATCGGTTTGTTGGTCTCTTTGGCGTTATTGGGATCGGCACCATCCGGCAACGTACTTGGTCCGCGGTTGAATTCGATTTGATTCGGAGTGCCTGTCCCAAACACGGTATGAGTCGTGTAGGTCGTGATGGCTCCTGGTGCCAAGGTGTAGGCGTTACGCAAGGCGAGCGTGACGTTTCCTTCCCGTCCCGGATCAACGGAGCCGTCACTGTTGTTGTCATTCGCAACTTGATTGGCGATGTTCAGCCCGTTGATCAGTCGAGTCCGCAGATTGGGAAACAATCCCAATTCAAACCGATTTGCGGGGAAAGGAGCAGGTGGCGCAGCAGGGTTCGGTGTCGAGGTGATTCCGACGAATGTTCCGTTGCTGCCGACACCCCCCTGCTCGGTTTCAAACAAGAACTCATCACGCGTTTTCGGATTGATGTAGTGCCCACCGCCATCAGCGGATGCACCGTCAGGAACTCCGTTTGCGTTCGAAGTTGTCCCACCCAAGCCGTCTCGGCCGTCAAAGTTCAGATCACCATCGAAGTACCGTACCAACTCAAACGTCGAAGCGATCAGGCCCGTGTTTTGGATTTGGTAGGTTTGTGTCAGCAGCGATCCGACACGTTGATTCGTCGTGATATTGAACTGTGGCTGAACTTGTTGGACCAAACTGAAGACGAGTGGTCCGATTGTGAATTGAGAAATCGCTTCGCTGGACGTTCCAAAGATATTTCCCACGGTCCCCTGTGCTTTTGCCGCTTGGTCCAAAGGGACTCGTGCTCCCGTGATATCGCCGAAACGAAAGTAAACCGTGGATTCTACAGACGTGATATCGGACACCTTTCCCAAGCCGTCTCCGATGGGATCAAAGACCGCTCCTTCCGATGAGTAGCCTTTGAACTGTGACCGTTGTGTCACCAGTGAGTTGCCTGGGTTCGGACTAACCACTTGGCTGAATGCGCCAAACTTACCCGTGGCGTCGATGGTCACAGCCAAGCCAGCGTCACCATTACCGGTCGTGATTGTATGGAACGTACCGACATCACTCGTCGCCAAACCGGTTGGAATTGCTGGCGCCAGCGATACAGGCTTGCCTGTGTTTGGGTTCGGAGTTAGCACGGGCAGAGGATCACTCGTCGTGGTCACGAACGGCGTGCTGACGATGTTGTCGTTACCAGTACCACCGGACAGAGAGTCTACGCCACCGCCGCCGTTGATTGTGTCATTCCCGGCTTGACCGTCGATCGTGTCGTTACCGACTCCGATGATCGCCGCGTTGTCACTGTCACCCGAGATCAGGTCGTTGTTCGCTCCACCTAAAATGAAGTCATTACCAGCGCCACCAACCACCGTGTCGAAACCACCGTCGGCATTCAAGTTGTCGTCGCCATCGTCGCCGGTGATCGAGTCAGCACCGTTGCCACCGAAGACACTGTCGTTGCCGATGCCGCTGGTGACGACATCGTCACCGTCACCGGAGTTGATCGAGTCATTGCCAGCGACACCGTGAATCGTGTCTGCGCCGTCGCCACCCAGGATGCTGTCGTCGGCACCATTGGTCAGAGTGCGTGGATCGCTGGGAGCAACCAAGATGCTCAACTGCGGAGGAATCACGTCACCGAAGATCAGGTCATTACCATCTCCGCCTTCCAGCGTGTCTGCCGCATCGCCGCCACGGATCGTGTCGTTACCGTCACCACCCATGATGTCATTCGAGACGTCAGCACTGCCGGTGATGATGTCGTGGCCGTTGCCACCTTGAATAATGATCTTCAGCGAAGGACTGTAACCTGCCGCCAACGTCAGTCGGCTGAGGTCGATCTCGTTCTGGTCCGATCCACCTTCGATCGTGATCGAAGTCAGCGCACTCGCTTGAATCACCGGAATGCTGAGATACGGAACTAACGGCCGTTGTAGTTCGCCTTGGCCGGTCGCTCCCACCAAGACTTCGAGTTGTCCGGCGGAGTTGGTCTGAAAGACCATGTCGTCGTCGCCGTCTGAGATGATGCTCAGCTCGGTGTTGTTGAGTAGCAGAGCTGAAACCGACATCAGACTTCGGTCTTCCAGGTACTCTGCCTGCTGCACGGGCATCCGTGCTTGGACACGTCGTTTTGCGGCTTGCGTGGCAAGTGAATTCGAGAGCGTCTCTCGAAACTGTTTCATCCAACCTGACCTAACCATGGCATCCCCTCCTTGGTTCTATCATCCATTCAGTGACAGCACTCAACCGTGAGTGCTGTGGCAGTTATCCGAGTCCTGCCGCTTATTTCACGTGTATTAGCTCGGCAAACTCTTCCGTCTGTAACGAGGCTAGGGGCGCGCCTTGTAATCGTTTTTTACGATCAAATACGCATAAGCATTACGATCCCTACGACAGGCATAATCGAGATAAACGTTATAGGCCCCGTAAGCGACGCAGCGGACGTGATCGCAAAAGTTCGCGGAATCAGGAATGCCGACCTAACCAGAAAAGTCAGCCAGGTGCATTGGCTTGTGTGTTCTAGAATGCACGGCCGGACCACACGTATGACGCCACCGCACAGACCCCCACCGAGCTCGCCTCGGTGGCTCGCGGGCTTTTGCACTACGGTATTTTTCACAGTCCCATGTTCTGTCCCACAAATCAGCCGCAGGGCGCTAGCCCCGGTTGTTTTGTCGAGAACTGGGAAAATCTCCCGCAGGGTGTTTCAGACAAACCCGAAGCGCAAGCGAGTGAAGTTCATCGCAGTCACTCCCTCACGCTTCGGGCTCGTCAGAAGGCATGAATAATCCCAGCTAACGCCGCGCGGCTAATTCGGTTTGTGGGACAGCACCTAGTGCAAAGGCCCGAATCCACCGAGGCAAGCTCGGAGGGGAGGGGATGTTCCTCACCCCAAACGAAAACAACCCGGCGGCCTTGCGGCCGCCGGGTTGTGGTTGCGATCGAATTGTCGAACGAGTGCTTATAGGCCAGTCAGAATCTTGAAGATGTTGGCAGGCAACACAAACTTCTCACGAATCTCGGCAACGGGATCAATGATCGTGTCGTTGCCTTGCTGACCGGCGATTGTGTCAGCGCCGCCTTGGCCATCCAGCGAGTCGTCGCCGTCTCCACCGAGAATGGTGTCGTTACCCGCTCCACCAAGTACCGTGTCGTTGCCATCGCCACCGACGACGATGTCGTTGCCATCGCCCACATTGATGCGGTCATTTCCGTCGCCGCCGTGAACGAAGTCGTTGCCAGATTCCGTGAGGATCGTGTCGTCACCGTCGCCGCCATTGACGGTGTTGTTTCCTTCGCCAGCGTCGATGTAGTCATTTCCGTGATCGCCGCGAATCAGGTCGTCACCCGCATTGCCGTTGATGGAGTCGTCGTTGCGGCCACCATCGAGCGTGTCGTTACCGATTCCTCCGCTGATCGCATCTTGTCCGACTCCACCCAGGATCGAGTCATCCCCGTCCATGCCGTTGAGGTTGTCGTCACCCGCAGCACCAGAGAGTGTGTCGTTCCCGACGTCACCCTTGAGTGTATCGTTGCCATTTCCGCCGTTGAGGTTGTCATTCCCTTGTTGACCGTTGATGACGTCAGCTCCATCGCCACCGCTGATGACGTCATCACCGAGACCACCACCGATCAGATCGTTGCCATCACCACCTTGGATGACATCGTTCCCAGCATTGCCGGCGATGACATCGTTACCAGCTCCACCGTTGAGGCTGTCGTTCCCCAACGAGCCATTGAGCGAGTCGTTGCCGTCGTTGCCATTGAGTGCCAAGCGAACCGTTCCGATCACCGCTCCGGTCGCATCCAACAGGTCATTGCCATCGCCACCGTTGACCGTGAGTTGCATGGCCACCACGCCATTGAGGTTCCCCAAGGTGACAGTGTCGTTACCCGCCAACGTGTTGATCACAACGCTCTGGATATTTTGAGTCGCACCGATTGTGCCACTGCCGTTGTTGATCATCAGCACGCTTCCAATTTGGCTCACGTTGATCGTGTCAACTTTGTTGGTTCCGTTGACCACGATCGTATTGAAGCCATCTTGGCCATCAGCGGAGTCTGCGCCCGATCCGTTGCTATCGAGCACGATGATGTCGTTGTCGTTGCCACCTAACAGCGTGTCGTTGCCGCCTTGACCATTGAGCGTGTCATTCCCAGCTTGGCCGTCGAGCGTGTCTTGCCCGGAACCACCCAGCAGCGAGTCATTGCCATCACCACCGAGCAGCGAGTCGTTATCACCTTGGCCATTGAGCGTATCGTTGCCCGTCGAACCAACCAGTGTGTCGTTGCCAGCTCCACCATTCAGGACATCACCGTCATCAATAATCGTTGGCAAGGCAGTGCTGCTGCCGCCGCCGGTGCTGGTATTGAACCCGACGGTCACTCGCGATGTGTAGACATCAAAGGTTGCTCGGCCACCGGGATTGTCGCCGGTGGAATTGGAGTTATCAGTCCAGATGACGTAGACGGTGTCGTTGTAGGCGGCCAAGCCTGCATAGTCGCCGAAGTCATTGCCGGGATCAGTGACATCGCGGGCTTGGTTCGAGGCACCCGTGCTGACGAGAACGTTCGGACCAAAGGTCAGGCCGCCATCGAGGCTGCCCGCCATGAAAACTTGAACGTCCGTGTTGTCGATTCCGTCAGAGTTGATGCCGCTCGCACCGACGTCATTGCGGGCGTCGTACCAGCTCAAGAAGACATTTCCATTGGTGCGATCTACGCTGATGTTTTGGAAGAATTGGCTGTTCGTGCCGGTGTCATCGTTGACTCGAACTGGTGTGCTCCAGGTTCCTCCGTTGTCGTCAGAAAATCGGAGTTCAATGTCTGAGTTGTTGCTTTCATCAATGATTTCATCGGCATAGGCCGCGTACAGCCGGCCGCGATGAGGTCCATTGCTCAAGTCATAGGCCACGTATGGGCTGGCGAATGTACTTCGATCTGGCGTCGCGGGAATGAAGTCGAACCCACCGAAGTTTGTTGACGAAATTGAGGTATCGACTCCAAACGTCAAACCGCCAACGAGGCCGTTGAGGTCGCGATCGAATTGGCAGACACCTGGACCTTGTCCGCCTGCTGGGTTTAACCAAGTGATGGCGAGTTCGCCGTTTGGTCCAACGCTGGGCACCGCATAGTTTCCATTGGCACTGAAGAGAGATGCCGCTGAAAACGCACCCACAGTTCCTAGTCCTGTTGCAACCGCTCCTTGAACAACAAGGCCAGCGGTGTCACGGTAAGTCACATAAACCGCCTCATTCGCCGCGTTGGCTGCATCCGGTCCCGTGGCGATCCACGGTTTATCAACCGTGGCTGAGAGTGGGGCCAGGATGCGCGTTGTGAAGGTCGTCCCGCCGTCGCTGCTGATGGCATACATGATTGCTGCATCACCGGCAGTTGAAGTGCGAGCCATGTAAGTCAGATGCAAGTTGCCGAACCGATCGAAGGCCACGGCCGCATCAAAGCGATCAGAGTTCGCCGCCGTGCCGATGGTGTCTTGACCGAAGCTCAACGGTCGAATCGTCCAAGTCGTGCCACCGTCCGTTGAGTTAGCAATGAATTGCGCTGAAGGATCAGCCGTGCCACCGTTCGCGACCGCGACGACGTTTTGTGGATTGGTCGGATTCACCGCGATGTGAACCTCCGCTTGGCTGCCCGCCAAGCGGCTCGCATTCACGTTGGCTCCCGGAGTCAGTGCCAAGCTCACCGGACGATCGTCGTCCGTGATTGTTCCTTGGCCTTGAGTGTTGAAAAGCACGGCTTCTGTGGCATTCGTAAGTTTGACCGAGAAGGTTTCGTTCGACTCGGAGGTGGTGTCCCCATTGACCTGAACGGTGATGGTCTGCGTGGTGACACCCGGCGCGAACGTCAATGTTCCCGATGCCGGTAAGAAGTCGCTGCCCGATGTTGCCGTGACTCCCAGCGTCGAATAATCGACAGTAATCGTCGAGCTACTCGCGGCCGACAACCCCACGGTGAAGACCGCGTCAGTCGTCCCCGTGTTGCCTTCCGTCACGGCGACATCATTGATCGCAATTTGGATCGAGGCACTTTGCACGAAGTCATTGCCGTCACCGCCATCGAGCGTGTCTGCACCGCCGCCACCGTTGATGCTGTCCTCGCCACCTTGACCTTGAATGCGGTCATTACCCAAGCCGCCGAACAATGAGTCTTGGCCAGAGCCGCCGAGGATTGTGTCATTGCCGTCACCACCGATCACGGTGTCGTTGCCGATCCCGCCATTGATGGCGTCACCCAATATGTCGATCGCGCTGACCTCTACCGAAACCAGAGTGGGATTGCTGCGTGCTCCCAAATTGTCGGCAATGGTGTAGTAGAACGCGTCGTTGCCACTGTATCCTGCATCCGGTGTGTAGCGAACACGTCCGTCTTGAAGAACAACAACGGTTCCATGCACTGGAGCTTGGGTGATTTGAATGGACGCATAATCCAGTTGGCCATCGGCGTCGGCGTCGTTGGAAACGACATCAATCGCAATGTCACGGCCTGCCAGAACGCGACCAGCATCAGCGATCGTCACCGGCTTCTGATTCACCTGCACGAGATTTGGTGTGCCAGTCCCAAACAGCGTGTGTGTCGTGTAGATCGTGCTTGTTGTGGGGGCCAAGCTGAAGGTGTTTCGCAAAGTCAAAGCGACGTCAGAATCCGTATCGATCGACTGATCACCGTTCGTGTCATTGAAGACTTTGCCGTTCGGCATCTGACCGGACTGCACGTTGATCAGCGCTGTCGAGGCTTGGTTTATTTCAAAGCGATTGATCTTTGGAACCGTCCCTCCCTTTCCAGTGATCGCGACAAAGTTGGTGGAAGCCGACGTACCACCTTTGTCTGTTTCGACGAGGAATTCGTCACCGGCCGTTGAGACCACTCGGCCACCACCTTCTGAGGCTGAGCCGTCGAAGGTCATGTTGCCGTCCAATGCTCGCGACAACTCAAAATTCGACGTCGTATTCCCCAAGTTGGTCACGTGGTAAGTCTGCGTCAGCAACGAGCCAATTTGTTTTCCCGTCACGAGGTCATAGGCTGGTTCAGCCAATTGAGTCAGTTCAAAACGCAACGTTCCGACATCGAACGAGGAGTTGGCTTCCGTCGCTGTGCCGACGATCGTTGAGCGATTCGTGGCCAACGTTTCGAGCGTGTTTCGCGCACCGCTGATCGTGCTGGAGCGGAAATAAACGTCCGACGTTGTGACGGTGTTTCCAGCACCAATGAGCGTCGTCGCTCCGGTCGCGTCGATCGGGTTGTATTTTGCACCGGGGTTCGTCGAGGTCGGTGACGTCCCGTTGCCGAACGAACCGGTGCCGGTCACTTGCACTGTCAGCCCACCATCCGTGGTCCCGGTTCCAATTGAGACACTTTTCAAAGTCGAGTCAATTCCCAGTGTGCTATTTACCGCGTCCGGTAGCTGAGTTGGTGAGAGTACCGATGGGGCCGGTTGTGCGGCGACTGGAACAGCGTCATCGACCGGTACGTCCAACGCACTCTTAATCAGATCGTCACCCGTGCCGCCATCAATCTTGTCTTGGCCGGTCACACCGATGATGGTGTCATTGCCCGCTTGCCCAGAGATCGTGTCGTTGCCTGCATCACCTAAGAGCAAGTCGCCGAATTCACCACCGAAGATGAGGTCATTGCCATCGCCGCCGCTGACCGAGTCCGTGCCGCCGTCACCGTTGAGTGTGTCATCACCCGCATTGCCCGTCAGTGAATCTTGGCCATTTCCGGCGAAGACACTGTCGTTGCCATCGCCGCCAGAGACGGTGTCGTCACCGTTGCCTGAGTCGATCACATCGTTGCCCGCATCGCCGGTGATGCCATCGTTACCATCACCACCGCGAATGCTGTCGTCACCGAGTCCGCCGATAATGACGTCGTTGCCATCGCCACCAAGCAGTGTGTCGTTGCCTCCCAGGCCGATGAGCGTGTCTGTTCCGTTACCACCGCTCAAGCTGTCGGCAATATCCAAGCTGCCGACGATGGAGTCGTTGCCGTTGGCACCATCAACTTCAATCGACACAAGATTGGTGAAGACCACGGAGGTCACGCCATTCAGGTCAATCGTGTTTTGATTGTCGCCACCCAGAATCACGATCGACTTCACGTCACTTGCCGGTCGAGTGCCGAGCACATTGCTAGAGGCATACGCACCAGTCCCGCTGCCGACTTCCAGTTGCACATTGCCCAACGCGGAGGAACCAACGCGGACGTTGTCGTCGCTATCAAGTTGAATGTTCAATTCGCCCGTGTCGGGAATGAATAACGCGGAGATCGACAGCAATTGTCGAGTCTCCATGTTCTCGACACCCACCGCAGGAGTGTTGACTCGCGTGCTCGTGCGCTTGCGAGAAGTGACTCGACGATTCAAACCGCTTAACCATGACGTGAAATTCATAATGTCTGCCCTCCCTGGCAAGAACGAAATGTGGGACACGATTCCTTCGTGCCTCCAGCAACCGGATGTCACCGGCACGCCACTCGCGTGCCCCACGTAATTTGTTTCACTCGCACAGCCCCCACCGAGCTGGCCTCGGTGGAATCGGGCTTTTGCACTACGTAACCCCGTCACTCAAATTCTCGATGCCGTAGTGCAAAGGCCCGAAAACCACCGCGACCCTGCGGGTGCCCGGCTCGGTGGGGTCGCGTCTCATCTGCGTCATCACAACGCCTTCAACATTTCGATGATGTCGGCGGAAAGCACAAATTGTTCTTTGATTTCTGCGATTGGATCGGCAATCACATCACTCCCTTGATTGCCCGCAACGGTGTCTGAGCCACCTTGGCCGTTGATTTGATCGTTGCCGTCGCCACCTAAGATGATGTCAGCACCACCGCCACCAAGAATCGTGTCATCGCCATCTCCACCGGTGATCGTGTCGTCGCCATCGGCAGTCGTAATCAGGTCGTTCCCGTCATCGCCGTCGATCGCATCGCTGCCATCAGCGGTCGTGATTGTGTCATCGCCGTCACCGCCGTTGACGGTGTCCAAACCGATCCCCGCGTCGATGTAGTCGTTGCCGTGATCGCCACGAATTTTGTCGTTGCCTGCGTTGCCGTTGATCGTGTCGTCGTTGCGACCGCCATCAAGCGTGTCGTTGCCGATGCCTCCAGCGATCGCGTCGAAGCCGACGCCCCCTTCGATCGAATCATCGCCCGCTAAGCCGTTGAGCACGTCGTCGCCCACGTCACCCTTCAAGGTGTCGTTGCCATCGGCACCCAGCAGCGTGTCGTTGCCGTTGCCGCCAGACAGGCTGTCATCACCTAGTTGACCATTGATCGAATCTGCTCCATCGCCACCGACAACAGTGTCATTACCGTTGCCACCGCCGATGTTGTCGTCGCCGATTCCACCGTCGATCGAGTCGTTACCACCCAGTCCTGCAAGCACGTCGTTTCCGGTGCCCCCGCTGAGAGTGTCACTGCCGTTCGAGCCTGTGAGCGTGTCGTTGCCAGCATCACCATTGAGCCTTACCCGCACAGAACCGGATCCGGCGGCAGATGCATTGAGCACATCGTTACCGTCGCCACCTTGGACGTTGAGTACCAAGAAACCAATTGCGGCGATGTTGTTGACTGTCACCGTGTCGTTGCCGCCACGAGCGTCGATCGACACGTTCTGAATGTTGGCCGTCACCGCAATCGTGCCGATGCCGTTGCTGATCGACAACACGCTGCCTGACGAACTGACCGTGAGTGTGTCTGCCAAGTTTGTACCGACGACCTGAATTTGATTGAGTCCGAGTCCACCATTGGCAGAATCATTTCCGCCGCCGTTCGGATCCAAGACTAACGTGTCGTCGTTCTCGCCGCCGAGCAGCACATCGTTCCCCGCTTGTCCGTTGAGCGTGTCGTTTCCTTGCTGTCCATCGAGCGTGTCGTTGCCCGCTCCACCGAGCATGAAGTCGTTACCCGCACCACCGAACGCGATGTCGTTGCCACCTTGCCCGTTGATGAAGTCATCCCCCGATGAGCCAACCAGCGTGTCTTCACCCTCACCACCGACGATGGTATCACCCGCATCCAGAATCAACGCTGTCGGCAACAACGTCCCGATGCTCGTTTGAGTGATCACAAACAGATTCTCGTCACGCGGTGCTTGAGTCAGTTGCGAAAACGTCGTGTTGATCTGGAACTTGACCTGCAACGTTTGATTGCTGCGAGTTCCGTTGAGTTCACCGCCCGCTGCCGAAGCGACCGGTCCTCCGCCCGCACCGGCGACCGAGTTCTTGTTATCCACGATCGCTCCGTTGAACTCGTGGAACTTGTTCGGGTTCCCCGTCAGCGTGGTTCCCACAACTTGGCCGTTCGCCAGCGCCCAGTTATTGAGCAGCGCGACTTGCTGACCGGCAACCGGCTCATTCACGTCTGCGACGTTTTGTTCGTTGAGGAATCGCAGGACTCGTTGAGCATTTTGGAAATCGTTCGTCTTCAAGTTCGTCGCATTCGTCAGCGGTTGAGCATTCGCGTTGAATCGCGGATCGCTATCCAACAACACGACGTCGAAAACATCGCGTTGAGAAAGCTCCACCTGGAAGCTGTCACCCACGGTCGGCGCGTTGAACAATGGCGTACTCAGGGTGAACTGATTCGGGGTCGCCCCAAAACCGGAATATGCCTGCACGACATGCGGATCAGCGTCTTGTCCCGCGAAGATCAATTCCTGACCGGTGTAGATTCCGGCCCGATCATCGAGACCACTGCCTGCGCCGAGTGTGTCCGCTCGATCCGCTCCGTTGAACGAGATTGCGGTCGGCGAATTACCGACTCCCGGCCCGCCAGTAACAGTGCTCTGTTGCACGCCGACCACGCGACCGAATTGTTCGCCGGAGCCGTTGTTAATCGTCACTGCCGTGCGAGCGATGTAAGCGTCGAACGTCGTCGCACCGTCCGGGTTGTCAGCCGTAGAATTCGAGTTGTCTGCCCAAGAGAGATACACGATCCCGTTGTGGGCGGAGATCCCTCCGTTGCCGCCGAAGTCTTGTGTGTTGTTTGTATCGCGAGCTTGGTTCGAGACACCCGCGCTGACTAGCTTGTTCGGAGCAAAGGTCAGAGTGCCAGCCGCGTTGTAAACGCTGGCCGACATAAAGACCTGCACTTCGGTGTTGTCTTTCGCATCGGTATTTGTGGAAGCCACGTTTGTCGCGGTTGTTCCGAGATCGTTGCGAGCGTCGTACCAACTCAAGTAAAGCTCTCCGGTCACTTGATCAACGCTGATGCTCTGCAAGAACTGGCTGTTCGAGGTTGTGTCATCGTTGACTTGAACCGCAGTGCTCCAGGTCGCGCCGTGGTTGTCGGAGAATCGAACAAAGATGTTCGAGTTGCTGTGATCAGCCGGTGTCGCAGCTGCATCTGCATACGCCAAGTACAACCGATGGTCGTGAGCGCCGCCGCTGCGGTCGTAAGCCAAGAACGGACTCGCCGAGATGCCGCGATCTGGCGATGCCGGAATCAAATCGGCACTGCCGACGACCGTGGGACTCACAGTGATGTCCGGAGCGAAGGTGAAACCTCCCACGAGGCCATTCAGATCGCGGTCCACGAAAACGTTGCCCGGTCCTTCTGGTGTTGCCGAACTTGACCACGTCACAACGAACTGCCCCTCCGGCCCCACGCTTGCCACAGCATCATTCAAGCCCGCAGACGCCGTCGCAAAGTAACCCGCTGCGGAGAACGAACTCAACGATCCGAGTCCCGTCGCGATTGCTCCACGAACACCGAGTCCGGATGCCGACTTGAACGTGACATAGACCGCGTCTTGAGTCGCCAAGTTTGCGGCGTCAGGACCAATTGCAAGCTGCGGCTTGTCGTTGTTGCTGGAAAGTGCTTCGACGATTTGCGTGCTGAAGGTCACACCGCCGTCAGTGCTGAATGCCTCCACGATCGCACGAGTCCGAGTGGCCGCTGCCGTATTCGGATCGGCCAAGTAGGCGACATGCAGATTTCCAAAACGATCAAACGCCACGGAGGCATCCGACCGCTGAGCGGCTCCCGTCGCCGCGATGCCGTCCTGATTGGCTCCCAGCGTTTGAGTCGTCCAAGTGGTGCCGCCATCGAAAGAGTTGGCAATGAACAGCGCGGACGAATCAGTCGTCCCACCGTTTCCGACAGTCACTACGTTCTGCGGATTCACCGGATTGACGGCGATTTGCACGTCCGTCTGACTTCCCGCCAACTGGCTGACATTCACGTTCTGGCCGACAGTGATCCCGACACCAGCGGTCGAGCTATCGTTATCCAAGATCGTTCCCAAGCCAGTCGCATCAATGATCGTCGTATTCACCGCGTTAGACAGGTTCAACTTGAACGTCTCATTCGCTTCGATGTTCGTGTCTCCGATCACCGGCACTGCGACCGTCAACAACGTTTGGCCGGGCGCGAACGTCAATGTTCCAGAAACCGGCAAGTAATCGTTGCCAGCTTTGGCTGATCCATTACTCGTCGTGTAAGTCACGGTCACGGGAACCGCAGACGCGACCGTCAGCCCCACTGAGAAGACCGCATCGACGGTCCCACTGTTGACCTCACCCACTTTGACGTCGTTGATCACGATCCCGGTGGAAAGACTCTGAATGAAGTCATTGCCGTCGCCGCCATTGAGGTTGTCCGCACCACCGCCGCCGTTGAGCGTGTCGTTCCCCGCTTGTCCCTGCAACGTGTCGTTGCCGGCGTTTCCTTCCAGCGAGTCTGTCCCGGCTCCTCCCAGCAACGAATCGTTCCCATCATCGCCGATCAGCCGATCGTTTCCAGCTTCCGCGTTGAGTGTGTCATTCCCAGCGTTGCCGCTCAGTAGATCGTTGCCGAGACCACCCTTTAGAAAATCGTTACCGTCACCACCGCTGACGATGTCATTACCCGCTTGACCGTTGATCGTGTCGTTGCCCGAACCGCCCAGCAGACTGTCCGCGAATTCGCCACCAAGGATGGAATCATTGCCGTCATCGCCGAAGACGGTGTCTTTACCGCCGTCGCCGTTCAGAATGTCGTTGCCTGCGTCGCCATGCACCAAGTCTTCGCCGTTGCCGGCAAAGACATTGTCCTGACCGCTCCCGCCAGAAACGCTGTCGTTGCCGTCACCGGAATTGATGCTGTCATCACCCGCTTCTCCGGAGATCGAATCGTGGCCATCTCCGCCGCTGATGCTGTCATTCCCATCGCCCGCTGTGATGACGTCATCGCCATCATTCCCCAAGATCGTGTCGTTCCCGCCCAGCGAGTTGATCGTGTCGTTGCCGTGACCACCGTCAATCTGGTCAGCCAAGTCGAAGCTGCCAATGATTGTGTCGTCGCCGTTTCCCGCATCGACACTGATTGACGTCAACGCTGGGAATGAGGTCGCGTTCACACCGCTCAAGTTGATCGTGTTCGCGTCTTGGCCACCGGCGATGATGATTGACTTGACGGCACTGGCTGACGTTATGGGCAAACTCGAGACCGTCGTGTAGTTCACTCCGTCTGCGGACTGTTCCACTCGAATGTTGCCCGCGACTTCTCTAATTCGCACGCTGTCGTTGTGGTCCAACACCAAGTCCACTTCGCCAGACGACTGAATAAACAAAGCGTTGACTGACAGCAGTTGCCGTTCTTCCAAACTCTCCGACGGCGCGGCGCTGACCGCACGACGACGAGGCGTCGCGGAATTCATCGACTTCCAAAATGCTTTCAGCCAAGGTATGCGCTTCACGTTCGACCCCCTGTCAGTTCTGTCAAACTCGTCCGATTGCTTCGCCCGAAGCAGTCCCGCAAGGCGTTCCGAATTAGTAGACTTTGCGGATTATGCTGAGTTCGCAGATTGGTCATCGGCCGCTACAACCGGCATAAGCGATAAATTCAGGCGCAATCGGAAAGAAGAGCCCAGCCGACCAACTCAGCGATACTTTCCAGGCCGCTCACATCTCCCCGGTTTGAACAGCAACGATCGCAGCGCGACTTCGCTCCCGCGCACCCGGTGACCCACTTTGAATGCCCCCGCTTTCGCCAGAAGTCGTTGATAGCTAAGCGACAATAGGCGTTATTCAGGTATGGGTCTCGATCTACTTGCGAGCGAAAATTTTCCACAAGCAGAACTTCAGTGGAAGACCGCCTCGGCACAAATGGCCGGATCGGAGCGACTGGTCTCACATTTGAATTTGGGCATTGGGGTGATGGACTTCATTGGGCTTTAGCATTTTGAAGCTCGGACTTCCGGCTGAAGCAGCGGCGCATTCGGGTTTGGCGAGATGAAGGTGAGGTGCCGATCGACGGATTGATTTGCTACAACTCCGCTCGTTCATTCTGCCTCGTGCGTCAGGGATCGACGACTGCGATGTTTACTGTTCGCCGCAAGTTGATGATGGGAGTCGGGCTGGTTCTGGCGATGGTCGGGACGCTGGCCGCTAGTAGCTTGTCGGCCATTCTTTCTTACCGAGAAGTCGTCAACGACTTGGACCGGAATCTCAGGTTGGTTCCGCAGCGTCATGCGTTGATTGAATCGCTGACCGATTTGCAGGAGCCGCTGTTACCGTTGCCGGACAAATTCAACGGACGGCTTGCACGCCAGCAAATGTTCGAGGACCGCTTGTCTGCTGCTGAAACACAGCTCGCGAACGAGTTGGTCAAGCTCCGAAACCTGTCAGCGGCGGAATATCCTTCGACTTATGAAATTGCTCAGACTCGCTTGTGGGAAATCGATAATGGTCTGCAAGAACTGCGAGATTTACTCCCTGATCTTGGTGACTCGAAAACGGCTGATGAAACAGTCGCCCGGCTGATGATTAGAGTCGCGTTCGTGTCGCGCATCGCAATGGGGTTGCCAGAGTTTGGCAATGGGCTGACCGGCTTGCTGCGGTCTGCTCGCGAAACGTATTGGGCGAGTTTCTTGTGGGTTACTATCTCAACTGCTCTCGTGGTGCTGTTGTTAGGCGGCGTCGTGATTGGCGGCTATCGCTGGATATTTAAGCCGTGGGCCAAATTGATCGAAGGGGCTTCGCGAGTAGCTCAAGGGAAGTTTGAGTATCGCTTGAGGCTCAACACAAACGATGAGTTCGCTGAGTTGGCTGATTCGTTTAATCGAATGACGGCGCGGTTTGTTGAAATTCGAAACGACCTCGATCGGCAAGTTCACGAACGAACCGAACAAATCTTGCGGCAAGAGCGGTTGGCGGGACTCGGCTTTCTCGCGGCAGGGATCGCTCACGAAATCAACAACCCCTTGACCGCCATTCGTTGGACTAGCGAGTCATTGGTCTCCCGCATCGACGCGTTCTGTAAAGCGGCGGCTCCGCAAGATCGAGCGTTGGCGGAAAACTATCTGAAGATGATTCAGTCTGAAGCCGTTCGCTGCCAGCAGATCACGGCAAAGCTGCTGGACTTCGCACGCAGCGAAGGGGGACAACGCTCGCGCAACGACCTGACGATGATCATTCAAGAAGTCATCAAACTCGTCCGCGCGATGAGCAAATACCATCAATGCGCGATCGTGTTTGAGCGAACGGCTCCGTGCTTCCTGGAAGTGGACGGCAATGAGATGAAGCAAGTTGTGCTTAACCTCGTCGCCAATGCGCTCGATGCGATGGAAGCTCCCGTTGTCGCCGATCGGCGAGTTCGGTTAGCCGCTCCGCAGCCCGCCGATCTCATAAAGCCTACCGAACAACTTTCAGAGTCACCCGAACAACTCGCTAAGGGCAAGCTCGAAATCCGTCTGCAAGAATTCACTGATCACGTCGAGGTCGAATTCCAAGACTCTGGCTGTGGCATGACTCCCGAAGTGCTGCGAAACATCTTCGTGCCGTTCTACACGACGAAACCCAGCGGCCAAGGAACAGGCTTGGGACTTCCTATCAGCCATCGCATCGTCACCGATCACGCCGGCCGCCTCGCCGCATTAAGCGATGGACCGGGACACGGCAGCACATTCCGTCTGAGCCTGCCCCGTTCCGCGAAGACACAGACCGAGGCGGCCTAGAGTCTTTGTCCGAAATGCTCTCGCTTGGTGACACCTCTTGATGATCTCGGCAGTTGCAAACGGGCACTCACGCGAGAAATCTCGGGGCGATTGCACGAACACGACGGCCGCTGTGTTCGATGGTCCAGACTAACGTGCAACGCAATTTGACCAAGACAAGCCCAAATCGCCAGCGAGTGCATCTATGTGACTGACGGTTGAACGACTGACGGCTCAAAGACACGCACTCGCAGACGCGTCGGGCTTTTATTTTGCGGATTCACAATCATCAAGGACGTGACTCGCTGAAGCAGTAAGCCATACTAATCAATAGACTCCTCAGCGAACGACAACGCGACGTGCGGCACGATTGGCTGGCATGATGACGATCTGGGGCGATGTCTCTTCATCGGGTGAGAGTGCATCGGCGAGGCGATACGTTGCACGCGGGCTGAGGCCTGCGAAGGTGACGACGCTGAAGCGATCGTTCCACGGATTCTCGCTTGCGACAATCACGCCGCTGTCGTGATCAGCGAACGTTTCCTCGTGCATATTGAATGACTGCGTTCCGAATTTCACAGCTGATTTTGCCGCTGCTTTGAGCAGCATCGAATTGTTTGTCGGCTCGCCAATCACCAGTAAATGATGACTTTTGAGGTCCGCTTCGCTGACATCGCGACCCGATCTCAGCGTCACATAAGTATTGCCAAACCTACGTGCGACCGCACGTTGCAGGCGTTCGGCGATTTCCAGATTTGCGACTGGATTCGTGCTACCGCCGAAGACGATTAGCGTTTTGTCCAACTCCATCTCGAACGAATGAATTGACCAGCGGCCGCTGACGTGATCTTTCGCGGCGACGTCCCGGTCAAGCCACTTGGCGAAGACCGCTTTCACAGCAGGCTCGCCCTCACTTTCAAAGTGCGATCGAAACTCCGCAACCTCAAACTCGCCATCGGCGTGCTTCATACCAAACTCATCCATCAACCGATCGAAGGCTTCAGCGTTCAGCTTCTGCCGCAAATCACAGAGCATCGCGATGCTCTGTCCCAAGGCGATTGGATACCAATTCAAGTTGCGATCATCGGGCTTCGCTTTCTTCCAAGCGATATCGTGGCCTAACCGCTGTCTCGCAGACCACCAATTGGATTGATGGGTGAAGAGCGCCACCGCGACCGCCTCTTGAGCAGCGAGATCGAGTTTGTTTTCTTTTGAATCTGCCTGTAGCGCATGTTCGAATGCGACCACTTTTTCGTATTCCGCAAACGCGGCAGCTAATCCGAGATCCGCATCGCTCTTTGCACGAAGCGTTCCACGCCATGCGAACGGATGCCGCTGCTCAAACTTCAGAGTCGGCTCTTTCGATTCGTCATCACTTGGAAATGGCTCACGATCAGACAAGCCCGACGCGCCAGCGAGAATTGAATCGTGACCGGCGACCTTCTTAGCGGCGTCCTTCGACGACAGATCAAGCATCCGAATCAACGTCCAATCATTCGCAATCAATGGTTTTACATCGGGGTCAGCGGCGAGTTCTTCCGCTGAGGGCGTCCAAGCCCTTCCAAGAGGTGGACCGAAGAGTGCCCAGGAAGAAAGGTCTTTCGCCATTACTGACGTTGTGAATTTTGCGTCGCAAGACGGGTACGCGGCGATCGGCGGAGTTTGAAATGCCTCGAAGCCGAATGCCTCGGTCAGTCCACCTTGTTGATGATGTTTGTCAAAGATTTTCAGCCACGCAACATCGCGGCGTGCTGGATGCAATGTGAGATTCCCCGGTTTCCCGCGCGCAGCGGCGACAGTGTTGGAAAGGACGTCACGATCTTTCGGATTGTTACAGCTCCAGTAAAAACCTTTCGTGCCACTGAGCCATTCATCGCGACTGCTGCGCCACAGTTTCGTGTGCTTTGTTCCGAGTTCGAACATCGCAATCTCATTGGTCTTCGTATCAGCGATCAGCCATTCGTTGGTATAAAGGCCGTTGTTCTTAGTACTCAAGATCGCGACGACCTCGTCGATTGTGTTCGAGTACTGCACTGCTCGCCGAATGCGCGATGATTCTGTTTCGCCAGTCACGTCCAAGAACGTCTGGTCGATTGTTGTCTCAGCAATGATCAAACCGCTCGCAGAAATGTAATAATCGAGTCCGCTTTGAATGCCACCGGGGAAAGTTTGGCAGACGAAGCGATGCCCCTTCGATGGCGTGATATCGAGCCACACATTGAAGTGCTGCACCCAACTGAGGTCCGACATCGTGATATGCCCCAGCATCACACCGCCGGTCGATTTATCGGTCGCGGGAGTCGTCGCCACAAACGCCGAACACATCTCACGCTTCTTGACTGCTGGCGGCGAGGCTTGGTGCCGATCGAATTTCAATTCATCAATCCCCGTGGGGGTCGCTTGCAAAGCGGACTCCAAGAACCCGGCTTCAACATCTGAATTCAGTGCGACGATATCTAACAGGTCGAGCCGTCGCCCATCAAACTTCGCGCCCGCTGCCGCTGCTCCATCAGCGATCCCCTTCATCTCTTCCAAGCATTCGACATTGTATCGCCGCAGAAATGCAGTGTCGGTCAGCAGACGGAGTGACTTCCACGCGGCCTCCGGATCTTTATGGCTGCGGACTCGCGCAATGGTCTTGATGTAATCCACAATCTCACGAGCCAAAAGACGTCCATGCTGCACACCGCGCTGATACGGCGAGCCTTCAATGTGCAACACGAGCCAGCCCGCTTGCGGATACTTCCAAGCCTTTTCAAACCGCTGCACGGCAACAGGATCAGGCTGAAAATCTCGACACAGAGCGTTCGACCGATCGTCCGCATGAAGAGAACTAGCCAGACACAATCCCCACAAGCTCACGTACAGGCACAACCAATGTCGGCAGAACGTCATCAAGGCACCTCATTAACGCGGAGTTTAGTGGAATCACCATCGCAACTTCTTCCCTGTCCTGGTGGCATTGAACCGAACTGTCATGGTTTCTGGAATTCGCGAAGGCCCCAAAATCTGAACCTTCCTCTTCTTTAGAAATCCAAGCCTGCTCAAGGAGTCACCGTCAAGACGCCAAGCACGCGAAGGAATTCTAAGAACTGAGAAGAGGTCATTATTCTTTGATCATTGACCCATAACCTTTGGCAAATGACTATCAATGTCCGTTTTCCTCTTCGCGTACTTAGCGCCTTTGCGGTGAAAGCCTCTCCGCCTAAGGGCATTGCTCAAGAGCAGTGAGACTATGGCTGAGAACTCTTTGCTGTCATCCAAGCCAACAACTCCCGTTGGTCGGCTTGCTCCGTCGCCGACGGGGGCTCAGCACGTGGGGAACGCGCGGACGTATTTGTTGGCGTGGTTGTCGATTCGTTCGCGCGGTGGTCGAATCATTTTGCGGATCGAAGACATTGATTCGCCACGAGTGAGAGTCGGAGCCGCTGAGCAAGCGGTCGATGACTTGCGTTGGCTGGGCCTGGATTGGGACGAAGGTCCGGATATTGGCGGGCCGAACGGGCCGTATGTGCAAACCGAGCGAGTCGAGTTGTATCGCGTGGCACTTGCTCGACTGCGTTGTGACGAGCGAGTCTATCCCTGCACGTGTACTCGATCCGACATCGAGTCAGCGGCAAGCGCGCCGCACATCGAACACGAAGGCCCGATCTATCCGGGAACTTGTGCCGGAAGGGCGGCTGCCGATGCTGCATCACTTGGCGACAGGGCATTTGCGTGGCGGCTACGGACAACCGAAGTGCCCCGTGAGTACACCGACCTCGTAGCGGGGACTCAGCGAGTGAACGTCAAACAACAACTCGGCGATTTCGTCGTCGGCAAAATGGACGGCTCCCCCGCGTATCAGCTTGCGGTCGTGTGCGATGATCATGCGATGGGCATTACCGAAGTTTTGCGTGGTGATGACTTGTTGCCGAGTGCCTTTCGACAGATTGAACTCTTCGAGGTTTTTGGTTGGATACCACCGACGTTCGCTCATGTACCATTAGTCGTCGGTCCTGACTGCCGACGGCTCGCGAAACGTCATGGCGATACCCGTTTGGCAACGCTTCGGAAAGAAGGCGTTTCTGCAGACGCGTTACTCGGTCTACTTGCCCACTCATGCGGTTTGCGACCAACTCAAGCAGCAGTTTCCGCAAAAGATTTGCTCACCGGGTTTTCTCTCGGCCAACTCAATCCGAGTCCATTCGTATTCGACTCAAGATTGCTCTCTCCAAAATAGCCGACGATCAATGACCGATAACCAAGGATCAATTGAAGTCGGCTCCCAAAATTCGCTCCTTGAGCAGCCTTACCTCGGTCGATATAAGGCGACCTGCTTCTGGCTTGGGTTTGAATGATTGCGATGTGCTTCTCACTGGCGGTCGAACGACCGACTCGATTTGTCACATCTCCTCTCTCCTCTTTTGGGGTGTGGTGAATGAGTCGCGACAACGTGCAGAGTCTGAGCAGCGTTTATGATTACGCTTGGCAAGAGGCTTACCGCCACAAGTGGATCGAAAGTGAAAAGCAGGGTCGCGACTTAGGACAGTTGGCGATTCGCGATTGGAGTCGAAAACACTTCATGCGATTTTATCGCTGGTGTCATTGGCAGCATTTAACCGGTCGTCAGCGATTCATCGAGTTTTCGAGCGATAACTTTGGAACAGTCGGCGACCCACAAGATGATGTGGAATTGGAAATCGTCCGTTTGTTTTGTAACGGCCAAGAAAATCTCGAAATCTATTGCAGTGCGCACGGACGCGGTTGGCCTTTGGAGCGAGTTTTTGACTTGTTGCAGTCATTCGACATCAACAATACTCGCCCCGATCCGCTCCTTGACTGAGCGGAGTTAAATGCGGATGAGCGAGTCTCTGAAAGACGATCACAACCTCTCCGTCCCGCAGTCGGACTCACGAGTAGGCGGCCTTTTTGCTGGCCTGCGGGTTGTCAGTTTTTGCACATTGCTAAGCCGTATCCTGGGCCTGTTTCGTGAGATCGCAACCACCGCGATGTGGGGCAACGGCCCGGTGCTCGATGCGTTCGTCACGGCGTTCCGTGTTCCGAATTTAGCACGAGCGTTATTCGGCGAAGGAGCGTTGAACGCGGCGTTCACTCCGTTGTTTGTGCGAGAGCAGGAGCAACACGGGACCGAACCGGCGATGCGTTTGGCGGGAGCGGTTTTCGTTTGGCTGGCAATCTACTTAGTGGCATTAGTCTTACTCGCGGAGGCGGTCTTGGCTCTAGTAGTCTGGCTGGTTCCCTTACGGGATGAGTGGCGACTCTGCCTGATGCTCACGGCAGTCATGCTGCCATACTTGCCGCTAATCTGTTTGACCGCACAGACCGGAGCCGTTTTAAACGCAGTTGGTCGATTTGTTTGGCCGGCGTTGTTGCCCGTGGTGTTCAACATCTGCTCGCTGGGCGCGATCTGGTGGATTCAACGACAAGCCTTGAATGCCGAAGGCCAATCGTTTTGGTTGGCGGGATTCATCGTGCTCACTGGCGTCATTCAACTGATCGCGCTGTGGCCGCAACTTCATCGTTGTGGTTTTCGAGTGGATCGACATTGGATGGACGCGAAAGTCCGCGTTCGCGAATTGGTTCAACTGATGCTGCCGGTGGTATTGGCGTTGTCTGTCACGCAGATCAATACGTTTTGCGATTCGATGATCGCCATCGGATTCTCGCGACCAGTTGCCGCAAGCATAGATCACGCGGTTCGCCTGACAGTCACGGGACAGGTAACAAGAGACAGTGGACTGGAGGCTGCAGACGCAAAACTGCAAACGCGATCAACGAGCACTTGGTTGCCACTGGAATCGGGGACGGCGTCGGCACTCAACGAGGGACAGCGACTCTATCAATTCCCGCTGGGGTTACTGGGCGTCGCGTTGGGGACAGTCATCTTTCCTTTGCTGACACGACATGCCGAACGCGGTGATTGGCAGCACTTGCGAGACGATTTCGCGTTGGGGTTGAGACTGGTCATGGTGATCGGCATTCCGGCCAGCGCGGGATTGTGGCTGATGTCGGATCAGCTCGTGGCGACGATTTTTCAACGTGGCAACTTCACCGTTCACGACGCACGGCAAGCGACTGAAATGACGGCGGCTTACAGTTTAGGCGTGTGGGCCTTTTGTGGTTTGTTGATAGTACAGCGCGCGTATTATGCAATCGGTGATCGACGGACGCCGCTGATGATTGGGTTGCGAGTGATGCTGCTCAATCTGATATTGAATATCGCTCTGATTTTCGTAATTGGCGGCAAAGGACTAGCGCTGAGCACTTCGCTGTGCGGGATTTTGCAGTTTGGAATCTGTCTGAGTTTGATCCAAAAACGCATTGGCCAGTTACCGTGGTGGTCATTGCTGAGCACCTCGCTGCGAGCGATCACCGCGTCTTGCGCGATGATGACTGTCGGTTGGTGGGTGCTGAATTATCTTCCAGGAGTGGACCGGTCTGAGCAGCGTTTGCTGAGCCTGACCATCGCCATGATCGCTTCGCTCGCGAGCTACGCGTTGCTGGCGTCCGTCTTGAAATTGGATGAGTTCTGGATGTTGATGCGCCGATCAAAACGTGCAAAGAACACCGCACAATAGCCCTCACTTTAGTAATCCCACTGCGCTTGCCTCGGTGGATTCCGGCTTTTGCACAACGGAGTGTTTCACTCGGAATCATGACCGCTGTAGTGCAAAGGCCCACGAGCTACTGAGGCAAGTTCGGTGGGATTGGAGAACTTCGCTTGTTTAGAGCGTTGGAGCACGCTGCTGGCGTCGGTTCAGAACGCTCGATAGATTGCCTCGGCTGTCGGCCGTTCAATGTTTCTGACTCGGCAGCGAAGAACGCGAACTCGTTTGCAGCAGTTCGATTTTGCACTGCTGAGCTATTCTAAATCTCGATCTGACTCACTCAACAAGACACAACTATGAGCACAGACAATCCCATCGAACCCGCAGCAATCAACCCTATTCCTCCGACCCTCCCGGCAGCATTGACACCGCCATCCGTCTCTTCGAGCGGCCCTCCGAACAGCGATGACGACGACGCACCGACTTCGATCTATCTCGTGGCGTATCCGAAGATTGTCTTCTTATACCCAACCTTCATCGCCTCGTTTTTAGCTGGTTTTTACATGCTGCTGTTCGCCGGAGACGCGCCCGGAAATCGCGGAGCAGAAGTGGTCTCGCTCGCGTTTCTGATGCTGACGGCGGCGAACCTCGTCGTGATCTCGTTCGACTTCCCACGCACGACGTCGTTGACTCTGTTCTTTGGCTTTGTCGCTGTCGGCATGGGGCTGACATTGCTCTTCACGTTTCATCCAGACTTAGTCCCGTTTGTCTCGGGCTTCTTCAAGCAACTGAAACCTTGGGCGAACGCCTCGTTCTACTTCTTGTTCGCGACGTTGATGAGCGTGCTGTACCTGATCGTCTGGATGATGGCTCGGTTCGATTATTGGGAAGTGCGACCGAACGAACTGATGCACCACCACGGTTTCTTGAGCGACCTCGAGCGCTTTTCCGCACCGAATCTGCGAATCAGCAAAGAAATCAACGACGTCTTCGAGTACATGCTCCTCCGCTCTGGTCGCCTGATTCTGCACCCAACCAACGAACCACGTGCATTTGTGTTGGACAACGTGCTCAACATCAATCGCAAGGAAGAGCAGATCACAAAGATGCTCGGTGCGTTGCAAGTGCAAGTGCGCACCGAGCCGCATTCAGGCCAGAAATAAGCGGGACTACTGCCGAGCCAACTTGTGCTTGAGCGGCAGCCAGGCCCCGTTCTCGTTGCTGCTGTTCACGCACTGTTGGATAAAGTACATCCCTTCGACGCCGTCGTTGACGTTCGGATAAACCGTATTGAGCTTGTCCCAAGTTCCACCGGTGGCTCGCGTCACGATGTCGTCATAGGCCGAGCGATACACGTTGGCGAACGCTTCAAAGAACGCTTCCGGATGACCGGCGGGCAAGCGGCAAGCGGCTTTGCCGGAGTCGTTCATGTAAGGCGCGTTCGGATCGCGAGTGTAGAGCGCATGCGGATGACCGTTGCGACGCAGCGTCAGAACGTTCGGTTCTTCTTGTCGCCACTGGATCGCGCCCTTCGTACCGTCGATTTCGATGGAGACGTCGTTTTCGCGACCGTGCGAAATCTGGCTGGCAGTGACCGTACCGAAACCGCCGTTTTCAAAGCGAATAACCGCGTGTCCGTAGTCATCAAGCTGGCGACCCGGTTCGAACGTCTTCAGGTTACAAGAGACGTCAGCCGGGATGAGACCCGTCATGTAACGAGCGAGGTTATAGGCGTGCGTTGCAATGTCGCCGAAGCAACCAGCGGCACCGGACTTGGCTGGATCGGTACGCCAGGCAGCTTGTTTTTGGTCACTCGATTCGAGTCGCGTGCGTAACCAACCTTGGATGTAGCAAGATCGAACCGCTTGGATTTCACCCAATTCGCCATCCAGAATCATCTGCCGAGCCATACGAACCAATGGATAACCGGTATAGTTGTGGGTCACAGCGAAGACCGCGCCCGACTTGGCAACGACGTTCACGAGTTCTTCGGCTTGAGCCAAGTCAAATGTCATTGGTTTGTCGCAGATGACATTAAAACCCGCTTCGAGAGCTGCTTTCGCAATCGGAAAATGCGTGTGGTTCGGAGTCGCGACAGTCACAAAGTCAATGCGTTGATCGGCGGGGAGTTTCAATTCCTTGTCGATCATTTCTTGAACGGAGCCGTATGCTCGATTGGGCTTGATGTCGTAAGCCGGTGCTGAGGCTTTCGCCTTCACCGGGTCAGATGACAACGCACCCGCGACCAATTCTGCTCGGTTGTCAAGCACCGCGGCAGTTGCGTGAACTCGTCCGATGAATGCTCCTTGACCGCCACCAACCAGTGCCATGCGCAGCTTGCGATTAAGTGCGCCGTTTGTCGTCTCCATGTTGTCTCTCCTGCTGTTACTTGATGATTGAGAAGCGGCAGTGATTACAGGGTGCATTTCGGCAAAAATCAATGCGACCACAGATCAAACTCTAAAACCGACATTGGCACATTCGGCGAGTATGCAACCGCAAAGAACCCTGACTAGAATCCCGCCGCGCTTGCGGATGTCGCGAGCAGTTTGAAGGCCCGTGGTAATCTGGCATGTCTGAAGCCACCCTCTCGTTTGATGACCCAAACCTTGTCCGCACACTTTTTGGAGAACGGGACCGTCACCTGCGCAAAGTGCGTGAATCAGTCGGAGTGGACGTTGTCATTCGAGGAGACGAGCTACATCTTTTTGGCACGGATATCCAAGTCGAACGTGGCCGCGATATTTTTTCAAAGTTACACGCGATCATCGAGCGGGACGGCGAACTCCGCGATAGCGAAGTGGTGCGAGTCATTGAAGGTCACGTGAGTGACACGAAAGCCAGTAACGCATCAATTGCGACTAACGACTTTGGCACAACCGTGTCGGTTCACGCAGCCGTCGCGACGAATGGGCATGGAGTGAAATCGAAAGCCCCGGCTGCCAATGGCGGGATTGAGGTTTTCGAGAAGGCCAAGAAGATTCATCCGCGCACCGCCGGTCAATTTGAGTACGTTGAAGCGATCCGTAAAAACGATATCGTGCTTTGTGTTGGCCCGGCCGGTTCAGGCAAGACCTACCTCGCGGTGGCAATGGCGGTGAATGCGCTGCGACAGGAACAAGTCCGCAAGATCGTGCTCGTGCGACCTGCTGTTGAAGCGGGGGAGCGTCTCGGCTTTTTGCCAGGCGATTTGCATTCAAAGCTCAATCCGTATTTGCGACCGTTGCTGGATGCGCTCAACGACATCCTCTCGTTTGAGCAAGTGAAGCGTTACATGGAAAATGACGTGATCGAAATCGTTCCGTTGGCCTATATGCGCGGTCGCACGCTCAACAGTACTTTTATGATTTTAGACGAAGGTCAAAACACGACGGTCACGCAAATGAAGATGTTTCTCACTCGCATGGGACAGGAATCGCGAATCGTGGCGACCGGCGATGTGACACAGATCGACTTACCCCCGAACGTTCCTTCGGGAATGATCGACGCGGTGGGCCGACTGGGGCACATTCCCGGCTTGGCCTGCGTGCATTTGACTACGAAAGACATTGTGCGTCATCGACTTGTCGGTGAGATCGTCCGCGCTTATGACGACGAACAGCCTTCGCACGTTAAGCGACGAGCGCGGACATAGCGATGTAGATCAACGACGTCTGTAGAACGGTACCACAAACCGTTCTTTCCGTAACTGATCGGGCCACACGGTTTCAAAAATCGTGTTACATGATTCACTCAACATGATCTTCTTTGGACCAACTTCCTTTCGTCGTCAACGAGCCGCTCGCCTATCGGCGGTTGGTGAGTCGTCGTATTGGGGACGATTCGGCGAAGCATTGTCCGACCGTAATGTGTTGTTACGGTTGTTGATTTGCCTGTTTGCAATAGGTGTGTTGTTGTTGGCCGTCGAAGCGTGGCGAACTCCGTTTACGTATCGGCTGGGTGATCATCAGCCACATGGCGTGTTGGCTCAGGTTCCGTTCAAGCGAGTCAACAAGTTTGAAACTGATCGGCTACGCGCGCAGATTGAAGACCAAGTCCCGTTCGTGTTCCGCTTGGAGACAACTCAACCGCGCCAATTGCTGGCATCCTTGAAGTCTGACCTGGAAGAGATTGCACATGCGGAGACACTTGAGTCGGTTCGATCAAGCACTCGTTCGGCGTTCGGTGTTTGGACGGAAGGCGATCGTCCGATGGACGACATGACTCCCGAAAAATACGAACGTGAATTTCGATCCTTAAAATTCGCTATTTATTCTGGAAGCACCTTTGATCCAGAAGCGATCGACTTGAACCAGACGATGCCCGACGACATGGCTGACCGCGTTGCCCTGCTTTTGGATGATATGCGCGAATTCTTATCGCCGCTGCAAAAGTCCGGCGTCGTCGATCCCTTTGAGCTGAATCGCAACAAGATTCGAGCGGATCATCGGCTCGCGATATTCAAGTCAAATGAGCAGCGAGTGGCCGAGGTTAACACGCGCGATGTTGCGGCACCGTCGGACGTACTGTTGGCGGAGGTGCTGCGTGATGAAGGGACGCTCGGCAAATCGTGGTCGCAATTCTCGCGTTTGTCTGTGATTCGCAAACCGCTCGAGCGCTGGCTGGCGGCAAATCACAGTTCGCTCGTGTCGCTGCGATATGACCCGACAAGTACACAAGCTGCTCGGCGAGACGCTCGCCAGAGAGTGCCGCTCATCACTGACCCGTACAATCAGGGAGACGTGCTGGTGGCTCCAATGCAGGCGATCGACGAAACGACGCTTGACGTATTGCATGACGAGTACGACCAAATCGAGCGAGACGTGAAACTTCAAGACCGCGTCATTCGCCTTGTGACGGTATTTCTGTTGGTCTTCGTACTGACGGTGCTCAACGGCTACTACATTGTTCACAACGAGCCAAGAATCACGCACAGCTTGCGAGCGTTAGCCATTTATCTCGGCGCGATCGTGTTGGCGGCGTTTCTTGGTCGTATACTGAGCTTCGATCCATGGCGGGCGGAAATCATCCCATTGATGGTGACGGTGATGATTCTGGCGATCGCCTATAACCAAGATCTGGCAACGTTGACGGCATTTACGCTCAGCCTCTTGTTGACGCTTTCTTCGGTCGCAGACACCGGCGAGTTTGTTGTCTTGATGAGCGTGGCAGCGACGGCAATTGTGCCACTGACTCGCGTCTCGTCGCGGTCATCGTTGATTAAAATCGGGTTCTGGTGTGGCGCTGTGTTCTTTCTCGTGACATGGGGCACGGCAGTCGTCAAAACGCCTGCACTTGATGTCCTGTGGCGTGATCAGGTGCTGCTCTTACACAGTCTTCGTGGTGCCGGTTGGTGTTTGGCATCGGGATACATCGTGGCTGGTAGCTTGCCTTTTATCGAAGCGACGTTCGGCATCGTGACCGACATCAGCCTGCTAGAACTCAGTCATGTGTCGCATCCTTTGTTGCAGGAACTCGTTCGTCGAGCCCCTGGCACCTACAACCACTCGATTACCGTAGCCTCACTGGCAGAAGCGGCTGCCGAAAAGATCGACGCGAACGGCCTACTGGTTCGAGTCGGCGCGTACTTTCACGACATCGGCAAGATGCTTAAGCCGAGCTACTTCATCGAGAACATGGGCGAAGGTGCCGAAAGCAAACATGAGCACCTGAACCCGGCAATGAGCACACTGATCATCATCGGTCACGTAAAAGATGGAGCCGATCTCGCCGAGCAACACAATCTGCCGAAACCGATCATCGATTTTATCGAACAGCATCACGGCACGACGTTGGTCCAATACTTTTATCACGCCGCCTCGAAAGCTGCCGAATCCCAAGGTGACACAATCGAGGTCGAAGAGTCGAGCTTTCGTTATCCCGGCCCGAAACCACAAACGCGAGAAGCGGGTGTGTTGATGTTGGCTGATGCCGTCGAAAGCGCCAGCCGCACTTTGAGTGAGCCAACATCCAAACGCATCGAAAGCCTCGTCCGTGGCATCACCATGGACAAGCTCCTTGACGGTCAGTTTGAAGAAAGCACGTTAACACTCAGTGAACTCAACGTGATTCAAGACTCGCTGACCAAGTCGCTCATCAGCATCTTCCACACACGCATTAAGTATCCGGATCAACGTGCCGGTTGAACCGTATTTCGTTTGGCGATCTACCATTTGATGCCTCGCTGTCGCAGAGGTCGGTGTTTTTTGTTCGGGGTCATGAACATTCTCGCCGGTTTGGACGATCGCCAGCGGTGTTCTGTATCAGTCGCAAACCACATGGCGCTTCGATCCATTCTTGCCGCGATCCGTGTGATTGGGGCCAGTCTTCTCCCCCCAAAGAGCGCTCGCACCGAACAACTGTTGAACACGACTCTGGACCAATCGCTGGCGTCGGCTAACCACAGTTCGTCGAGCAACACCTGCCACTCTTTCTACCAAACGCCCGCGAACTGCAAATCGCAGAGCCGACGCCAACACTTCATTCCCGAACCACCGCCAAGTTCTGGCGGGAGAAACTCCCACGCACAACCCGTCCGTGAGACAAACAAAATCCCGGTCACTGCCAAGCATTGGACACACGCGGAGGCCTACCTTTGGGTTTGGGCGGATCGGCTGGTAACAAGGGTTCGATTCGGTTCCACAATAAATCCGTCAGCAGTGCCTTGGGCATTTCGTGTTTTTCCTTGAACAGCCGAAATCCATCCAACCACTCGCTCTGACCAAAGTTGGGGGGAGGTTAGAGTTTCTTAGTCTTCCAAGCGGTTTCCGCGAGATCTCTTGCATGCCGGAAACAAGCCAACCTATGTGCATCGGTAATCGTGGTACTCCGCAGGGTAGTAATTGTGGTGTGTGTTCTACCACCCGGCGGCGTTTTGATAGCTCCGTTGAAGGACCATCAAGACCTCAGTAGCATGCCACCGCTTGATCGGTGGATGCTGGAGCATCTTGCCGGGAGAGATGTTGAGAAGAGGCGTTGGTTGAGGTTGCCTGCGATATCGGCACAAGTTGCCGGACGCGAGGGCAATCGGCTGAAGGAATAGTTCGACCAACGTTCGTCATGGTTTTGCGGCGCAGTGGCTTATGGCCACGTGTTGCCGACCGGCACAAGACGTGCCCTCAGCGGGTTGATTCCGAGTGGGCTGCCTTGCTCGATGGCAGACTGCTCGTCGGACGACGTCCAACATTGATCTCACAATCGAGCAAAATCTCGTTCTTTAGGAGTTGCGCTCAATGTCCCAGAATGCTCGTGCTTCCGCCATCGCTGCCGTCATCAACTACAAGTCCGATGCTGTGCCGCTGAACTTCAAAGAGGTTCCCAGTCCGTCACTGTTCGGCGTCAACACTTTCAATGAAAAAGAGATGCGGGCACGCTTGTCGAAGCCTGTTTTCAAAGCGTTGCAACGTTCGATCAAACGCGGTGAGAAGCTCGATTCAAACATCTCTGACGCTGTCGCCACCGCGATGCGCGACTGGGCCTTGGAAAAGGGTGCGACGCACTATGCGCACGTCTTTCAGCCATTGACAGGGATCACTGCCGAAAAACACGACTCGTTCCTCGCCCCGACCGGCGACGGTAGCGCGGTCTCGGAGTTTACTGGCAAGCAATTGATCCAAGGTGAACCGGACGCCTCCTCATTTCCTAGCGGTGGCATTCGCTCGACGTTCGAAGCGCGCGGCTACACGGCATGGGACGTCACGTCACCCGCCTACATCCTCGAAAACACGAACGGCACGACGCTCTGTATTCCGACCGCGTTCTGCTCCTGGACTGGCGAAGCACTCGACAAGAAGACTCCCGTGCTCCGCTCGATGCAGGCGTTAAACAAGCAAGCTCAGAGAATCCTTAAGGTCTTCGGTCAATCGACTCCTGACTATGTCTTTGCGACTGGTGGCCCTGAGCAGGAATACTTCCTCATCGACCGCAATTTCTTCTTCGCTCGCGCCGATCTCAACATCTGCGGTCGAACGCTGTTCGGTGCAAAGCCGCCGAAGGGGCAAGAGTTCGAAGATCAATACTTTGGCGCGATCCCAGATCGAGTGCTTGCCTGCATGTTGGAAACCGAACGTGAGCTCTACAAACTCGGCGTGCCGGTGAAGACCCGTCACAATGAAGTCGCTCCGTCACAGTACGAGTTGGCTCCGATCTACGAGAACGCGAACGTCGCGACCGATCATCAACAACTCACGATGTTGATGCTGCAAAAGATCGCTCCGAAGTACGGGCTCGCCTGCCTGTTGCACGAGAAGCCGTTTGCTGGGATCAACGGTTCTGGAAAGCATCTCAACTGGTCGTTGGGAACCGACTCGGCCAACCTGCTCGAACCGGGCGACAATCCACACCAAAACATGCAGTTCCTGGTCTTCTGCTCGGCAGTGATTCGCGCGGTCCATAAGTACTCGAAGCTGCTGCGAGCTTCGATCGCTCACGCGGGGAACGATCACCGCCTCGGTGCGAATGAAGCTCCTCCGGCGATCATCTCGATCTTCTTGGGCGACATGCTCACGGACATCTTCGAGCAAATTGAAAAGGGCAAACTCGAAGCATCGAAGAAGGGCGGCCAACTGACGATCGGTGTTGATACGCTGCCTCCACTTCCGAAGGACGCTGGCGACCGTAACCGAACTAGCCCGTTCGCCTTTACCGGCAACAAGTTTGAGTTCCGCGCGGTCGGTTCCAATCAAGCGATCTCCGGCCCGCTTGTCGTGCTCAACACGATCGTTGCGGAGAGCCTCGACTACGTCGCTACCGAACTGGAAAAGGCGACCGGCGGCGATCAAGCCAAACTTGCCGGGGCCGTCCAGACCTTGCTGCAAAGCATCATTAAGCAGCACAAGGCGGTGATTTTCAACGGCAACGGCTACTCGGAAGAATGGCATCAAGAGGCTGAAAAACGCGGCCTGCCGAACCTGCGTAACACAGTTGATGCTTTGGGTTCGATCAAGGATCCCGAAGCGATCGCTCTGTTCGATAAGTACGGCGTGCTCAGCCCTCGCGAGACCGAGAGCCGCTTTGAGATTTACATGGAGCGGTACTGCAAGGACATCAATACTGAGAGTCGCTTGTGCCTGAGTATCGCTCGTGCGTCAATTCTGCCGGCCGCTTATCGTTATCAAGGCGAACTGGCTCAGACGGCTGCCGCGATGAAGTCTTGCGGACGCACACCCGACACAAGCTCGCTCGATCGCATGAGTGAACTGACAGGTCAACTCGAAGGGGCCATCAAAACCCTCGGCGACGCGATCGAACATCACGCTGCAGGTGACGTTTCGGCTCATGCGAAGCACTACCGCGACGAAGTTTGCCCTGCCATGCTCAAGGTTCGTAACGTGGCCGATGAGCTCGAAGGGATCATCGCCGATGACCTCTGGCCGTTGCCGACTTACCGCGAGATGCTCTTCATCAAGTAGTTGAAATTGGAATCTCACTCGAGTGAATTCAGCAAATGAACAACCCCGGTGACTCGATAGTCGCCGGGGTTTTTTCGTTGCTCCAGTATTTGACCACAACTGAATTAGGATCTAAGCGGGCGCGGCATGACTTGCTTGTCGCTCGTTGCTTTCTCGGCTCGTGCGACACGACTACCATACGCCCTCGTTTACTCAACCGTCTCGTTTCAAATTCTGACCTCCGCTTGAGGATGGTTTGCCATGATTACGTCCAATCTGAATGTCACTGATCGCAACTTCTCGCTCCCTCCGTTGGGAAACAACCCTTCGACAGACGCTCAAGGGACAACCCCCGGAAGTTTTTCACCACTCCCGAAAATCGCTTCCGGACGAGCTGGACGATGGACGTTTTCGTCGGCCGATACGCCGGGAATGCCTGCTCCCTCAGACAAGACCGCGTGGGATTTCATGCCGCTCGATTGGGTACTGAGATCGGGATTTGAAAGTGACTACGAACGGGCTGCGGCGTGGGAAGCTCCGGCGGGATTCAAACCGATCACGCAATTGGAAAGCGCGCGGCTCGGCATCATCACGCCAGAAATGAAACGAGTCGCTGAACGAGAGCCGCATCTCACGGCTGAGCAAGTTCGTGATGAAGTGGCTGCCGGCCGCATGATCATTCCGGCGAACCGAGTGCATCTGGGTTACAAGCTCGACCCGATGTGCATTGGCCGAGCGGGGAAGACGAAGATCAACGCCAACATGGGCGCGTCGCCGGTCTCGTCGGGGACGGACGAAGAAGTCGTGAAGTTGCAGTGGGCCGAGAAGTGGGGAGCCGACACGGTCATGGACCTCTCGACCGGCGGCAACATCGACGAGTGCCGCCAGGCGATCATTCAGAACAGCACCGTGCCGATCGGGACCGTCCCGATTTACTCGATGATCATCGCGCGGCGGCTGGAAGACCTCGACGAGGCTTCGATCTTGCAGATGCTGAAGCATCAGGCCAAGCAAGGAGTCGATTACTTCACGATCCACGCGGGCGTGCTGATGGAGCATCTGCAATTCGTGAAGGATCGGCTGATCGGCATCGTCAGCCGCGGCGGTTCGCTGCTGGCCAAGTGGATGATCCTCAATAAGAAGCAGAACCCGATGTACGATCTGTGGGAACAAATCTGCGACATCATGCGCGAGTACGACGTCAGCTTCTCGATCGGCGACGGCTTGCGACCAGGCGGACTGGCCGATGCGACCGATCAAGCTCAACTGGCCGAACTCTGCACGCTGGGCGAACTGACCGAACGAGCGTGGCGGAAGGGAGTGCAAGTCATGATCGAAGGGCCGGGGCATGTGCCGTTCGATCAGATTGAGTTCAACATGAAGCTGCAACGAACGCTGTGTCACGGTGCTCCGTTTTATGTGCTCGGTCCGTTGGTGACGGACATCTTCCCCGGCTACGACCACATCACCAGTTGCATCGGAGCGACTGCCGCCGGCTATCACGGCGCGAGCATGTTGTGCTACGTCACGCCGAAGGAGCATCTCGGCCTGCCGAAGAAAGACGACGTGAAGCAAGGCTGCATCGCCTACAAGATCGCCGCTCACGCCGCCGACGTCGCGCTGGGCATCCCCGGCACTCGCGACCGCGACGACGAGCTGACCAAAGCCCGCGCGGCCCTCAACTGGGACAAGCATTTCGAGCTTTCGTTCGATCCCGAATTCGCCCGCGCGCTGCACGACGAAGACCTCGACGTCGACACCGACTTCTGTGCCATGTGCGGCCACGACTGGTGCAGCGTCCGCATCTCGAAAGAGATCGTCGAATTCGCCTCCGGCAAGTCGGAAGAGTTCGCCTGGGAGAAAGCCAAAAAGACCGCCGCCCTCTCCGCCGAGCAACTCGCCGTCCTCGAAAAGCGTGGCGTGCTCAGCCCGGACGAAATCCACAAGCTCGCCAACAAAACCAAGCAAGCCGTCGGGGCCGAAGAGACCAAAGCCAGTTGCCACAGCGACTACGTGGATGACGAAAAAGCTCGACAAATCCAAACCGAGCGAGTTCAACTGGTCGAACTGACGGCGAGCTAATAATCCAATTCAGGCGAGCCGGAGGGCGTCAGCCCCCCGGACCCTTCGGAGGTACGAAACCATGAGCACAGCGGTCTCGAACGGCATCACTTTGGAAGAGTTCCTGGCGCTCCCTGATGACGGCGTCTATCGGGAAGTCATTCGAGGAGAGCTGCGCGAATACCGAGGTGACGAAAACATGACTCGAAGAAACAAGAAGCACACGAAAATTGAAGCTGCGATTGCCCACTTATTACGAACTTGGCTGGACCAACAGCCGCCGCAGACCGGTGAAGTTCATTCCGGCGAAGTGGGCTGCATTATCGGACACGATCCGCTGACGACGGTCGGTATCGACGTGGCTTATTTCGATTACGACGTCGCCAATGATGATTCGAGTGGCTCGTCCTTCATCGACGGCCCACCGATTCTCGCTGTCGAGATTCTTTCTCCCTCGGACACAATGGAAGGTGTCTCTGAAAAGATCGAAGAATACCTCGCCTTAGGAGTCCCTCTCGTTTGGGTCGTCGATCCCCGCTTTCGCACCGTCGAAGTCTTCCGTCCTGATGCCGAGCCGGAACTCTTCAATGTTCAACAATCTCTGACCGCCGATCCTTTTCTTCCCGGCTTTAGCACTCCGGTTCGTGCGATCTTTGAATGACCGTCCAATGTCAAATTGATGATACGGAAATGTCGCATTGGCGTCGGCTGACATTCGAGTGCGTGTTGGTCTTTCACGGAGTTATCGCGGCAGGTTGGTGGTGGCTGACTCCAGGCGGTTTTCCATTGGGGCACGTGCGGTTTTGGTTGAATCGAGTTTGGCCGCTGACGCTGTTGTTGATTGCGGTATTAGGCATTTGGGCGCTGGCTCGAAGTCGCCATTCTGTGTTGAAGATGACTCTGCTGAGCTTGGCCGCGTTGTGGTTCTCGTGTGCGACCGCTGCCAGGATTGTGTTCCCTTTATCGGCACCGAGTCTGTGGTGGTGGGGACTTCTGGTCGGCGGTGTTGGTTTTGTATTGGTGTTACGTTGGGACAAGCCGGTAGCAAACCGACGCGTCGGATTCGTTTCCGCAATCATTGTTGGAGCATTGCTGGGGTTATTTTTGCCTTGGGCGCTGCGCGGGCCTGACCCTTCGACACGACCGTTTGGCGAGCTTGCGAGAGCTGAATTGATCAGTGCTGGGCTTAATAAAACTCCTTTGGCAGTCGCTTTGAATCCGTCCGTCAATGTGTTGGCTACAAATGGTGACGTCTCGATTCGGCAAGAGTCCTATCGGCTCGAAATCAGTCCGTTTCTTGGCTTCTCAGAAATCTCGCCAGACCGTTGTTGGAGCAGCTTGATCCCGGCTGCCTTTCAGTCGCAACCGCGTCAGCAAGGTCAACGCGTTTCGCATCCGAAAGACGATCCGACTGCCGTCCAAATCCAATTTGACACTCGATCGTTAACGGTCTCTTCGAGAGACGCGCGTCTGACGGAGATCACGGCCACGAGCATTTTGAGTGAGGCGACATACTCTCACATCAATTCCTTTTGTCGGTTAACGGTTCAAGGACATCGACGGCTCTTCTTGCGATTCTCACCTTGTCGCGATGCGCGGATTGAAGTGTTGCCAGCAGACTATCCGACCGGACGTCCGGCCCGATTGGCTTATCGAACGGCGAGTCGTTTCGTGATCGCTGAAGCCAGTACAGGCGAAAAAGGTCCGTTCCGAGAGTTGGCTAGCGGCTCGCTTCAGACTCATGATCCTGTCATTATCTTTTTGGAAGATGAGGAACGGGAAATTGGGTCTGTGACGTTCGACGATTGGGCCGTTCAAGCCAGCATTGAGCCATCACCGACGGCGGGTTGGGGACTCCCACAGAATGCCATCGAATTCCAGTTAGAAGGAGATGCCCCCAACTCTGCGGCGGACATTTGGCTCACATTGGCAGCGACCGCCGTTGGGCGTGGTTGGGACACGGTGGGGCATTCCGCTGGGACATATCGGAACCGAATGCAGATCAGAATTCCTTGAGCAACACTCGCACTCACTTTTGACAAACACAGACGACGACGATGCCTGTCACTCCCGCTGATCAACCGATTTTGCAGTCTCGATCCTTGTTGTGGGCGACGTTGGTTGTTTTGGGAGGCGTCATTGCTCAGGCGATGAGTTCGCAGAGTTTGTTGTCGGCGGAGGTCACGGCCACGGCGTTGATGAGTCCTGGGACTTGGCGGGCGTTGGTGGTGGTGCTGGGGGGGCGAGTGGCTCAAGGCAATTCCGGAGAATGGATTGCTGACGTTGATTTTCTGCCTCTGTTGTTGATGTGGTCGATGTTTGCCGCAGTCAGTGGTGTTGTGGCGGCGTTGTTGATTCGGCGGAAGACGCCAGGGAGTTGGAGCAACGTACTGACGAGCGTGGGCTTCGCGTTTGGGTGGTGGTGGGTGATGGGGGCTTGGGAGTTGTTACGGTTGCTCGCGTTCTCATTACGATTGGAGAGCATCGAACAATTCTTATTGGTTTCGCCGCAGTTGTGGCAGGCGTTCGCGTTGGCGGGCTGGTTGGCTCAGATGTTGGCGGCGAGGTCATCCCCGAGCGGTGTGGAGTCAGTCAGCGCTGATTGTGGCTCTTCATGGAAATGGTTGCTCGGACTTATCGCGGTTTACGTTGTCGTCTTCACGGCGATGAACTGGCGGTTGTGGTTCAATCTGCGAATACCGCATGGCGACTCGGCGATGTACGAGGAGCATTTGTGGAATCTGACTCACGGAAAAGGCTTTCGCAGTTACTTGGATCAAGGGCTGTTTCTGGGTGAGCACATTCAGGTGATCCACTTGCTGTTGTTGCCCCTACATTGGATTTGGCCGTCGCACTTGTTGTTGGAGTTGTGCGAATCAACGGCCTTGGCGATCGGTGCGATTCCAGTCTTTCGGATGGCTCAACGATCGACGGGCTCGTCGCGAGCCGGCTTGCTGCTGGCGGCGGCCTATCTGTTGTATTTTCCGTTGCATTACTTGGATATTGAGGTCGATCTCAAGACGTTTCGGCCCGAAAGTTTTTGCGTTCCGTTCTTCTTGTTTGCTTTTGATGCGCTGGAGCAGCGGCGACTCCGGCGGATGTGCGTCTTGTTGCTGATCGCTCTCTCCGCGAAAGAAGACTACTCGATCATCATTGCTCCACTGGGTGTGTGGATCGCGCTGCAAGGCTACTTC
Source organism: Planctomycetia bacterium (assembly GCA_026400935.1). Lineage (GTDB taxonomy): Bacteria > Planctomycetota > Planctomycetia > Planctomycetales > Planctomycetaceae > SXKJ01. The sequence continues at coordinate 8,447 of JAPLNX010000090.1, read as the reverse complement.
GGCAAGCGGCTATTGAGTGAATCGAATACCAGTTGCGAGTCCAACAAAACGCAGACGGCTCGTGCAGTGAAAGCTCAAGCCAGCGTTAGCACATCGCCCCCACCGAGCTTGCCTCGGTGGATTTCGGGCTTCTGCACTACGGTGTTTGAACTTTCGAGTGAAGAGGTTCGTAGTGCAAAGGCCCAGATCCACCGAGACAAGCTCGGTGGGGAGACTAAGGATTGGAGTCGAATTCTTCTCGGTCTAGGCATCGCGGTCTTTGGTGTGGTTTATCTCATCTTCGCCACGCGTGTCGTCATCCCCTGGTTTCGAGGCGGGGCGGAACTGCATTACGTGAAGTACTTCAGCAAGTTCGGCAATTCGATGAACGAGGTCGTCTGGAACATGCTGACAAAGCCGAGCCTTTTGTTTGGCGAATTGGTGACAGCGGGAACGCTGATGTATGCGCTGTCGATGTTGCTTCCAATTGGCTTTATCGCGCTCCTGTCACCGAGTCGGCTGGCGGTCGGTTTACCGTTGTTCGGAATCTTGTGCCTCAACGAATTGGCCCATGATCCTCGACATCACTTTCATGCGCCGCTCGTCCCCGTGATCTTCTGGGCGACGGCCATTGGCATCGGCAATGTTAACCGCATCTGCGAACGAATCACGGCAACGTTCTCGCGAGCTTCGCTCCTCACAGCCTCAACTCCACACCTCGTCACCTTCATGCAACACTTCGTTTGGACTAGCGCCTTCGCCACCGGTCTGTTTCTCAGCATGAGCCCTGCCGGCCTGTCGTTTTGGGACGCGAACGCTTCAACGTCATTGTGGAAGTTGTACGCTCATGATCCGCGAGCGGATCACCTTCCGGAATTGCTCGCTCAGATTCCGCCAACGGCACGAGTCGCTTCCAACGACTTCGTTCATCCACGCTTCACGCATCACGAGCGATCGTACGATTACAGCCATTATCGTCGTCGCATTGCGGGTTACGGAGAAAACGTCCCCGACGACACCGACTTCATCGTCTTCGACACGCGACACCCCTACAGCGATCTGAAATCCCCCGACCAAGTGCGTGAGCTAAAAGATCATCCGGATGACTGGGAACTGCTTCCCGATAAGGCTCAGGGCTATTTCATCGTGCTCCGCCGCCGTGCTTCTCAATCTTTTGCGAAGTAACACTTGCCAGTGATTGTTGTTGCCAGACTCCACTTCATCCTCTCAAACGATTTTCATCTTCGATTGCGTTTGCCGTGAAGCCCGCTCGATGACGATCTACCGTACCGACTTGATTTCGCTGGTGCCCCCAGGCACTGTGTCGCCAGAGAAGTTCGTCGTTCCGCCTTCAGGCGGTTGGAGTTGAAGACACCGCCTGAAGGCGGGACTACGAACTTGAGGCCACCAAGTCCAACAGGCTCACGAGTGGGACTCGGCGGGATGGAACAGACGGGGAATGGCTGAGCGAACGCCGAGTGCGGTGAGATTTGGAGTGCGGCGGGTCATCGCCGCATTGGAGGACGGTGGAACCGCATTCTTAGGATGGTTCGACGTTCAAAAACCAAAGCGGCTTGGCCGCGATCCAAAGCGGTGCTGACACACCGCACTCCATAGTCTGTTCCAAACGGATGTCTGGTTTTAGGATCACCGCGTTTTGAAAAGCGGTGACTCCGGTCACCGCAGTCTAAAGGGGTTCACGAGCGGTGGGCGGTACGCTCAGAACGAAGTGATGGGCGTGGGTGTTGGATTGAACGACGCATCGTTCCAGGTTGTCGCCGCGATAAAGGCTGGACACGAAAATCATGGCTCAGCAAATCGCGTCGGACGACGAAAGTTGGATGGATGTCGAATTTCATGGACTCCTGCGCGATCGACTCGGACCCGGCGATTCGGCTGGAAGATTTGCGAGCGGCACTCGCCAAGATTGACGGCTCAATGGATTCGGCGATTGATGAGATGCAAGGCGAGTGGTAACGTGGTGGCATGATTGTCACGTTTCACGACCAAGGGACCGACGATGTCTTCAATGGTGTGAATTCAAAGGCGGCCAAGAAGATTTGTCCCGAAATTGTGTGGCGTGTTGCTCGGCGAAAGTTGGATCAATTGGATTCGGTGACGAGGTTGGACGAGTTGCGGATTCCTCCGGGCAATCGGTTGGAGGCGTTGAGTCGAGATCGTCGGGGGCAGCACAGCATTCGCATCAACGACCAGTATCGGATCTGTTTTGAGTGGACGAGTTCCGGCCCAGCGAAAGTGGAAATTGTCGATTATCACTGACTCGATCAGCGAGGTTTCAAGAAGGTCATGCGAGTTCCCACACACCGACCACCGACACATCCTGGCGAAATGCTCTTGGAGGAATTTCTCATTCCTCTGGCGATGACGCAGCGGGATTTGGCCGACTCGATTCAAGTCCCGTATCAGCGCGTCAACGAGCTTACGAAAGGCCGTCGAGGTATGACGCCGAGCACCGCGTTGCGCTTGGCCAAGTACTTCGGCACGTCCGCCGACTTTTGGATGAACTTGCAGTTGCGCTGGGATCTGTACCATGTCCAACGCGAGGAACAGACAAAGCTCAAACGTATTCGCCCTCGTGTCGTAGCGGCAAGTTGATACGACAAACCAATCGGTTCTCCGCAGAGGGCGAATATGATTCCCGAATTTGATGAAAACGGATATTTGCCGCCGGGAATTCATGACGCGAGCTTTGACGATTTAGTCGACAGGTTCGGCCAATCGCCGCAGAGAAATGCGCTGTTGCAACAACTCGGTCGGTATCTTGTGGAACTGCGGCAGTGGCCGTTGGCTCAAGCGGTTCTTGTGGATGGGAGCTTCGTGACCGACGCGCCGGAACCGAATGACGTTGATCTCGTGCTCGTGTTGCGCGACGACTACGATCTTTCCAAGAGTGTTTCGCCGTTTGAATACAACTTGCGGTCTCGGCGGCGGGTTCAAAAGACGTATGGTTTGGATTTGTTTGTGGTCCGGCCGCAGTCGGTGGATTACGATCGGTTTGTGGAATTCTTCAGCCAAGTTCGGAATCAGCCGGGGCTGACCAAGGGAATTGTGCGGGTGCGACCATGATTGAAAACTCTGCGGGACTGGCTCAGGCTCGGCAGCAATTGCGGAACATGGAAGAGGTCGTCGCCGAACTGTGGCGGCAAGCATCCACGATGCACCCGTCGCAGTTGGCTTTGCAGTTGGAAGGTCCGATGGACGTGATCGAACACCTGCACGGTGAGATCGACGAATACCTCGGCATTGAGAAAGCTCGCGAGTTGTTGTCGCGTGCGCACTCCGTCACCGGGCCGAGCGTGTGAAAGCTCGCGCGACGTGCGGTGGCCACTTGATTTGGCCGGAGAGTTCGGGCAGCGTGTTGGCCCAGCGAGTTCGTCGTTCCGCCTTCAGGCGGTCGGAGTTGAAGACACCGTCTGAAGGCGGGACTACGAACTTGGGCCGCCAAGTCCAACTGGCTCACGAGGGGGACTCGGCGGGATGGACCTGACGGGGAAGCACTGAGCAAGCGCCGAACGCACGGATGGTGACGCATGAAGATTCCCGACGATGCCATCATTCCCGACGAGAAGTTGATCAAGTACTTGCTGGTTCCACGGCCGTGGGACGACAAGTCGAAATATCTGGCGCAAGCGGGTTTTGGATTGGGCCAACCGGAAATCCTGCGAGACGCGATCCGAGAATTGGCCGATCGACAGGACGCGACGGTGGATGGTTTCAATGAGTATGGAACGTATTGGCGTGTCGAAGGGGACTTGATTGGACCAGTTGGTAGCTTGCCGGTTGTTCTCATCTGGTTGCAGTGGGCCATCGACGATATGTTTCATTTTGTGACGCTCAAGCCCCGAAAGGTTCTGGCCGCATGAAACTTCCTCTTTACCAGCGTGTGGCACTCCGATGCGACCTCACCGAAAACCCGTTCCGTCGAGGCGACGTGGCCTATCTCGTGGACCGAGTCCCTCATCCGTCAGGCGGAGAAGAGGGGTGCGTCTTGGAAATCTTCAATGCGGTCGGTGAGTCGATTGCGGTCGTCACCGTCGCCGAGTCGGACATCGAACCGCTCGATGCCGACGAAGTCCTTTCCATCCGACGACTGCCGGAATTGACGCCTCGATGACGCGACGAGCATCGTCCGAGTCACCGCTTGATTTCGACGGCGAGTTCGGGCATCGTGTTGGCCCATCGAGTTCGTCGTTCCGCCTTCAGCGGTCGGAGTTGAAGACATCGCCGGAAGGCGGGACGACGAACTTGGGGCCGCCAAGTCCAACTGGCTCACGAGGGGGACTCGGCGGGATGGACCGGACGGGGAATGACCGAGCGAACGCCGAGTGCGGTGAGATTTGGAGTGCGGCGGGTCATCGCCGCTTTGGAGAACGGTGGAACCGCTTTCTTGGGATTGTTCGACGTTCAAAAACCAAAGCGGCTGGGCCGCGATCCAAAGCGGTGCGGAGTACCCTCTGGGTCCACCGCACTCCAGAGGCTGTTCCAAACGGATGTCTGGTTTTATGATCACCGCGTTTTGAAAAGCGGTGACTCCGGTCACCGCAGTCCAAAAAGGTTCACGAGCGGTGGGTGGCACGCTCAGAACGAATTGAAGGGATTGGGCACCGAACAGCCACGCCCTTCTTGATGGTCAGAACGTCCCCTGTCCGACAACTTATTCCCTGTCGTTTGGATGCAATATGTCGTGGCTTACCAGAAACTCAGTTGAGGCACTTGCCGAAGAGAAAGTTCGTCAAATCAAGGGAGTGATTTCGGGAGGATCGGGAGTCGTCAGCACACCAGACGAGGCCGTCGCGCGAGTAATTTTAGAACAGAACCATATCGCGTTAGCGATCCAAAACTCGTGGTTCTTTTCGAGTATTGGGGTCGCAGATTACGGTGACCAGGAAACGTTCTACCTCTCAAAGATTCCAAACGTTGGCGGCAAGTTTGGCACAATTGAAGTCGTCTCTTGGACCAATTGGTTGGGCGACCTTTACACAAAGGCAAGGGCCTCAGCCCAATCGGGACAGTACCCGGAGAAACTTGAATATGGATTTGGCAAGCGAAAGGGAACCTACCCCGTCGGTCCCGTCGTTGATTACTTTTTTCGCAACGGAACATTGACAGGATTTGATTACTTCTTTCGCGATGATTTAGTCCCTCGTGTAACGAAGCCCGTCCTAACGGAGGGTGAGCCAACTTATGGTTTGCGAGAAATTATCCAGTCGATTGACCTGGATCAGAACGCACAAATACGCGGGCCAATGAATGGCGTCTTCATTCTGTTGGGCGGTCCGGGCACGGGAAAAACAACGGTTGCACTCCATCGCATTCCTTATTTGATCTTTGAACATCGAAGCGAATCCCAAGCGAGAGCTAATGAACGGCGTGGTGTTGACCACAACCGAAGCGACTTCTTTTCGGAGGAATCGCTGCTCGTTGTGGTTTGGAAGGAGCATCTCGTTCCATACCTGCAACGCTGCGTCCGAGACCTTCACTTGACCAAGACGGCAGAGGGCAATGTCAACGAAATTCAGAACGCAAAGTTAGGGTTCTCAGAGGACGAATTGCGAGAGTTCATCGACGGGGGTCACGCGCAGAGATCACGGTTGAACCGAGAGTTTGTATCGCTTCTCGACCTGCTTGAGTCTGAACTCCAGAAGTTCAATTTGACGATCAAAAGTCGCCTCGGGATCGGTTCTGTTGGATTCACGGTGGAAGAAGTAAGCACGGCGTTGAAAGCAATTCGCGATGTTCTGCCACAACCGGATCGTCTCGGACGGTATCCGACGAGTGCAGATCGAAGCCTCCGTGAGCTGGTCAATCAATTTCACGACGACGCCATGAATCTGCTTTCGGAGTACGTCGAACTTCTATACGCCTTCTACGAATCGCCGACGGCTGCGAAAAGCCTAACCGAGAGTCACCGAAATGCGTTGCGCGAATACGTTCAGAAGCAACGCGAAAACCGTCTTGTTTCAAGAGTCGATCGGTTCTTTCTTCTCTGGCTCATTCACTTCATTACCGATGGCGGCGAGGAAAACGCCAAGCATTTGAAGTCATTGCCCCGTTTCTCGCATGTGATGATTGATGAAGCGCAATACTACGAACCGATTGCACTGAGACTACTGGCCGATCTTGCATCATTACCCGACGGCGTGATGACCATTGTCGGCGATCTTGAACAGCGGATTTCAAGCAAAGGTGGAGTTCTAAGCTGGGATGACTTCGGGATTGAAATTCCCCGAGAGAACGTGCGCCGCTTAGAGACGAACTATCGTTCCTCACGAAAGATTTTTGATTTTCTGGAGAAGTTCAAATCGGTTGTCGGAATTGCAGAGCCGCTGAAGCGGCCATTCGTTTGGCACTCTGGCGATGGTTACGAGCCGCACATATTAACTGCGACGGATCGGGAAACTGAATTCGACCTAATTATCAATGAGATCGCCGAAGTAAAAACGGATCCGAGCTTCGACGCATGGAGCCTGGCGGTTGTTTTACCGAGTAGCCTTGAGGCATTCGCAAAAGAGACGTTGGTTCCAAAACTCGACGAATACGCGATTCCCGCCAGATGGGCCACGGGCGAGGACGTAAAAGAGAGTGTCGAGAAAGTTATTATCACCGATTACGACAGCATCGTTGGACTCGAATTTGATGCTGTGTTTGTGGCTGGTGTCGATGAACTTCTGAAAGATCACGCGGCATCGCGGGGAACAAATGCTGTTTGGGTTGCATTGAGTCGTGCCCGTCAGTTCCTTCGTGTCTCGCGTGTCGGCCGTGAACCAGTATTTGACTCGCCAGCTTTTGCGGGGCACAGAAATTAGATCGAGACAAACTGTTTTTCACGGGAGTGACCGCACATGTTTGACCACATCACATCGGACTCGGCGATCCTGGGAGGGAAGCCGATCATTCGCGGCACGTGAATTAGCGTGGCCATGATTTTGGAAGGGATCGCGTCGGGTGCTGATCGCGACACCATTCTGCGGAAGCATCCGCAGTTGACGGTCGATGATGTCGAGCAGGTGACAGCGTATGCCTCGTCAGCAATGCAAAATGAGGTATTGTTGACGACCGACATGGGGCATGACGCTTTTCAAGAGTGATTAAACTGGTAGTCTATTCGGCAGGTACGGTGCGAGCGATTTGGAGGAACCAATGACCACAACGCTTTCGATTCCCAACGATGAGTCCGCGATTTTGGCTCGCGCGGTTGATCCGTCCAACTGGAAGCTGACTCCTGATGCGGCTCAGGCGTTAGCCGAATTGAAGCTGTCTGACGAAGACAAGCAGCGGATGGACGAACTGGCCACAAAGGCGCGAGCTGGTGAGCTCAGTGCAGACGACGAAATCGAAATCGACAACTACCGGCAGGTCGGATGCTTGATTGAGTTGATGAAATCGAAGGCCCGGTTGTTCCTGCGAAACGCCTCGGTGTGAGGCGCGTGATGGATCGCGAACTGGAACAACTCGTTTGGGACCGAGCTGAAGGCCATTGCGAATACTGTCGATTGCCGACGCTGGAATGGCTACGGTTTCAACTCGACCACATTATTGCGGAAAAGCATCACGGCTCCACCGACAAAGACAACTTGGCATTGTCGTGCTTCCACTGCAACAGCTTCAAAGGTCCAAACATCTCCGGCGTCGATCCGCTGACTGGAAAAATCACCCGGCTGTTTCATCCGCGCCGCGATGCGTGGGACAAGCACTTTGAATGGAATGGCGTCCTGCTGGTCGGCAGATCGCCGATTGGTCGAACCACGATCGACGTTCTGCGAATCAATCATCCGCGCATGGTTCAACTCCGCCGAGCACTACGGGAAGAAGGAGTCATTTGAATTGCGATGTTGCTCATCGTCTGGAATGTTGATCGACTGACTCAGACGGCGCGTGAGGCGGTGTGATTTCGACTCGAATCCATCTCGATCGCAGCGGACTGCTCGACGCGGCCGACTTCGAGAAGTATTTTGGTAGCACCTCAAGCCGAACACGGCGGGCGACTCAACTTCAACGCAAGTGAACGATCATGTTTCTCAACGCTCAAGCATCTCGCCGTGAAATGCTTCTCCGCGCCGGTGCAGGCTTCGGCTCGCTCCCGTTGTCGTGGCTGTTGCAATCTTCATTGAGTGCAGCCGAATCCGACAACGTCTCGCCCGCGTCCGCGCACAGCGCAAAAGTGCCGCATCGGTTTGGGCGGGCGAAGTCGGTCATCTTTCTCTTTATGGAAGGTGGTCCGAGTCACATCGACACGTTCGATCCGAAGCCGAAGCTCAATGAGTTGGCGGGCCAGAAGCTGCCGCCGAGTTTTAAGCCGGTCATCTTGTCGATGGGGGAAATTGATGCTCCGCTGTTTCCGTCGAAGCGGAAATGGTCGCAGTACGGCCAGAGCGGGTTGTGGGTCAGCGATTGGTTGCCTCACACGGCCGAGTGCATCGACGACATCGCGGTCGTGCGGTCGTGTT